>VXOF01000084.1:0-2854 GCA_009840285.1 Nitrospira sp. SB0662_bin_26
CATATGAAGAGGTTCTTAAAATCTATCAACAGGTGGGGCGGGAAAAAGGGCCGTCTCTACTTAATCAATTGGCACTTGGCTATTAGTTATTCATGATGTCTTCTAAGAAACCAAACAATGCACCCGACACGTCTAGTGAGGCAGGCAAACGCTCCCGTGGCCGTCCTGCGCTCCCAATGCCTGAACCTATTCCTGACACGCCGGAGAATGTCGCCAAGGCCATTCTCTCGATCCCGCCCAAAGACCCGAAGGCCTAGACTTTTCTCTCACTAGAACACTCGGAAGAAGTCACCGCCATGTCTCATTGGTCGGGGATTGACAAAAGGAGAAAGCATGCACATTCATGGTCGATTACCCATTCGAAACAGCGACGAACTGAACTGCCATCTTGACGCCTTCGAGGAATATATTCATAGCGAACGAACCTATGAAGGACCACAAGACAAAACCAAGAAAGGGCAGAAAGGAAAATTTGCAAAGGGTGCAGCTCATCATAGAATTCGTGGGGCTCGCATGTTTGGAGAGTTTTTGAGAGGGATTATCCCAGAAAAGAAAACGGACTAGCTCTTCGTGTGAGCACTTCAATACATAAGTCCGCTCCGTTTTTGTTGGAATGAGGGAGCCGGTTATGAACCCAACGCCTTATTCAGGAGAGCCAGTGTTTTGGCGGGAACGGAAAAATCTCCTGTCACTTCGATGCGGGAGGGAACAAGCACGATGGAATGAAACGGAATATCCCGGACACATAATTTTTCCTCGGGTCGATCGACCACGCTGATTTCAACATCCTCCACGGATTTCGTGATTTCTCCCACATCCTGAGGCCCATAGGTCTCCACGACGGATTGCAGAATCTCCACAACCTGTTCATTGGCCTCAACACCGGGGGCCACCTCTTCCTCGACCAAAGGAATACACTCTTCCGCGGAACCGACGACGTCAAAATTCTGAAGCCGTTCTTTCTTGCGTAGAGCCAGCAGATCATTATCGAGGTCTTTGCTGAAAGCTCCATAGGGAAACCGCATGAATTCGTAATGCAACCCTCGCACCCCTTTGCCGAGCATTTGCAATTCGGCCAGAAAAATCAGTTGGTGCACCTTCACGTCGCTGACCATGGAACATTCTTGTTCTTGGGCCAGGTGAAGCCCATAGACCAGCAACGTCCGGTCAACCGTAATCTCTTGGGGTTTGCGCATAACGAGTGGCCCAGCAGGAGGCTGATCCTAACGAGCCACGCGAAGACTCGTCAACACAAGGAAAACTTGCATGCGCTCGGTGATCTCATCAGAGAACCGGGATTCCCGCTTGACCCTTCAACCATATTCCGGTTTAATAGGATGCCCATAGACGCAGGAATTGATTTATGGCGAAGCCCACCAAAGAGCTTGAGATTCTCAAGCAACACCTGACGAAAAACGGTCTGAAACTGACCCGTCAACGTGAGAACATCCTCACGACCTTTTTGAAAATGGAACACGTGACGGCCGAACAGATGTACCGGCTTCTCTCCAAGAAGGACCCCCATATCGGCTTGGCCACGGTCTACCGCACGCTCAAACTCCTGTGCGATACCGGCCTCGCTCAAGAGCAACACTTCGGCAGTCAGACACAGTTCGACAACGTGGCCCACAAAGGTCACCACGACCATCTCATCTGCACGGTGTGTGATAAAATCATAGAATTCGAGAATTGCCAGATAGAAGAGCTACAGGACGAAGTCGCCAGAAAAAACGGGTTCACCATTCGTACCCATAAACTGGAATTGTACGGCACTCCTATGCAATTGCCGAACGGCGACTGTAAGAATTGTGGGCGAGACCTGGAAGCCTTGACAAAGGGAAGACCGCGTTGAAACAACGGATTAGGCATAATTGAGAGTTTCGATTTCAGATTGTTGATTTAAGACCCTTTCAATCCGCATTCCACAACCACAAATCGTTTCACCATTCCCATGCCGAGAAACTTTTTTTTACTATTCGTAGTAGTGGCGACCTTGGGTCTCCCTTCCTGGGGGTCTGCCGATGACACGCTGGTCGTCTACTCCGGACGGGCCGAACGGCTTATTCAACCGGCACTTGATGCGTTTCAGGCCGAATCGGGTATTCGAGTGCAAATGCTCACTGCAGACAGCACGGCCCTGATCAACCGGCTACGTATGGAAGGGGCCAGGACTCCGGCCGACGTGCTCATCACCAATGACGCCGGCACCTTGGAACGTGCGCGTGAATTGCGACTACTCCAACCCGCTGCCATCCCTGACCTGGAGAAAACTATTCCCGGCCGGTTCCGGGCCCCGGACAGCAGTTGGATCGGCTTATCGGGCCGGATTTGGGTGGTCGTCTATAACACCACCATGCTCCGTCCTGGTGACATCTCGTCTATTCTGGATTTCGCCGACCCGCAATGGAAAGGCAAGATCGCGATTCCCAGTGCGGGCAGTGTTTATTTACAGACCGGCGTGTCGGTGATCCGTGCGTTGAAGGGTGACGAGATCACCACCGGGTTCCTGCGCGGCTTGAAGGATAATGCCGGAGCATTCGTGTACGGGAAAAATCGGCAGATCGTGGCGGCCGTGGCACGCGGAGAAGTGGCTGCCGGTTTGGTCAATCACTATTATATCAACCGCCACCTGGCCAAACATCCGGATGCGCCGATCGCCCCGCTTCTGACGGATCAAGGAGACCAAGACATGGGTGTGGTCCTGAATGCCGCAGGGGCGGGCATCACCGCCCACACCAAACGCTTGACACAGGCCCGGGCCCTGATTCGTTTTCTGATCTCGCCCAAAGGACAACGAACCTTCGCGGACGTGAACAAAGAATATCCGTTGAATCCTCACGTGACAGCCGCGCCT
>VXOF01000084.1:2864-18058 GCA_009840285.1 Nitrospira sp. SB0662_bin_26
GCTTCAGATTTTTCAGGTAGCCGCGGTCCCGGTTAGCCGGTTGGCTCAACTCCGCGACCCCACGATGACCGTCATTGAAGACGTTGGACTCCGCTAACCCTTTTCCCACGCTGCCATCCGTCCGTTTTCGTTTTCCTTCTCCGGTTGTGCTGCTCGGCTTTTGCCTGGCCGTTGCGCTCATGCTGCCGTTACTCTATGTGACTGTTTCGGCCGTAACCGCGGACCCGGCAATCTGGAGACGACTCTGGACCACGCGGGTCCCGGAACTGTTCTTCAACACGATCTCCCTCTCCTTGGGCGTCGCGGTCATCAACCTAGCCCTGGGCGTTTCGCTGGCCTGGATCATGACCCGCTATGCCTTTGCCGGGTCGAAAATATGGGATTGGCTGCTGATCCTGCCCTTGTCCATTCCCTCTTACGTCTTGGCCTATACCTATACGTACCTATTGAAACGCGGGGGCACGCTGGAACACATCTGGCAGACCATTGCCGGACCGGAGGCGACCTTCTTTTCACCATTCAGTTTCGCGGGCGCCGTGCTCGTGCTTGCCTTGAACACGTTTCCGTTTGTGTACCTGTTGGCCCGTTCAGCCTTCAAGAACTTCAACGTCTCCTTTGAAGAAGTTGCCCGCACGACCGGAGCCAATCGCGTGACCACGTTCTTCAGGGTGTCACTGCCGCTCATCCGCCCATCGCTGATCGCCGGACTGTTTCTGGCGATTCTCTACGTGGCGTCTGATTTCGGCGCGGTTTCGCTGCTGCGTTTTCAGACCTTTACCTACGCCGTATACCAACAGATGACCGGCCGCTTCGACAACACGGCGGCCGCCTGTTTGAGTCTGGTCCTGGTGGCCTGCGTGTTTGTCTTTCTGTTCGGCGAACGATGGTTCCGGCAGCGAAGCCGGTTTTATCAGACCACCGGCCGGTATCGAAAACCCGTGCCGCAACCCTGTGGGCCCCTTACGACCCTGCTGTTTACCAGCTATCTCCTGCTCGTGTTCGGAGCTGCATTCGGCCTGCCGGTGCTGCTGCTCATTCGATGGACGGTCCAGGCGGCCTCCGCCGGTGAGATTGCTCCCCAGTTCTTCGGCTACGTGTGGAACAGTGTCTCGCTCTCGGGTATCACGGCCACCGCAGCCGTCCTCTGCGGGATTCCCCTCGCCTACCTGGCATGCCGGCGACGGACTTGGGCAGGCACCTTTTGCGTGCAAGGGGCGTATACAGGTTACGTGCTACCCGGACCGGTCGCCGCGCTCGCGGTCTTGGTCCTGGTCTCACAAACCGTTCCCCAACTGTACGGCACGATTCTCGTTCTACTCTTGGCGTATCTGGTCCATTTTCTCCCGGCGGCGTTGCAGGGGATGGAATCCACGCTCCAACAACTCAATCCGAATCTCGAAGAAGCGGCGCGAAGCCTCGGGGCCCGCTCCCTGCGTACGTTCTTTCAGGTGACCCTGCCGTTAGTGCGGGGCGGATTTCTGAGTGCCTGGATCCTGGTCTTCATCCAATGCATGAAGGAATTACCGGCCTCACTCCTGCTGCGACCCGTGGGATTCGATACCCTGGCCGTCCGAATCTGGCTCGAAGCCAGTGAGGAACTGTACCAATTGGCCGCGCCTCCGGCTTTGCTGATCGTGGTCATTACCATTCCGGTCGTGTTACTATTGATGCGGAAAGATCAAACGTAACCGCGCCCCCTGCCATGCGTACATCTTCGGCAAACCCCGCGGGCATGATTCCTCCGACACGAATATGACTGCTTCCGACGACAACCCCGTTGTGCTCGAACTGACGGACGTAAGCTGCTCGTATGACACCGGTTCCCCGGCAGTGGAAGGGGTTTCCTTATCGGCGCGAAAGGGCGACATCATTTGTTTGTTGGGGCCGTCCGGTTGCGGGAAGACCACGACGCTTCGGGCCATCGCGGGATTTGAGCCGGTTGTTTCCGGCGAAATCAGGTTGAACGGCAACGTGGTCTCGACAACAGGCCGGCACGTCCCGCCTGAACAACGGCGGGTCGGCATGGTGTTCCAGGACTACGCCCTCTTCCCCCACTTGACGGTACGGGATAACGTGGGCTTTGGGCTGACGTCCGCCACGGCGAACGACCGTCGCGGACGGGTTGACGAAATGCTGTCTCTGACCGGGCTTTCGGAACTCGCAGGGCGATACCCTCACGCGCTTTCCGGCGGCCAACAGCAGCGCGCAGCATTGGCGCGAGCCCTGGCCCCACAACCCGTGTTGCTCTTGTTGGACGAACCCTTCAGCAACCTGGATCCCGATACGACTGAACGCATGCGCCTGGAACTCCTGCACCTGCTGAAATCCACCGAAACAACCACCGTGCTCGTGACGCATGATCATAAAGAGGCCTTTGCCATGGCTGACTACGTGGCCGTCCTGAACAACGGGAAACTCGAACAATGCACGACGCCCGAAACTACCTACCATCTCCCGGTTTCACGCTTTGTCGCGGAGTTCGTGGGGCAGGCCGATTTCATTCCCGGAACCATTCGCGATTCCGTGGTCGTCACGCAACTCGGTACGTTCCCGGTCCCTCCGGACTACCCGGGCCCCCCCGAGGTCGTGGTCATGATCCGACCGGATGACGTGCGCATCCGTGAAAGCACGGAAGGAGATGGAACCGTGGCATCCCGTCAGTTTCGCGGCTCGGAGATCATCTATGGAATCCGTCTGGGTTCCGGCGACTTCGTACACAGCAGCGAAGCATCCACCAAATTTTTTGCCCTCAACTCGAAGGTAGAGTTGGAAGTCATCGCCACCCATACGGTAATATTCGACAGAAAAGGGTGGAAGACCTAACGCGTATTGCAACGGAGTCACTCAAAAGAGACGAGAGGCGCAGTTCGCAAACGCGACCGTCAAGGTTTATAATGAGGTCATGGCTGAAGTTGCAATTCCGGACACGTTCAAACTTCTCAACCCGTTGTCCCATCGACTGAACATATGGAATGTCTTTTGATCAAGGAGGAACACAACATGAGAATTCATGAATCACCTCGCTGGGTTCTACCCGTTTCCCTACTCGCCGTTTTCTTTCTGCTGACTGCCGGTCCGGCTCTTGCCGACCCACATGGCTCCATGCATGGGCACTCAAAGAGCATGCATGCAAGTGCCGGCACCCATGGCGCACACGGTTCCGTTCATCATGACGGCCATCATTCCCATCATGACGGCGCGCATGGGAAGCACGGCGGCCATCATACAATGCACTCGTCGGGACACGGGAAGCACCACGAACATGGCGGCCATGGCCACGGGGCCGTGCATGGCGGTCACCATCAGGACGCCATCAAGTTCATCAAGCATATCTTGAAGTTCAAACAGGGCATGAGCCTCACGGCCGATCAGGAACAAAAGCTGGTGACGCTCAAGACTTCTTACAAAAAAGATCGGATCAAAACGAAAGCCGAGGTGGAATTAGCGAGTATTGATCTGCACGAAGTTCTGAAGAACCAGAAAGCGAACCTTTCCGACATTGAAGCGGAATTCAACAAGCTGCATGCCTTGAAGACGAAGCTGTACATGGCGTCAATCAAAGCCAAGCGAGACGCCAAAGCCGTCCTGTCCGCAGAACAACGCGCACGGATGGATAAAATTCACGAACGAATCAAATCCCATGGCGGTAACATGGGGCATTCCGGAGACTATTCCAAGTACAAGAAAGGGAAGAAAAGCATGGGCCACGGAACCGGCGGACACATGAAATAACTCGTTCCGTTGTCACGCTCTTCAAACAAAAGGGCCGCCTCGTGCGGCCCTTTTGTTTGTCACGAACTCACGGACAGATTAAGGCTGCAGGCTCAACTGCAACCGGTCCTGCAAGCCCGAAGAGACTGATACGGCCCCATCCGCGCCAACGATCACGCCTTCAACTCCGGGCAGGCGTTCAATCAACGCCATGCCTTTTCCCGGCCCCATAACGAAGATGCCGGTATCCAGGCCGTCGGCCAACACCCCGTTTTTCGCCACGATGGTGACGCTCTGCGAGAGACGAGCGGGCTGAAGCGTTTGAGGATCGAGGATATGATGATAGCGAATGCCGTCTTTCTCGAAATAGCGTTGATAATCACCCGCCGTGGAAACGGCTTCATCTTCGAGTTCGAGTTGCCCGATCGTGACTCCAGTCTCCTTTCGAGGATGCTGGATGCCGAACACAAACCGTTGGCCGTCAGGCAGACGGCCGAAAGTCTTGATGTCTCCGGAAATCGCGACTACGCCCGCCGAAGCACCGGCTTCCCGCATCACGCTAGCCGCGAAATCCGCGGCATACCCTTTGCCGATGCCTCCGATATCAACCCGCATGCCGGAACGCGCCAGATATACGGTGTCCGCCTCCTTATCGATATGAATGGCGGAAAGATCCATGAGCGGACGCGTGGCCTCCAATTCATCACGCGTAGGAATCCGCCCTTCCCGACTGACGTTCCAGGCCTCGACGGCCGGACCGATGGCAATGTTGAAACCTCCCTCAGTCAACCGGGCCATTTCCAAAGAATACGCCAGGAGTTCCATGGTTTCCGGACCGGCCTTGACGGCACGTCGCCCGGCCGCAGCATTGATTTTTGAGAGTTCGCTGTCGGGAATCCATGTACTCAGGATTTTCTCCAGGCGATGAATTTCGCCAAATCCCTGCTCAATGGCAGAATGGGCCAATTGCTTGTCCTGGGCCACAGCCGTCAGAAAAACCAGGGTGCCCATATGCATCTGAGCACGCTTGACCACCTGAGGTGAAGCGGCGTGGCCGGTAATGTCAGGCCAGCAGACGACAGATAGACCCAAAATCGCCAGGATGACAAGACATGTCGGTTTCATGATTGTAGAAGGCGGCTTATCGGCGACGAAAATATCTGGCGTTCGGTTGCCCATCAACCATAAACCCGCGCGTTTCGAAAGTCTCGGGTTTCGGCAGGACCGTTGCAATGGGCGTTCGGGCCAGTCCAAGCTCCGTGGAAAATTTCTTTGTGAATTCCGCCTCCCCTTCGAGGATACGGAACTTTACACCTCGAATGGTACGAGGCGTTTCAAGCTCGATTTGCCACAAGCCCAAATACGCCAGTTTTTTCTCGGGCACCTCAAATGTCAATTGGACATGGGATTCCACCCTGAACGGACCTTCGCTGAATTGCACTCGGTCGGCGACATACTTTCCAGCCGGCAGCCTGACGGAAAACACGCCCGATTCGGTATCCACGTTCACCCGGAATCGTTCTCCGGTCTCTTCATTCGTCAGGAAAAAGAACCTGAGTTTGGCTGGATAGATGCGCGGGTGAGGTCCCTTGGTTTCGACTTGAATATACCCGAACGCCAATTCATGCGTCGTCGAGTCCGGAGAATTCATCGCGGACACACAGCCTGTCAGGAAAACAAGAGCAAATCTCGCCAAAAAGCTTATTCCGCCCATCATCCCCTTGGCCAGCCTTTTATGCCTGAGACCCTGTTTCGACGGACTGCTGCCAATACCGCCACCTCCCCTTCCCTTCGCAACGCGCAGGGCAGGCAAAGGAGGGAAAAAGGATGCCAATCTGTCCCCATCCGTTCAGATCAGGAAAAGGGTGACAAAAAGTCATTCATTCTAGCAATACGAGCAACAGGTTTCAGTTATATTTTTCATTGCAAAATAATGTTGACAGGGTCTTGCAAATTCTATATTTTAATAACCGTTTTCAAAATCAATTTAGATAAAAATAAGAATCATTTTGATTTTTTTTCACTGCGCTGTTGAATTTTTGTCGCAATCCTTTTTCTTTCGATGAATTTTGACAGAAACACCCGGTGGCTGGGCAAACAACTCAAGCCTGCCGAAGCCAGATGTGAATGCGGTCAACTCATCGCAAAACTGCGGGGAGACAACCTCGAAGTCAAGTGCAAACGCTGCAAACGGATCGTGTCCATTTCCTATAACAGTCTCAAGGAGAGCGAAGTCACTCTGACGCCATGCGCGCAGTAGCCAAAGAGTGAGGATGCCGTAAAGGAGGCCGAAGAATCCGGTAAACACGTCAAGAAATAACACGTGAGGGCCCCAAGAGCCCCTTTAGTGACCAGAGGACCGGCGAGAGTCCCCAACAACAAGGAGGTCGTCCGATGCGACGATTTTTTTTGATCACGGGGGCCATGATAGTCCTCATGATTATGCCACAGGCAACGGTTTGGGCGGAGGAAGAATTCACTCCCGCCCAAATGAAACAGATACGCAAAATGTTCGAAGAGTGGTCAAAGCAACAGCGACAAAAACAACGGCCACCGGCAGCGGGTGGACCGGCCATAGCGGCCCCGTCGCCGCCGCCCAAAATGCGGTCTACCATTCCCACCATGGGTGACACGACAAAACAGTCAATCCGGTACGGCCAGGAATTCTCCGGTGGTAGCGGCCTGCAGGGTGGACGGACCATCTACGCCAGACCCTTCGTCAAGGCGCCGAAAACCATCCTCGGTGGTTACATCGATTTTACGCTCACGAAATGTAACAACGGGGGAGCACGGGATTGTGACAAGGTGTCGGGATTCGACCAGGAACGCTTCGTGCCGTTCTTCTATTCCCAGGTCACGGATCGGCTCAGCGTAGCCGCCGAACTCGAAGTTGAACACGGCGGTCCCCAGGGCAATCAATCGGACGGGGACATCAAGATGGAATTCGCCACCATGGACTACCGGTTCAACGACGCGTTCAACCTGCGGGGCGGCATCGTCCTGGTGCCCATGGGCCGGTTCAACCTGATCCACGACTCGCCCTTGAACGATTTGCCTCTCCGGCCAATGGTAAGCCGTTCGATCCTGCCTTCCACGTTTGCTGAATCCGGGATCGGCTTTTTCGGCACGTTCTATCCGACCGCACTTTCCAAGATCGATTACGAATTGTACGTCGTCAATGGCTTTAACGGAGATAACGGCCAGTTTCGGGACGGAAACGGGACGCGAGGGTCTCGCGGAAGCCTGAAAAAGGACAACAACGAAAACAAGGCGATCGTCAGCCGTGTCTCCTTCAGCCCGATGCTGGGTGTCGAGGTGGCCGGGTCAGTTCACCACGGCAAATGGGACAAAGATGACAAGTATGACCTGACCCTCTTCGCCGTCGACGGGGCCCTGCAACGAGGGCCCTTTGAACTCATGGGCGAAGCTGCCTGGGCCAACGCCGAAGGGAGCGGACTATATGAGACTGTGGCGGGGACAGTATCTCGTCAGGACGGTGACGACTCAAATAGGCGCCAAGTTCAGCAAGCAGGAGGCGAATTCTATGTCGTCCCCGAAAATATGTTCGGATATTACGTGCAATTGAATTACCACTTCATGCCCGAGGGCCTCACCAGGGCCCTGCCCAGCTATTTCGGCCAGGACTCGACGTTTACTGGCATCCTTCGTTGGGGAAAGGCAGACACCAACACGGATTCCGACATCAACCCGAATGACGAGGAACGGTTAACCCTGGGGCTCAACTTCCGGCCCGTGGAAGACTCGGTCATCAAGTTCGCCTATACGTGGAACAGGAAGGGCGTGAACAATCCTGCGGGAGCCACGAATCACAACGGGTTCCAGTTCAACTTGTCGTCGTACTTCTAACCTAAGAAGGGAAGCTTCACCCGTCTATGGGCAGGTATGTTGTTCTTTCCTTGTTTCTGATCGTCTCCACGGTGGGGTGCGCCGCGGTTTCCGGCGCGCCCCATACCGTGAAGGCCGGGTGTTCCTATGACCAGGCTTGGTCCGTGGCCCTCTCGAGCATGAACGAATTCGTGTTGACTCAAGAGGATAAGGACAAGGGGGTGATTGAAACCGAGTGGGCAACCTTTGCTTCCCAGCGAAACATCGGGGTGTTCCAACGCCAAGGCAACAAGGAACGCGCGCGGTTTTTTGTGAACGTCGAAGCGGCCCGGCAACCTGTCAGGATCTCGGTTCGGCAAGCCCGGGAGTTTTTTTCTCCGGTGGGTGCGCGGTCGCAAGGCATAGCCTGGAAACGCGTTCCTCCCGACGCCGAGGAAGAACGGCGTCTGGTCCAACGGATTACCAATCAACTGCTGAGTGAAGGATGTACGGTCGTCGGTTAATACGAAGTCTTGCGGGGGCACACGAATGAAGGGACAGAAGAGAAAGACACTGGATTCCCGCTTTCGCGGGAATGACCGGAAGGGGAAAGCGGGAGTTCGTCTTTTAGTTCTTCTTGCTGTTTGCAGTGCTTTAACGGGCTTCCTTTCATCTCAGGTCCTCGCTGATGAGGACCATTCGGAACAGATTTGGGACCATGAGCTCAACCGCTGGCTCACGCCGGAGGAACTGGGCCATCTGGAAATTTATTTTACCGAGGACGAAGCAGCGAAAGTCATGTTCCCGGATTCCGAAAAGATCCGCCGTGAAACCCTGCAATTGACGGCCGAGAAAAAGGCGTTCGTCGAAGAAGTCATCGGCTGGGAATTCCCGGAATACACCTTCGACGTCTTCATCGGAGAAACCCGGGAGAACATCGACGGGTACGCGGTCATCCAGAATACCATCGGCAAGCATCGCCCGATTACGTATATGGTGGGCGTGACCGCGACAGGCGAATGCATGAACTTTGAAGTCCTGGTATACCGGGAGGCCCGGGGTAACGAGATCGCCACGAAACGCTTCAATTATCAGTACCACGGGAAAACCATCGGTGACCCGATACGGATCAATCGGGATATCATCAACATCACCGGGGCCACGATGTCCGTGCGGTCCGCAAGCGCCGGGGTGAAACGCGTGCTCGTCCTGGTGAATGAATTCTACTTGAAGCCTCGTGGACTCGGCAGAGACGTCCTGGCGGCCAACAGTCAAGAAAAGGGGTTCTTTGAAGTCCTCTTCGGGCTCTAACAGTGTCCATGTATCGGTAAAGACAGTCAGACGGGGCTCAATGACAGAAGGAGGTCAGGGCTCTACGTGAAGATTCTTTGGCAATGCGGAATTTCAACACCCGGTTTCGGCTCCGCGACACCGACCGGCAGATCCGGTTGGTGTACACCTGGTTCCTGCTCCTGATGTTCGTGGGATTCGTCTTCACCTTTATCTGGGCGCACAGCATGACCGACCTGACACCAAAAGGCATTGCCCTCCACTATCGCGGGTCTCCTGAGAATTTCGGGGAGCCCATGTCCTTCGGGCAATTGGCTGAAACCACGCACTTTCACTTGTTCACGATGCCCGTCGTGTTCCTGATCATGGTGCACGTCTTGTACCTGACCATGGCCAGCCCTCTCGTGAAAGTGTTGACCACGTGGGTCGCATTTGTCGGCGTCACGCTGGATCTCGTGTCACCGTGGCTGATCACCTACGTGTCTCCCCTCTTCGTGATGACCCTGTTGACGGGCGACGTGCTCATGACAGTCACATTTTTGATCATGTTTGCGATTCCCATGTACGAAATGTGGATCTTGAATTTTCCCCTGATGATGCGAAAAGGTGCCGATACGGAATAAACGACCTCATTGATCAGTTGAGTAGAGCCAGAGACTATTCGTCCAGAGCCCAAGCATGCCGTTTGCATCCTTGGGCTTTTTTTGTTGAGGGAGTGGGGAACGACCCGCTCCTTAATGCCGGGAGGCAATCTCCTCCTGACACGCCTCCCGGCCCCCCTTGCCCGTCCATGATACAAGAGAATAGATCGAACTCTCCTTCAACAAATTTTCGCTAAAAATGCCTGCAATGCACATATGAAATAGGTTGGCGATGAACGCGGACATCGGCGCTGAGCGAGACTTTCAAAAAGCCGCTTTCTTTGATTCTGCCGGCGATCCCACCGACTCCGAGGTTTCCAGACGGTCTACCTCGGACATCAACCTCGATAAGGACAAGAGCCGTTCTTCACCATCCGGTCCCCCCCAAAAAGATGCGTTACTACGCGAATTGTTTGCGTTCGTTGCAAATTGGGCCAAACGCTTTTATCGAGGCAGGCAAGACCTCGACAGGCAAAAAGTCGTGGAGTCCGTCTTGCGGGAAATGCTCCCTGATTCCTCCCTTCCCGCGTCATCAACCATAACCCTACCCGACCAGATCCACGAATTCATGATAAACCACCTTCATCAGGGTTTGACGCTCAAGGAGTTATCGGAATTCTTGGGCTATTCGGAAAAGTATTGCTCCGATTTTTTCATACTCCACATGGGAGAACCTTTCTCCGTGTATTTGAAAGGACTTCGCCTGCAAACGGCCAAACGCCTCTTGGAACATTCAGAACAAAATCTTACCGAAATCGCCCATGCCATCGGATTTCAGGATCAGTTCTCTTTCAGCCATTTCTTCAAAAAAGCCACGGGTATGTCGCCACGGCAGTTTCGGGACAGCTTTCCCAAGTCCGGTTCTCAACAATGAGCCCCGGCATAAAGGGTCGAAGGGACCATTCTTCCGCGTCCGCCTCGGCCAAAGACTTTCCGGATTTGGATGACCTGATTATTGAAAAAAATCCTCCTCGCAAATCAAGAAGGTTCGCGAAAAGCGTCGCGTTCATCGTCGGAGTCGCTTTGGTTTTTTTGTCCATCAATACCTACTTGAGCAGCGATCCTTTGTCGCGCCCCCCGCGCGTTCAGGTGACCCGTGTGCAGCGTCTGCTCACGGCCACGGCTCAAGGAGCCTTGACGGCAACGGGATACGTCGTTGCGCAACGTCAAGCATCCGTCGCCTCAAAAGGAACGGGCCGTTTGACGTCCGTTCAGATCGACGTGGGAGACCGGGTGACCAAGGGACAAGTCCTGGCGACCATCGAGCAGGCTGACGTCAAGGCCAAACTCTTACAAGCCGAAGCCCGCCTGGACGTCGCAGAGGCCGCATTGGCCAATGCACAGCCCGAATCGCGGGAAGCGACCCTTCATTACCGACGAACCAAGGCGTTAGCGGATGAGGGCCTGGTGACTCTGGAAGAACTCGACGTAGCAGAAGCCCGTTTGCGTCGATCTCGGGCGGCGGTGCGGTCAACGCGTTCTGCCGTAAACCTGGCCCAAGCGGAAATTCAAGCCGTTCAGATAGAAGTCGCAAACACCATGATTCGAGCACCGTTTGACGGAACCGTCATAGAGAAGTTCGCCGAAGTCGGCGAAATGGTGGCGCCAATGGCCGGTGCCTCCAACTCCCGTGGCTCGGTGGCCGCAATCGCCGATTTACGCACGTTGCAAGTTGAGGCCGAAGTCTCGGAGTCCTTTCTCAGCTCGGTGGGCCTCGAGCAACCCGCTCATATCAGCCTGGAAGCCGTACCGGGTCACGTCTATCACGGCAGCGTCAGCCAGATTGTTCCCACGGCCGATCGGACGAAAGCCGCCATACCCGTAAAGATTCGCATCGACGATCTGGACGAAAAAGTCTTTCCGGACATGAGCGCCACGGTGACCTTTTTGGAAGAACCTTCGCCGTCATCCGCAAAAGAAGTGCCACCCGATACCCTGGGGGTTTCCCCAGACGCCATCGTCACGCGAAACGGACAAACGATGGTCCTGCTGGTCGTGAACAACGTAGTATCCGAAATGCCCGTCGAAATCGGATCGCCTCTGAACGGGCTCATTCCCGTTCGAGGGGAGGTTATCGAGGGCGACACGGTCGTCGCGAACCCTCCCGAAGCCCTCGTCGAAGGCAGCATAATTCAAGAACATTTCCAGGAGTGACCCCATGGCTACATCCATCATCGATATTCAAAAGGTGTCGCATTCCTACTTCCGGGACGACATTGAAATCCCCGTCCTGAAGCAACTGACCCTCAACATCGAGCCGGCGAGTTTCGTCGCCTTGCTGGGCCCGTCCGGGTCGGGAAAGACCACGATCCTGAACCTTATGGCCGGATTCGACCGCCCCATGCACGGACGGATATCCATCAATCAGATCAACGTCAGCCAACTGTCCGAACGGCAACTGGCTCGCTGGCGAGCCAAAGCCATCGGTTTCATCTTTCAGTTTTACAACCTGATTCCGGTTCTGACGGCGGCTGAAAACGTCGAGCTGCCGTTGCTGCTGACGTCCCTGTCCCGCGCGCAGCGCGCGAAACACGTGGCGACCGCCTTGCGTCTCGTCGGTCTGGGCGACCGGATGACGCATTATCCCCGTCAACTCTCGGGAGGGCAGGAACAACGCGTGGCGATCGCCCGCGCGATCGTGATGGATCCGGCGATTCTTCTTGCCGATGAACCGACGGGCAACCTGGACAGTGAAGCCGCGGAAGAGATCATGATCCTCCTCCAACGGCTCAACGCGGAACAGGGCAAGACGATTGTGCTGGTCACCCATGATCTCGAAGCAGCCCAACGCGCCACAACTATCTGCAAGCTGCAGAAAGGAAGACTGGTGTAAATGTTGCTGCGCTACGTCATCCGTAACCTGGCCCGTCATCCGCTCCGGGCGACCTTAACCATCCTTGCCATGAGCATTATCATTCTGGCGTTCGGTCTCCTGCGTACCACGGTCGCGTCCTGGTACGCGGACTCGCTCGGAACTCCGCCCGATCGTTTGAGAACCCGGCACGCTGTTTCCATTTCCTTCCAACTTCCGGTGATCTATCAACAACGCATTGCCTCGGTTCCCGGCGTGGCAGGGATCTCCTATGCAAATTGGTTCGGCGGACGATGGAAGGACGGCAAAGCGTTTTTCCCGCGATATGCCGTGGAGCCGGTATCGTATTTAGAACTCCATCCCGAGATTCAATTGTCTCCTTCTCAACGTGAAGCCTTTCTCCGGGACCGTCGTGCCTGCATCGTCGGGCGAAAACTTGCCGACAAACTCGGTTGGGACGTTGGTGACATTGTCCGCCTTCAGGGTAGTCTCTATCCGGGCGATTGGGAATTCACGATTCGCGGGATCTACTCGACGACGTCTCCAACGACCGATGAAGGTAGCCTGTATCTTCACTGGGTCGCGATCGACGAGCAACGACGAATCGAAGACCGGGACCGCGCAGGAACCGTCGGCTGGTTTGTGATCCGCATGGCCAACCCGGAGCAGGCCGCGCAAATTTCCGAGGCAATTGACCGGACATTCACCAATTCCATGGCGGAGACACGAACGGAGACGGAGCAGGCGTTTCGAGCGAACATGGCAACCATGTCCGGCGCCGTCATCCGTGCAATCGAAATCATGTCCTTCCTCATTCTGGGCATCAGCCTTCTGATTGTCGCCAATGCCATGGCCATGACCGTTCGAGAACGGCATCATGAATACGGTATCTTGAAGACGTTGGGGTTTCGGGCTTCTCATCTCGGTTTCCTGATTTTCGGCGAATCGGTATGTCTGGCTCTCTTCGGCGGAATTCTCGGGGTCGTACTGACGTATCCCGCGAGCAAGGGATTCGGCATGTTCCTGACCAGCAATTTCGGGGGATTTTTCGCGACCTTCGAGTTACCTGTCCAGTTGCCGGTTCTGGTGATATTAATCAGTGTGGGGATCGGCCTGTTGGGAGCGGTCATCCCGTTTTTCCTCTGCCTGCGCAGCCGGATTCGAGATGAACTCCGTCACGTAGGATAAGGACGCCGGTTCGGCAATGCCTCGTCGTCCTGAAAAACGTAGAATCTGGAATTGGTTCCGATAGTCGCCTTTCGAAGAAGAACTAACGGCTTATATTCATGAGTATTTTCTTTTCATACAATCTCCGTCACCTGTTCGCTCGACGAATCACCAACCTGTTGACGATAACGGGAATCAGCATGGTCGTCTTCATTTTTGTGGGAGTCCTGATGTTGGCGCAGGGCGTCAAATACACCTTGGTCAACACCGGTTCCATGGACAACGTGCTGGTCCTTCGGAAAGGTGCCATCAGCGAGATCGGCAGCGGCCTCTATCGTGAGCAGGCGGCGATCTTGGAGACGTATCCAGACATTGCTCGACTGGGTGAGGACCCGCTGTTCTCACCCGAAGTCGTGGTACTCATCACCTTGGAGAAAAAAGGGACCGGCGCCGCAGCCAACGTGACCCTCCGCGGCGGATCGGCAGAGTCGTTTCGCGTACGCCCCCAAGTGAGGATCGTGAGTGGGCGCATGTGGCGACCCGGATCGAATGAAGTCGTGACGGGCAAACAAGTCGCGCAACGCTTCAAAAATGGGGCCCTGGGCCAGACGCTTCGGTTCGGCAGACAGAACTGGACCGTGGTCGGGACTTTTGAATCAGGCGGAAGCGGTTTTGAATCGGAAACGTGGGGGGACGCCGATCGATTCATGGATGCCTTCGGACGAACGTATTATTCCTCAGCTATCCTTCGCCTTCGCGATCCCTCGCTGCTTCCTACGCTACAAACCTATATCGATGAGGACCCCCGCCTGCAGGTCTCGGTCACCCCGGAAACTGCCTATTATGAATCACGCTCCGGCGGTCTCGTGAATTTTATCCGCACCCTGGGGCTTATGTTGACGGGGCTCTTCAGCGCGGGGGCAAGCCTCGGCGCCATGATCACGATGTACGGGGCGGTCGCGAACCGCACCACCGAGATCGGCACGTTGCGTGCGATGGGATTCACACGAAGCAAGATCTTCAGCCTCTTCGTATTCGAATCCGCTTTGGTTGGGTTCATCGGATCGGTTCTGGGCATCGCACTGGCTTCCTTGCTCCAATTCACGTCCCTGTCAACCATCAACTTCGCCACCATGTCGGAACTAGCCTATGGTTTTGTTCTGACTCATTCAATTGCCATATGGGGCGTACTCTTCGGCGTCATCATGGCAACCCTCGGCGGGCTGCTCCCGGCCATACGCGCCATGCGAACGAACATTCCCCATGCTCTCAAATTCAGGGGAGCATGAGTCGTCAGCCTAGCTTCACAAGATAAATGATTTCACGTTTCCGGTAATCGGACATGTAAATCCGGTGATTCGACATGTTCGAGAGCGAAAATTCCGGTATATACTTTCTTGATTTTGATAATTGGATTCATGATTGTAAAAATTTTGTGGCAAACCGGCAAGGTTCGGAAATGAGTACTTCCGTTTACGGCACGATACAGGCTCCGCCCTATTGGAACGGCTGGGCATTGTCCGCCTGCATGCATACGGTCGTGGTCGGCGTCGTCTTGTTCCTCTCTCAACAACTACCCGCTCCGCAAAAAGCGGCGCGTATCCCCATTGCCATTGCCTTCGTCACTCCCCAGGCCCCCCCCACGCACGCCACCCCCTCGGGGGGCCATTAGAATTCGCCCGCGCGGCCGCCAGAGCCCACGGAAGACGTGGGGGCCGGATGTTTTAGCAGGGGGACCGCCCAAGAGA
>VXOF01000064.1 GCA_009840285.1 Nitrospira sp. SB0662_bin_26
CCACAATCCCCTCCATGGCCTGGAACATTTACCCTTCGAAGAAGCCATCGAGGAGGCCAGAAAATTTATCGGCGGGAACGGCTATCTGCCCAATAGCCAATACCGGGAATATTTTCAACAAGGACGCATCTCCTCGAGTGCCATTCATGAAACCTTACAGACCAGAGCGCAAGAGCAGCACGTGGTTATTGGAAATCGAACGGTGACTCATCTGGAAGTTTTGAAAACCGTTTTCATCCATGGGACTGGAACCATCGAGCCTGACGTGGCCTCGGCCGTTTTAGACCGTTCGCTGAGCGAGACCGACGTGACCGGGCTGCGTGAAAAACTCCAAGATCTCTCCAGGTCGCAGGAACAACAATTTTCACTTAACTTTCACGCTGACCAGGAACAAAGTGAACTCGGGTCAGAGTACACTCTTGCCCATTGGTGCGATGCCACGCTCGGGACGGGCATCCAAGACCAGATCAACCAGGAACTCATCAAATGGTGTGGTGGTTTTCTCGACGAAGGCCATGCGCCGTGGCCGATGCCTCGTAGCAACAAGACGTTTTACGATGGGTGGAAAATGTTGGCCCAAGAGGACTGGACCGGCCCGTTGTTCGGCATTCAGGGTTGGAAATCCAAAATCCGAAACCTTCCGGACCTCCCGTCAGATGCCATTGGGGAGAGCTTAGAGACATTGGCCATTCCTCAGGAGCTGTGGATCGGCTATTTTACCTTGCACTTGGCTCAATTGCCGGGTTGGACGGGATTCATCAAATGGCGATCCGAACAATCGAACCACCAATGGCAACAGGCCTTCCCCATCGATTTGGTGAGGTACATAGCCATCCGTCTCTTCTATGAACGAGAACTCGTCGCTCATACATGCGAAGCGAAGCTCGGCATCCCGGGCACGTTTACTTCGATCCAATCTTTCTTGCGCGACCATCCGAACGGCTATGGGCTCTACAAGGAATGGCGCACGAGAGGACTGGCCGAGCAGGTGGCGGCTAACCTTGATCTTTCTCTCTTCATACAGGAACCGCTCCCTATCGATGAGTTGGACCGTCAGGGGGTCGCAACCAGTCACACGTGGCAAACCGTTCGTCAACGGCAGGCAAAAGAGCGCGAAGTCTGTATCCTTGTCCATCTTGCCCGTTGCCTTGATTGCTCCGTGCAGGATCTCATCGAAAGTCCTTCGGAAACCCTGGAAATCCTACTCAATTGGGTTGACCGTTTTCCGGACTCCCATCACGGTCCGTTATGGCTGCACGCGCTTGAACGCAGTTTCGTCACGGACTTTCTTCAGGATTTTTCACCGAACATTCAACGACTTCGTCAGAGTGATGAGTCGGTGGAACATCCTTCCGAATCACGTCCGTTGACTCAAGCCATTTTCTGTATCGATGTTCGTTCCGAAGGATTTCGAAGGCACCTTGAAGAAGTGGGAGGAAATGAAACATTCGGGTTTGCAGGTTTTTTCGGAGTCCCCCTTTGTTTCAGCGAGTTCGGAAGCGAACATGAGACCGACCAATGCCCGGTCCTGCTCAAACCAAAGCACATTATCAAAGAAGTGCCTCGCGCGTACCAAGCCAACGCTGCGGACAAATTTCTGGAACGACAACAACTCGCCAAAACCGGCCACAACCTCCTGCATGATTTGAAGGAAAACGTCATCACGCCATACGTGATGGTTGAAGCCATAGGATGGTTTTTTGGATTCAGGTTATTCGGTCAAACGTTGGCACCGTTGTGGTATGAAAGGCTGACGTCCTGGGTGAAGGACCATTTTGACATTTCCCTCGGCACGACTTTGACCGTTGAAAAGCTGCCCAAGGATGAGGCCGAGGAAATGGTCGCCTCCGAACATCGGGCCATCATTTATCGTATATTGATCGAACGATACGGTCGCCTGGGCAACGCGGTTGCCCACGACCAGGTCGAACGTCTTCGTAAGCAAGCGTTGAATGAGGTTTCGATTGACAACACAGAAGATCAGGAACTCCATCGACTGTTGCACTGGACTGAAGCGGACCATGAAAAATTTCTTCAACAACTCATGGGGGAGTATGGCGTCCATAAACGAGCCGTGACGAATCGGATGCACCGAATCACGCAAAGGGGATTTACGACAACGGAACAAGCGCATTATGTCGAAACGGCGCTTCGGATTTTAGGATACACCAAAACCTTTTCCAGGTTGGTGCTCGCTTGCGGTCATGCCAGCACCTCGGACAACAATCCCTACGAGTCGGCCTTGGACTGTGGGGCCTGCGGGGGCAACCACGGGGTCTCCAACGCCCGGGCCTTTGCCGCCATGGCCAACAAAGGCCAAGTCCGGCAATTACTGGCCAAAAAAGGGATTACTATTCCTGCCGATACGCATTTTCTTCCGGGTCAACACGATACCACGACGGATGAGGTGCAACTGTTTGACCTGGAAGACGTTCCCGCGACACACCGGAAAGACTTGAACAGACTGATTCATGACCTGGAAGAAGCCGGCAGGCGCAACAGCCTGGAACGGCTCAGTCGCTTCCCGGAGGGAAACAATGGGCAATCTCTGAATCATGCGGTAGCGCGTACGAAACTACGTAGCGTTGATTGGTCGCAAGTCCGGCCGGAATGGGGACTGTCGCGGCACACGGCGTTTATCGTCGGCCGACGTGGCTTGACACACGGCCTCAATCTCGAAGGTCGAACCTTTTTGCACTCGTATGATCACCGGCAGGATCCGACGGGAAAATATCTGGAGATCATCATGACCGCCCCCATGATCGTCGCGAATTGGATCAACATGGAACATTATTTTTCGACGGTGGATCCCGTCGTATACGGCAGCGGAAGCAAGGTCTATCATAACGTGGTCGGACGCGTCGGAGTCATGTATGGGTCCCAAAGTGATCTTTGCATCGGGCTACCACTCCAAACGGTCTTGGACGTTGAAACTCCCTATCACGAACCCATGCGACTCTTTGTGATCATTGAAGCCCCTATGGAACGAATCAGCACGGTTATTGCCCGACATGAGGTTTTGAAACGACTCGTCGGAAATCAATGGATCAATCTTGTGGCATTGGATCCCGAGACAATGGAATTTTTTCACCAGCATTCTTTGGAAGAGTGGCAACGCATTCAGTAATCCATCAGGTTGGGGAGGATTAGGAGACCATGAGTAACATTACGCTTCACCCGATGAAGGAAATCAAGATCATTATTAACGGCGAGCACCTGAGCTTCGTGACGGAAGTGCTGGATCGGATCAAGGCCAGTGGCTACACCATCTTCAGCAGTCTGTCGGGCAAAGGTCACAGCGGCTTCCATGAAGGGCACCTCATGTTCAATGATGAGAGCAGCCTGCAAATGGTCCTGACAGTCGTTCCCGAAGACAAGGTCGAACCCATCCTTTCGGGACTTAAGCCGTTCCTGGAACGCCATTCCGGCAGTCTCTTTGTGTCGGACGTCTGTGTTCTCAGAAAAGGCCATTTTGAATCAGCGGAATCCTAAACCCTGACGAGAATTCCCAGGCGACTTCAGCAATACCAGCCCCCGGACCAATGTGGCGCTACGGTTCGCGCCTCTTTGCCGTGCGGGTGGTTCCGTGCAGAGCCGAATTGTTTCCTCGATGTAGACGCAGACGATTTTTCTGACATTCCCCAGCCTCTCTCCTTCCGGCACGTTTCAGCCCGCACCGCCGAGCGCAGGCTGCGAGACCTTTGCCATACCGCGGGTTGGCTTCATCGATCCTTCCCGGGCAGCCACCCGGAGATAGAGCACATGATGGTCGTTGAGCCGTCCTACGGGCATGCAATCATATATCCAAAATTTGGATGAATAAGGTGAAGAATATGTATTTGTCCCATTCACTTTGGGGGCCGTTAATGAAATTAAGAGCTGATGAACAAAGAACACGAAAGGAGGACGACATGAAACCCTTCACTTCTGTGGTTCCAAGCACCTTACGTTCTGCGGCCCCCCATCTTTGTGTAAGACGTCACGCTGTCGCGTTCGTCTTTATGGCGAGTCTGCTGGCCGGTTGCGGTGGTGGGGGCAGTGGTTCCGCCATGGTGACGGACGGTCCTCCCATGGTCGATGGCATTCAAGCGACCATCTCACAAATTGCCGGGTCTGCTGATTCAATATTGACCAGCGACGTCTTGGCCAATGTTCCCGTTGGCGAACAAATCACGCCGTTTCGCTTTGACACGTCATGTACGGCAGATTCATGCACGGCACAGTACAACGGGATGGAACATGTACGGGTGTCCACGTCTGATTTTGATGCACTTGATCCCAATATTACCTGGCAACGGACCGCCGCGCAGCAAGGGGTCCCCGTTGTCGAAGGTCGCGGAGAACTGACGGAACCGGGGATTTCCGTGGACGTGACGTTGTTGGGCGGCTGGTTGGATCACAATTTTTTTGCCGTCCAACTTGAAGGGGTCACGCACGATTCGAGCGACGGAGTCGACGTGGCCGGCTTAGAGGCGGGGTATGCGTACTCAATCGGAAATGCCACGGACACGAACCCGGCCTTGTCCGGCAATGCCACCTGGAGGGGCGGCATGGTCGGTGGTTCCGTCGGATCCGGCAGGAGTCTTGTTCGGGGCGATGCGACCTTGACGCTTGATGTGGCTCAAATGGAGATGGACGTGGCCTTTACCGACATCCGTAGCGTGGACACGGGGCAATCACGGGCGGACATGACGTGGGACGGTTTGGCCGTGACGAACGGAACGTTCGGGACAGGCAGCCGGGGAGATTCCATTCAAGGCCGGTTCTACGGCCCGGAACATGAGGAAGTCGGCGGGATTTTCGAGCGCGACCACATTATCGGCGCATTTGGCGCGGGCCGATAACCTCAATCCCGGGGAGGAAGGGTCGCGAGATCCTTTCTCCTGCTCGGGATGACCACTCGTACGTTCGTCGTCAGCGAACCATATTGTCTAGGTCGTTTTCGAGCGTGAAGACGATCATCCGTTCACCGCTGTGCGTTTCGATATCGGTAAACAGACCCGTGACTTCGACTCCGGTGATGGTGGAAATCTGGCTGCAGAGGCGTTCCCGTCCCTGGGAGATGAGGTTCTGCCTCATGCGTTTGACCATGTCCACGCCCTCGGCGTTTTTGGCAAGTTGACGTTCCGCCGGAGTCAGAACGCCCTTGAGCCGCACCAGGACCATGTCGCGCAGGATGAACGCCTTGACCTCCGTGGGCCCGCGTCCCATGAATTCCTGTTCGAATTTGATGACGGCATTGCGGATGGCCGTTTCAGTCTCGCCCTTGGTAAGGCCGTTCTTCATGGGAAGAAGGACTTTCTGCTCGTTAAAGATTTCTTGCACGCCTGGGCCGCAATCATAAGCTCGCAATGGTATAAGCCATTCCCCGGGAGAGGTCAAGATGAGGCTCTCGGGACTTATATGCCGGATTGACGGGCAAGGCTTGAGCAGATACGATGCGCCGAACCGAAAGGATCAGTAGAGCGTAGAGTAAAACAAACAGGGCGGGTGTCTCCATCCGGCCACTACGAACCTCACCACCGCGCTCTAACACAGGAAAGCCCGTACTTTCGTGTTTCGCTCGCCCAAGGAGGTAGGGTATGGGCCATGATCCCGGCCCCGCTCACCGTCGTCACACCTATAGTCCCGCTGTCATTGCCAAAGTCTGGAAGCGCGGGAAACCCCTCACAAGCCAGTGGTCGAGTAAACGGGCTGTCAAGGATCCCCACGAGTGGCGACGCGATTTCTTTGGCTATCCGATTCGCTTTGGAGCCTATGGCGATCGTGACTCTTTGTATGGCTGGGAGATCGCGCCGATGGTCATCCGGTCGCGTGACGGCACGAAAACCACGACCCTCTTACAGCCGCTGCATTGGCTGTCGATCGTCAAACTGATCTAAAAAAGGAGGCCCGATCTGGTCGGGGATGACGGCAGGGGAACCGAAACGACCGGATTAGAAAATCTTGGCTATTAATGCCCGAAGGGGATTGACGGTCGATCCGGACTGAGCCTCACTCTTTACCTGTGAGGAGGCGTCGTTTTTTTCGGTTTTCTTCGTTCGTTTCTGCTCACAATGTAGGCTTTTGTACAAGATGGAAAATTCACTCATGATATTCCTCCAAAGGTTTGAGCGAGAACTATCTTGTAGTGAAGCAAAGGGTGTGCCAGATTTTACGGTAGGGCGCGTTCCAAGAAACCATTAAAGAAACAACAGGTTGTGGATGGGAAAGCGCCTGACCGATGGGCTATGAGAAGGCGACATACAAAAACGCACAGGCTCCGGTGTGCGAAATCGCACCAAAACCCCTGTCGGGGTTGAGGGAAGATTTGAGTTGGGATTGTCGTGTTACGCCTGTCCTGCCTGTCCTGAGCGCAGTCGAAGGAAGCGAAGTCGAAGGGCTTCGCTCACGCATCCGAGGAAGCCTACTCTCCTCATACCGTTAGCGTTATGCCTTCAGCTTGTGCCGCTACGCTGAGTCTCCGGTCAAGAGTGGCAAGGGGACGCTGTTGCCGGATCGATAGTTCCAGGTACATTGCATCATACGCGGTCAATCCGTGTGTCCTGGCCAGCCGGAGGAGGGAGTTGTTGTCAGGTGCTTGGTCCAAGTGGACGCTCAGCGCGTCAATCGCCTGCACCGCTGCCGCAGTGTCTTCTTGTGTCAAACGGCCTTTGCGCTCGGCGATGACCAATGCGTTCCGTACTTCCACCCACCACAGCGCCGGAGCAACGCCACCCATTTCCGTCACCTCCTGGAGGGTCGCGTCGGCACGCGCCGATGATTCATCCCCGAGTACCCATGCCACGGTGACGGAACTATCCAGGACAGGGGCCTTCAACGCCGACCTTCGTTGCGCATTTGGAGAATTTCCTCGGTCGTCGCCCACCCAACGCGCTTACGCAAGTCGCGTAGGGTTTTGACTGCGGCAACAGCGGCTCCACGGTCAGGTGCTTCCGGTGGCGTCAGCCGGGCCACTGGATGCCCACGCTTGGTGATGATGACTGTCTCCCCGCGCGCGACTTCATCTACCAGTGCGGAAAGGTGGGTTTTCGCCTCGAACATACCGATTTCTCTCATAATTCCTCCGTTAATAATAAACTAGTCTATTATCTAGTTTATTATTGGAGAAAATCAAGCCCTTCCCAGACTCTTTATCGGCATATTGCACAGGAGTGCCCGAAGGGCCTTCGCACCCCGGCTCTCTTCCGGAATAGGGAGACGGAGAAAGAGCGCGGCTACGGCTCCATGCTACTCCTTACGTTTCACGTGTGCCGCCACCATGGAGTCGGACATCGGGCGGTGCTCTGACAATCCCCGGATGAACAGGTCACATCCCTTTTCTTCGAATTCACCGACCCACTCGTAGAGTTTCGACATCACGGTGTGATCCACGAGGCGCGTCTCGGCCAGGTTCAGGGTGACGGTTTTCCCTTCCTGGTGCAAGCGGTGCAGGTGTTTGCGCAAGGGAATCCAGGTGCTGAAGATGGCGGACTCCCGCACCACGATGGTCGCCGAGGTGTCGTCTTCCTGCGTGATCTCGGCGTTCAGTTTGAAGAACGAGGGAATCGGGGCTCCGTTGAACACGTGGATGACGATCTTGACGGCGATGCCGATGCCAATGCCCATCAGGAGGTCCGTAGCCAGCACGCCGATGACCGTGGACACGAACACGATGAACTGGTCTTTTCCTAAATGATACATATGGACAAACTCGTGGGGGGACGCCAGACGGAACCCCGTGAAGACCAGCAATGCGCCCAAGGCCGCCAGGGGGATCTGGTTGATCAACGCCGGGATCAGGGCCACGCAAACCAGCAGAAACGAGCCGTGAAACATGTTGGCGAATCGCGTCCTCGCCCCGTTGTCGATGTTGGCTTTGCTTCGCACGATTTCCGAAATCATCGGAAGCCCGCCCACGAAAGCCGAGACGGTATTGCCGACCCCGACGGCCAGCATGTCCCGGTCCATGTCCGTCTTTCGTTGCCACGGGTCGATCTGGTCGACGGCCTTCGCGCTGAGCAGCGACTCCAGGCTCCCGATCAGGGCGAACATGATCACGTACCTGATGCCGATGGACGTCGTGAGTCCCGAGAAATCCGGGAACGTGAGTGCGCTGAACATATTCGCCGGCACGTCCACCAGAAACTTTGCTCCCAACGCATAGGTCTGATCGTTAAAGGTATAGGTTCCCTCCTGACCGATGTTCAAATACAGGCCCATCGGCACCGCGACGAACAACACGACCATCGGCGCGGGTATCACTTTGAATTTGGGGTTTTTGATGAGCGGATATCCGAATACGATGAGGAGACTCACGATCCCGATCAGGCCGATCTTGGGGTTCATATTCATGATGAACGTGGGAATGTTGGCGAGCAGATGCAAGGGCGAGCCTTCGGGGCTGAGCCCCATCACCACCGGGAACTGCTTGGCGATGATGATGACCCCGATGGACGCCAACAACCCATGGATCGCGGTGGTCGGGAAAAATTCCCCGAGGATGCCGGCGCGGAAGACCCCGAACAAAATCTGGATGACACCCGCGGCCACCCCGACGCCCAATGCCAGCCGGTAGGCCTGGAAGTCGGCGGCCGGGTCCTTCCCGCCGGTGAATCCGAATTCCGTCACGCAACCGATGGCGATGACGATGAGCCCCGCGGCCGGGCCTTTGATCGTCAGTTCCGAATTACTGAAGAAGGTGGCCAAAATGCCGCCGATAATGGCGGTGAAGATACCGGCGATGGCGGGATACCCGCAGGCCAGGGCGATGCCGAGGCATAACGGCAGCGCAATCAGAAATACCAGAAATCCGGACAGGAGGTCAGCCTTCCAGTTCTGCTGTAACCCGGCAAGCGTACCTCGCGGAATGTCTGCTTTCTCGGTGTTCATGCTCGTCTCCCCCATGTGGACGATACGTGACACAAAAAAGCCGGTTGCCATTCAGGAGTCGCGTTCCTGAATGCTCAACCGGCTTGTACTGTGACCGGCCTCAGACAGCCGACAGCCAGCTACCCTACATGCCTGACACGTCTGATGAACGAACCTCCCGCCTGCGTGCAAAACGGGACTTTCTCAACAGCCGTTCGGATTGTTCGGAGTTCCGGTTCGCCTCCTCTGATTCGTCGTTCGCCGGATTGTAGCCCGCACGGGTCCGGGGAGCAATGGGTTTTCTTCCCGGGCGCGCGCCTCAAAATCGACTGGAGTTGATCCACATATGAACCAGGATGCTCGCCGCATACCCGAGGGCGATCGCCGGGGTCCACCTGAGGTGACTGAAGAACGTATATTTGCCGTGCGCCTGACCCATCAACGCCACACCGGCGGCCGACCCGATCGACAACATGCTTCCTCCGACTCCGGCCGTTAACGTCACCAATAGCCATTGGCCTTGAGACATGTCGGGACTCATCGTCAATACGGCAAACATCACCGGAATGTTGTCCACGATGGCGGATAAAATCCCGACCATCGTATTCGCGAACGTGGGTCCCCAGTCGATATACATCACCTGAGCGACCAGTGCGAGATAGCCGAGAAAGCCCAACCCGCCCACACACAGGACGACGCCGTAGAAAAACAGCAGGGTGTCCCATTCCGCTCGGGCCACGTGTTGATAAATTTCGAATGGGATCATGTCGCCAAGCGTTTCCTGAGCTTTCTTCTCACTCCATGTTCCCGGTACCGCGTATCGATTGTGCGTCCTCTGCAGGTAAAACCCGAAAAATTTCAGGTAAGCCAGGCCGGTCATCATGCCCACCATGGGGGGGAGATGGAGGAAATTGTGAAAACTTACGGCCGTACAAATCGTGAAAAAGAACAGGAGCATAATGATATGGGCGCCCCGCTTCATGCGTATGATTTCCTCGGACGGCGGTGGAGCGACCTGCGGTACGGCAAAGTGCATGATCGCGGCCGGCACCACGAAGTTGACCACCGATGGGACAAACAGGAGGAAGAACGTGAAGAAGCCCACGATTCCTTTTTGCCATACCATCAACGTCGTGATGTCGCCAAAGGGACTGAAGGCCCCGCCCGCGTTGGCCGCCACCACGATATTGACACACGCCAAGCTGACGAACCGCGGATTGTCCGCTCCGACCGCCAGCACCACGGCGCACATCAGCAAGGCCGTCGTCAGGTTGTCCGCCACCGGCGAGATGAAGAACGCCAGGATTCCCGTAAGCCAGAACAGTTGGCGGTAGGTGAATCCCTTGCGCACCAACCACGACCGCAGGCTTTCGAACACCAGCCGTTCTTCCATGGCGTTGATGTACGTCATGGCGGCCAGCAGGAATAACATCAATTCCGCATATTCGAGAATGTTATGACGTAGCGCATGCTCAACGGCATGCGAGTCGTCGCCGGGATACGACCACGCCACTATTGCCCAAATGATTCCCGCCGCCAACATGACGGGTTTGGATTTCCTGAGGTGCGTGAATTCCTCAGCCATGACCAGCGCATAGGCCAGGACGAAGATGCCCAGTGCGAAATACCCGACGGTGGACTGGGTCAGATCGACGTGGGTGATCGAATCGTCCGTCCCCCAGCTAAGTTCGGGCAAACCGAGCAGCAGCGCGAAAGCGCCGAGGGACAACATGGTTATTGAAGGGGTCTTCATCATGATCCGTTTGCGGTCAGACAGTTGGCGGGAAAGATAGCAAACGGCGGAATCAATCCTCAATGATGCTGGAAGATAAATGGAGAGAACCCAAGGCGTACAGGGGGACGAATGGCGACTCTTAACACGGATGTAACTAATCCAAAGGCACTTCGATAACCAGCCCGCCCATCACGTCGTTGAGCTTGAAATCTCGTTTCGGAGACTCGGTGTGCGCATTGTGACAGGACACGCAGGCTCGACTCACGGCCCGGTCCGGATAGATCGCCTGAAAGTATCGTTTGTCATTCGACGTCACTTCACCTTCCATGACCTCACCGAATTCCACGACTTGCTCCAACATCTGCCGTTCGTGATCCGAAGCGGGCGCATTTTGGGAATTCAGCGGCCAGAGGCTGACCAACCGGTAGCGAAACGGCGCGTCACGCAAACGCAGGCTTCGCGACGCTTCACGCAAGAATTGGGCGGGCAGCGGCAAAGTTTTGTCATGGGCCCACTCTTCCGATGCATTCACAATCAGCATGGCTTCCATGCGCTCGACAACGTGCTGCGTATAAAACGTCCTGTCGGCCTCAATCACCCCGTGGAGGTAATCGGCCGCGGTTCTGGCGGAAATGCCCTCAACGGGCGGTCGTTGAGTGTTGAGTGTCCATCCCGCTCCAAGCCCCAGCACAAAGAACACGACGTATAACGCGAAGGTTCGTTTCTTCATGTTTTCACGGCACTGGATTGAATCCAGATTCGGCCAAGCTATGGCTTCATCATACCTGAAACAGGGTTCGACTCACCAGAGGGCTTTTACGGACGCCTCGTCGCCTCTGTGCATCCATCGTGCGGCAATTTTAGACTCCGGTTTGACACCCCCACGCGTCACCCCTAAGATTACGCACGGAGTTCCGCAATGCGAATTTTTCGACGATTCAACAACCTCCCGATTGAGAAAAAACTCCTTCTTGTCTCGGTTATTCCGATCCTCACGCTTGCCGTCCTCAGCATCATCACCTTTAACAGCGTTCAGACCTTTTCCCAGGATGAAGACCGCCTCAACCAAGTGTATCACGTGCAAACCACTGCCGCCGACTACCTGCGGCTGATTGTCGATTTGGAGACTGGTTTCCGCGGATTCGTCCTGACCCTCCAACCGAAATTTCTAAATCCCTATCATGCCGCGAAACAGCGCGTGTTGGAAGTCGGACGGACCCTGGCCCAGATGGTCGAACACGATCGGGCACAACATGCTGAAATCCTGAACGTTCAGGCCCTGGTATACACGTTGCTGGAAGATAAGGACCGATTGATTGAACAAGCCAAACTAGGCTATGCGGAACAGGCGCTTGAGTACATCGAATCCGGGGCCGGACGAAGACTGATGTTGAGTATCCGGGAAGAAATTGCCCGTTTCGATAAGCGGGAAGGCGAGGTCTTACGGCAAACCCTGGAACGCACGTCCAATGATCGGGGCTTTCTGTTGACCGTGATCGTCGGTGGCGGATCGTTGGCGCTCATCCCCATGGTGTTGGTGATCCGCCTGTTAGCGCAATCGATTGCCGGCCCCTTGGTCTCCCTGGCTAAATCCGTTGAAAACCGACCGGATGGGACGGTCCCTGAAGTCCAGGTCCTGGACCGGGGCGATGAAATCGGCGACTTGACCAGGGTGATGCACGAAATGGGTCAACAGATTCGGGAATTCATCGGCCAAATCCAAACGTCGGAAGCCGCGTTGCGTAACCTGAACATCGATCTGTCGAATTCGGAATCCAAATATCGCGGGATCGTGGATAATGCCCCATTCGGCATTTTTACGGCCAAAGACGGACGCATTATTTTTTGCAATGGTCAGAATTGGCGGCTTGCCGGCCACGATCCGGACCATTCCCTGGATCCGGAACGGATCTGGGATGCCATTCATCCCGGTGACCGTGACCAGGTATCTGACGCGTTCTCCAAGGCAACCACGCAACAGGTTCCCTTTGAAAGTGTCTTTCGGTTCGTTCATCCTGACGGCACCACGCATAAGGTCCTGAGCCGCGCCGTTCCCATTCAGGACGGACAAGGCGACGGTTCGCTCTATCAAGGCTTTAACGTCGACATCACCGCGTTTGAACAGATGAAGGAAAAACTCAGCAGGACAGAACGCCTCGCGACCTTGGGACAGGTGGCGGCGGGCATCGCGCATGAAATTCGGAATCCCCTCGTCGGCATCGGCTCTACGACGTCATTACTCATGGAGGACTTTCCGCCGGAAGACGCCAAACGGCAGGACCTGCAAACGATCCTCCAAGAAACCCGACGGCTGGACCGGATCGTGACACAAATCGTCGAATACGCCAGACCACGCGACATCGTCCCCGGCTCATTCGAGCTGGCCGCGCTGGTTGAAGAAACTCTGGACCTCGTGCGTCACGTGGCCAGCCAGAAACGTTTGAACCTGACCGTGTCCTTTCCCCCGGATCTTCCTGCGCTCGAAGCCGACCGTGACCAGATCAAGCAGGTGGTGCTCAACGCGATTCAAAATTCCGTCGAAGCGTTGGCAGAGGACGGAGACATCCGGATCGAAGCGCTGGAGGAATTACGGGACGGCCACAAAGGGCTGCTGACCACCATTCAGGACAACGGCAAAGGCATCAGTCCGGAAGATCTTCCCAGAATTTTCGATCCCTTTTTCACGATGGGCAAACGACGCGGCACCGGGCTGGGACTGGCCATCTGCCGGAACATTATTGAAGCGCATGGGGGCAGCATCCGGGCCGACAGCCAAGTGGGCGTGGGCACAGTGATCTCCATTTGGCTTCCTCTCACCCTTCAACCTCAACCCGCAATGTCGGTCTGATATGCACGCATCGATTTTTGTCACGGATGATGATGAAGTCGTTCGTTCGTCGATTACCCGCCGGCTCACTCGCGGCGGGCACGAGGTGCGAAGCTTTGACTCCGGAGAAGCGCTTCTCGAAGGATTGGACGATGACGTTCCCGACATCATCCTTCTCGATCTGAAAATGTCGGGAATGACCGGCCTCGAAACGCTCAAGCATATCCGGCCCAAAGCCCCGCAAACGCTTGTCATCCTCTTGACGGCCTACGGGACCATTGAAGACGCCGTGGAAGCCATGCGCTTGGGGGCGTATGACTTTTTGATCAAAAGCGTTGATCTGTCCGGTGTCGGTCCGGTTGTCGAACGCGCGATTGACTATTTGACCCTCCGTCGCCGGGTCAGTTTTGAAAACCAGGGCAGTGCCGGACGCTATGCGCTCAAGGATCTCATCGCCAACAGCCCCGGCATGCGTGAGCTGGTGGCGCAAATCCAGGAATTGAGCGAAAACGCGAAAACCACCGTTCTGCTTCAAGGTGAAACCGGAACGGGCAAAGAATTCATCGCCCGGGTCCTGCATCACAACGGCCCCCGAGGTGACGCGCCTTTTGTCGGCGTGAATTGCACGGCCATTCCCCAGGAACTCTTCGAAAGCGAACTGTTCGGGTATGAACGAGGGGCCTTTACCGGTGCCGCCCAGCGAAAACCCGGGCTCTGCGAACAGGCTGAAGGCGGCACGCTGTTCCTGGATGAAATCGGGGACCTGAATCCTTCCATGCAAGCCAAGCTGCTTCGCGTCCTACAGGAACGCTCCTTCAAACGCCTGGGAGGCCAGGACGATATTACCGTGGATTTCAGGCTGATTGCCGCGACCAATCGCGATCTGAAAAAGGAAGTCGACCAAGGCGCGTTTCGGGAGGATTTGTTTTTTCGGCTCAACGTCGTGTCGTTGCAACTTCCGCCCCTGCGACAACGCGTCGACGATATTTATCCCCTGAGTCTTCGCTGCCTGGTTCACCATAGCCGGGACGTCAATAAAGACATCGGCGAGATCGATCCGGAAGCCCGAGCCTTGCTTGAGGGATACACGTACCCCGGGAACATTCGCGAACTGGAAAACATCATCGAACGAGCCGTGATATTCTGCCGCGGCAAAACGTTAACGCCAGGGGACTTACCACGGGAACTCCGTGAAGAACCCAAGAAAATTGTTTCATCCACTACCCAAACCGACGAACCGGTTCTCCGGTTGGAGATGATCCTGGGACAACAGACCTTGGCGGAAACCGAATTCGCGATCATTGAAGAAGTGATGAAACTCTGCGGACAGAATAAAAGTTTAGCCGCTCAAAAATTGGGGCTCACCCGGTTTGCCCTGGACCGGCGATTGAAAAAGATTGCCGATGAGTTGGACTAGCCGGTCCGACGGAGAACCACCCCACCCGGATCGATCAAAGGGACTCCTTGACCAATACCTATCAACTTGCCGGGCTCGATGACTTGGGCCGGGGGTTTAATCGACAGGTCGACATGAAAGTCTCGAACGGAACGTTTCAGGCAGTCTTCCGATATGAACGCTTCCTTCTGGAGACCGAACCGCAAGCCACTGAACAAGCCGCCGTCGCCATGCTCATCAACCAATTACAGAATCAGGGCTACACCCAACTGCGCAGCCGGCTGCAATTTCGAGGAGAAGCGTATTTGGGCAATCAGGAACTGTGGGAAGAACACCCCGACCCCGAGAGCCGGGGACCTCTCGCCCGATTCGTGCAGACCCTCAGACAGTCGTTCCGCCTAGGCTAAGAACGCAACACAGGTTCCGGGTGCTGCGTACGGAATAAGTTCAGGTTTTGCTCAGGCGACTGATGCGGTCCAGCACTTTTTTGCGGGTTGCGTGGTAGGCTTTTTTGCCTTCGGTCAGGGTCAGAAACATCCGGTAATGCTTCAGGGCGAGAAACCTGTTTCCGTCCACTTCGAGTGAATACGCCAAGTTCAGGTGAACCTCGGGAAGCTTCGGCGCCAATAACTCCGCTTGCCTGAGGGCATCCAATGCTTCACCGAATCGACCCTGCTGTTGACTCACCAAGGCTCGCTGCACCCACAATTGCGGTACCGTAGCGTCCCGCGCAAGCCCGTCCACCAACGACGCCCGAGCCTTCTCCAATTGCCCTAACCCCAACTGCGCCGTGCCCAACCAAAACCAGGGTTCCCAGCGTTCAGGAGGCCTCGCAAATAAGGGTTCCAGAATGTTGATAGCCTGCGCGTACTGCCGTTGCTTGATAAAGGACTGTGCGCGGGCAAGTTTGCTTTCAAAGGGAGTGGCATTGCGAAGTCGTGGGGAACCCCGGTTTTTTCGTCGACCGGATGAAGCCGAATGGGTATGACGCGTTGGTGGCGGTATTGCCGTGGACTGAATGCCGAGAGAGGGGCCGGGCTTGCGGACGCGCGCATTCCCGGCATCAGGCGAAGCCGGCGGCGGGTCGGGCACTGAAGCCGGCCCCGTTGAACCGGAATTCTCACGCATGTCCGTCGTGGTGACAACAGGAGGTTCTTCCCGTTGTTCAGGTATCGACTCTACGATCCCGGATGGAACGGATCTTGCGGATTCAGCGGATTGAGCTGCCTTCACGTCTTCCTGCTTCGGCTTCACCTTATCAGGAGCCGTAAGAAAGGGCAGGCCCCATAGGTAGACCGCAAGCCCGGCGGCCCCCAGCACGATCAGAAGAAATGGCAGACGAATTCGATGAGTCCGGCCCGGTGAACGTGGAGAGGAAACACCAGGGCCGTGGAAATCGGCGGCTTCCGCGGGCTCCGGCGCCGCCGAAGCAAGGGTCTGCTCTGAACTCCGCGCTCGGTCAGCCTGCAACCGGTTCAGCGCATCCGTGATAATACTCATTGCCCGTCGCTGCTACAAATATTTGGTGCTCTACCCCACCCTTCTCTCCCCTTACAAAGGGGAGGAACAAATAGTCCTTACACATCAGGTCAGGCCGGTGATTTCCCGTTTCGCACGCAGGACCATGCGGGCACTGACCTTGAACCGGCCGCCGGCATAGGCGGCAAAGAGGGCTCGCTGACAAAGCTGGTTGATCCTGCGCGGTACTCCTCCGCTCAGATAATGCGTGAGCATCAGGACACGTGGGGAAAATTGGAACCGGGTTCCCGCACCCGTGACCATCAGGCGATGCCGGATATAGTCCATGGTTTCCCAACAATCGAACGGCTCCAATCTGAATCGAGTGCTGATGCGTTGCGCCAAGGGACGAAGCGCTCGATGGGACAACGTCCGCTCCAGTTCGGGTTGTCCCACCAACACCAGGCACATGAGTTTTTCTTTTTCGGTGTCCAGATTCGATAACAGCCTGAGTCCCTCCAATACTTTCCCGCTCAACCGATGCGCTTCGTCAACCAGGACGGCCACCCGTTCACCTTGCCCGGCCAATTGCAGCAACAGGGAGGACAACGATCGTTGCAGTGCCCCGATGCTCCGATCTTGGTGGACCTGCCCGGTGAGGTCCGAGTAGATGGAACCCAGCAGATCCGCGTATGATTGATCGGGATTCAAGAGGTAGGCAAAGCGCACGCCTTGCGGGGGATGCCGCAACAGGTACCGGCACACCAGCGTTTTGCCGACCCCGACTTCACCGGTCAACATCGTCAACTCGCCGCTGGCAATCCCGAATTGCAGATGCTCCAAGGCTTGCAGGTGCTGCGGCGATGGGAAAAAATAGTCGGTATCCGGGGTCATACGAAACGGGGCTTCGGTAAAGCCCAGTTGTTCGTAGCAGACGTTCAGATCGTCTTCGTCCATCACGTCACCCGCAGAATACGAGGCATGAGGAAGATGACGAGTTCGGTGTTTCGCTCGGCCTGATAGGTGCCGCTGAAGAACGTCCCGAGCACGGGAATATCTCCCAGCAAGGGGACCTTCCGTTCAGTGGTCGTCCGTTGTTCCTGGATTAACCCGCCGATAATCACCAATTGGCCGTCACGGACACGGACCAGCCCTCCGGACTGTTTCACCTCCAAAACAGGCGCGGTGGATCCATTCTGTGATTCGACGGTATCGGTCAACCGGGTGATAATGGGCGAGACATCCATCATGATCCAGTCGTCTTGGGAAATCTGCGGGGTCACTGAGAGGACGAGCCCCGAGGTCACGGTTCGCACCTGTTCCGTAATGATGTTCCCGGCCCCTGCCGTCCCTTGCGTCGTCGTTGAGGTAAAAAATGATTGATCCGTCCCGACCTTGATCAGCGCCGGTTGATTGTTCAGCGTCAAAATCCGGGGTTGGGACACCACCTGCACGTCGCCCTGCTCCTGCAAGGCCTGGATGACGCCTTCAAAATCACCGTCGCTAAAACTGAAAGCCGCGGTCGCCGCTCGCGCGACAAAGCCTCCGGCCGGCGCCGTGATGACGTTGTTCAGCTTGAAACTGCCCTTGGGCGTTCTGAGATCGATCCGGCTCCAATCGACTCCCAGGCTGTAATCGTCCCGTAGCGCGATTTCATAAATCCTGGCCTGGATCTCGACTTGGCGATAGAGAGAGTT
>VXOF01000015.1 GCA_009840285.1 Nitrospira sp. SB0662_bin_26
CTGGTAGCAAGGGTGTTACATGCGTCAAATACGACATACGTAACGGAGGGAAACAATCATGAGCGCTGGACGCATATTACTCATGGTCTTCGGCGGGTTGCTCATCCTGATCCTGATGCTGGGTGGCTGCGTCTATTCCGGATACAACCGGGTCATTGAGATGGACGAAGCCGTGAAAAGCCAATGGGCGCAGGTCGAGAATCAGTTGCAGCGACGGTTTGAATTGATTCCCAACCTGGTCAATACGGTCAAAGGCGTGGCGAGCCAGGAAGAGAAGATTTATCTGGGTGTCGCCGATGCACGTAAGGCCTATTTTCAGGCGCAATCGGTCAATGAGAAAGCCCGCGCGGCCAGCGGGTTCGAATCGGCGCTGTCCAGGCTGTTAGTCCTGCGGGAAACGTATCCCCAACTCAAATCCGACCAATCGTTTTTAAAGCTCCAGGATCAACTGGAGGGGACGGAGAATCGATTGGCGGTCGAACGCAAGCGGTATAACGACAGCGTTCGGGTGCTGAACACCTTTATCCGGAAATTGCTGGGGAGGCTCTATGCGGGGCTGGCCGGCGTCGGACAAGCCGAGTACTTCGATATAGGCGAAGAAGCCCGGGCCACGCCCAAGGTGGAATTTTAGAGTCGCAATCCCCTTTAGGGATGTAGGGGCCGGCCTGCGTGCCGGCCCTCAGGCCTTTCTCTGATCCATCGGTACGTAATCGGTGCGTGAGGGACCGGTATACAATTGTCTGGGCCTGCCGATCTTGATGTGGGGGTCCTGCATCATTTCCCTCCAATGGGCAATCCATCCCGGTAACCGACCGATGGCAAACAGGACCGTGAACATGTTCACGGGAAACCCGATCGCCCTGTAAATCATCCCGCTGTAAAAATCCACGTTGGGATACAATTTATTCGAGACGAAAAAGTCGTCCTTCAGAGCGACGTCTTCGAGGTGTTTGGCGATTTCGAGCAAAGGATCGTGAATGCCGAGGGCGGCAAGGACCTCTTCGCAAGCCCGTTTTAAAATTTTTGCCCGCGGGTCGTAGTGTTTGTAGACGCGGTGGCCGAATCCCGATAGGCGGAAGGGATGCGTTCGATCCTTGGCCAGTTCGATATATTTCCGTACGTTGTCTCCGTCGGCATGGATCACTTCGAGCATCTCCAGCACCCGTTGATTCGCCCCGCCGTGTCGCGGGCCCCACAACGCATAGATGCCGGCGGACACTGAGGCAAAAAGATTTGCGTGCGACGATCCGACGAGGCGTACGGTGGACGTTGAGCAATTTTGTTCATGATCGGCGTGGAGGATGAACAGCAGGTTCAAGGCCTTGGCCACAACGGGATTCGCCAGGTATGGCTCGGAGGGAACCGAGAACATCATGCGGAGAAAATTGGAACAATAGTCCAGGGCGTTTTCGGGATAGACAAAGGGCTGCCCGATCGATTTCTTATAGGAATACGCCGCGATGGTCGGGATTTTGGCAAGTAGGCGGTGGGTGGAAATCTCGACTTGTTGAGGGTCTGTCGGGTCGTGGCTGTCCTGGTAAAACGTCGACAGCGCGCCGACCACGGCCGATAGAATGGCCATGGGGTGCGCATCCTTGGGAAACCCATCGTAAAACCGTTTCACGTCCTCGTGCAGCATCGTGTGCCGTGTGATGGCGTTTGCAAATCGCTCATACGCGGATTGGACGGGCAGGCTTCCCTCAATCAGGAGGTAGGCGGTCTCCAAAAAGTTCGACTGTTCGGCCAGTTGTTCGATGGGGATCCCACGGTACCGAAGAATCCCGTTGTCTCCGTCCACAAAGGTGATGCCGCTGGAACACGAGGCGGTATTCACGTATCCGGGGTCGAAGGTGGTGAGGCCCGTTTGGGCGCGTAGCTTTGTGACGTCGAGCACCTGTTCGCCTTCGGTTCCCGTGGCGATGGGGACTTCAATGTTTTGGTCAGCGACGTGGAGTGTGGAGTGCCGGCTCATGGGAGACCCTCCTTAAAAACACGGATTGCTTTTCATAAGACCCTATTCCATTCTACCGGAATCATTTTGGGAGAAGCGTGCCATAGAGGGTCAAGGGGTTGCTGCCAAAGCAAGAACCTTGATAGGTAACATCTTCGTAAACGGTTGCACACCCTTCTTGCACGCGATTATGCCAGATTACCTGATCACTTGGATTCACCTTGCCGCGGCTATCACTCTTATCGGTGGATTGATATATTCCCAATTCGTGCTCGCGCCGGCGGCACGGGACACGGCAACCGATTCACGATCCTGGGAAGTCGTCCGCTTGGCGGGTCGCCGCTTTCGAACCATCTCGTGGGTGAGTCTCATTATCCTGATCCTGACCGGCGCGTATCAAATGCTGAACGAGAGCGGAGCCGCCCGGATCGAAACCACCTGGGGCGTGGTATTGATGCTGAAGCTGCTCCTATTCGTCATCGCCTTCGGGCTTCTCCTCATTCACGACTTCATTATCGATCCGTACGCCTTGCCGTCCAAGGATACTTCACCGGCATCCGCATCACCGACCGTCTCCGCCCGGGCCGATACTTTGCAAAAAGCCGTCATCGCGATGACCTTGGCCGTCCTTCTCGTGGCCTCGTATCTGTCGCAGATCTAAAATTGCCTTTCACCTGTTCCGGTCAATCGGCATTCGCGGCATCGTCTGCAACGCGCCGGATTTTTCCGCTTCTGATGCGAGCGACGTACCCTTCGATCTCGCTTTTGACTTGAGGCCCCAGAATATACAGGGCGATTACGTTCGGGATCGCCATGGCAAAAAACATCGAATCGGCGAACTCGATCGTCGCGTTCATGGATACGACGGCGCCCGTAGACAAGAGCAGGCAGTAGACAACCTTGTAGCCGAGCTCGACCCAGTACGATTCGCCCGCAAGATAGGTCCAACATTTGACGCTGTAATAGGACCAGGTCAGCATCGTCGTATAGACGAAGAGGATCACGGCCACCGCAAGAACGTTCGGAAACCAGGGAAAGACCGAGGCATAGGCCGCCGACGTAATCTCGATCCCCGATAACCCCGGGATTTTGTATGCGCCCGTGACGATCACGATGAGCGCGGTCATCGTGCTGACGACAATCGTGTCGATAAACGGCTCGAGTAAGGCCACAAGTCCTTCACTCGATGGTTCTCTCGTCTTCACCGCGGAATGCGCAATGGATGCGGAACCGATGCCGGCCTCGTTCGAATACACGGCTCGCTGGAGGCCGATGATCATGGCGCCGATGACGCCGCCGCTCACCCCTTCCGGCGCGAAGGCCCCGACCACGATGCTGACAAACGCCGCCGGCACCTGTTCGACGTGCAGGCAGAGGATGATGAAACCGGCCGCCAGATAGACAAATGCCATCAGGGGAACGAGCGCCTGGGCAACCACTCCGATCACGCGGACGCCGGCGATGATCACGAGCCCGACCGCAAACGCGGTGACAATCCCGAACGTAAGCCCGTCGTGAAAGCCTGTAGCTTCGGAAAATTGAGTGAAGGCCTGGTTAACCTGGAAGAGCGTGATACTGGCCCCGATGCCGAAAATCGAAAAGAGGGTGGCCAACACCGGCCCAAGTCTCGTAAACCCGCGCTCCGTAAGCCCCTTGTGAATGTAATGCATGGGCCCCCCCGATACGGTGCCGTCGGCATTGATCCGGCGGTAGGCGACACCAAGCGTGCATTCCACCATCTTTGTCGCCATGCCGAGGATGCCAGCCAGCATCATCCAGAACATGGCCCCCGGACCTCCGATCGAAATGGCCACGGCGACTCCCGCGATGTTGCCGACGCCAACCGTTCCCGAAAGAGCCGCGCTCAACGCCTGGAAATGCGTAAGGTCGCCGGGCTCGTCCGCACGCGTGTACTGCCCGCGCACGATCTTGAGCGCCAACCCGAAATAGCGGATGTTCGGAAAGCGGAAATACAGAGAAAAAACCAATCCCGCGGTGATCAGCCAAAAGGCGATCACCGGAACGTCGAGACCGGCAACGTGAACAGAAAAAAAGATGACCTCGGAGATGACGCTCGCAATCGGCGAGATCGCCTCGTCGATTTGTTGGTCAAGGTTCATGGGAAAATCAGAACGTTGGTTCGAGGGTGATGCTTACGACTAGCGTTGTTCGCTCATCTCCCTCGTGGTCAGGGAACCACGGGGAAAACTAAAACGGCGTCTCCCCGTCACGCAATTTGGCGAGGGCTTGTTTGACGAAATCGGCGTCCTGGCTTCCGGGATCCAGGTTCTTGTACGCGGTGGCCCAAAATTCTTCGGTTTCCCGATACCGCTTCAAATACCAGAGAGCCAAACCCTTGTACCAGTTCACTCCGGGTTCGTTGGGGCGATCGACCAACACGCGGTCGAAATGCTTGAGCGCGGCTTCGAAAATTTTAGGGTCGTCGAATTTTCGTTGTTCGATCATGATGACGCCCATGTTGTAATGCGCTTCATGATTGCGAGGGTCCAGTTCCAGGACCTTCGCGTAAGCCTTCTTCGCGTCATCCATACGTTCCAGTACCATGTACGAGCGGCCGGCCATCATCTGGCCTTGCACGTCGTCGGGGTTTTCTTTGAGTCTGGCTTCCAGCCGCGCGACCATTTCCCGCGGATCGGGCATTTGGCCGGTCCGTTCGGTTTGGATGTCCACGAGCCGGTTGATGGTGCGCCATTGCAGAAAGCCGTAAGTCCCGACCGACAAGATGACCACCACCAGACTGACCGCGACCGCCGACCCCCAGGCACTCCCCGGTTGCCCGGCCTGCTCGGAGGACAACGATGGGCGGTTGGTGGCGGCGAGGGCTTCGAGCCGATCCATGACGCCCAGCAAGCGCTGCTCATCCGTGGCTTTCAGGCGTGCATAATCCTCTTCTTCCAACCGGCCTTGCGCCAATTCAACGTCGAGTTCCTGAAGTGACTGGAGGAGGACCTCACGTTCGACGGACAGATCGGCCTTTTCCTGATCCTCCTCGGCTTCCCGGCTGATCAACTCGGGTGTGGTAGGGTCCTTCCGCCAAAAGGGAGAAGAAATCGCGGCAATCACCCCGATGAGGATCGTGAGACAGACAAAAAAGAAGATGGTCGACATGAAGTGTTTCCAGGAGCAATGCGGCGCGTAGACCGGCTAACGGGAGATTATTGATTTTCGTGCAATTCCCGCTCGATCCGGCGTCTGGCGGCCTCGTCGAGTGCGGGGGGCGGCTGATGTGGGGGAGTCCTCGTCACCCATCCTTTGACTTCTCTCCACAGCAGGACTCCACCGCCGAACAGCAACAGGAACGGCGCCAACCAGATCAGCCAATTGATACCCTGTTTCGGTGGTTCCATCATGATGTAGTCACCGTAGCGGCTATGAAAGTACGCCCGGATTTCCTCGGTGGATTGGCCTCGAATTACGCGTTCTCGAACAGCTTGCCGCATCTGATGGGCCAGGGGCGCGCCTGATTCCCAAATATTTTCGGTCTGGCACACGGTGCATCGAAGCGTTTTGGCAATCTCGCGGACCCTCTGATCGATCTCCGTTTCATCCACGACTTTGGCCAAGCCCGCGCCGGGAAAAACGAAACACAGAAGGATCGGAATAGGGATAAGACGAAACATTCAGGTTGCGGGGTTTGGATCGGACAATAATGGGGTCAGAACGTTTTTCGTCAGATTGGCATACACGTTGTCCACGATCGGGCCGATCCATTTATGGCGAATAATGCCTTGTTTGTCGATGACGAACGTTTCCGGCACTCCATAGACGCCGAAATCGATGGCTAACGCGCCTTTGACGTCTTGCATGTGCGGGAAACTCGACCCATAGCGTTGTAAATACGCGCGAGCCTTGGGAATCTCGTCCTGATAGTTGATCCCGACCATCACGAATTCGGGGTGATCTTTAAACTTATCGTACAGTCTCAACAGGTTCTCGTGCTCAACCTTGCATTCCTGACACCAAGAGGCCCAGAAGTTTACGAGGATGACCTTGCCTTTATAGTGTTCCGAGGACATCGGCTCGCCGGATTCTACGTCGGGACCTTCGAACACGGGGGCGCGGGTACCCACCAGGACCGGCGGAATATGCCGCGGATCGCCCCAAAGTCCCTGGTAGAACAACGAAAGGAGGGCCAGCAGCACGACGAGAATGGTGATCTGCGTGGTACGAGTCATGAGAAAATCAAACTGCGGCTTCCCCTATTCTTCCCGTTTGCGTGGCCGGAATATGTTGAGCAGGACGCCCAGCCCCATGATGCCGCCGCCGCCCCACACCCACAGGATCAGGGGATTGATCACTCCTCGGGCGACTGCCACGCCGTCCGCGGACACGTCCGGCATGGTGAGAAAAATATGCCCCATGTTCTTGGCATAGATGGCGGATTCGGTCGTCGGGGTCTGCGACGCATCGTACACGCGCTTCTGCGGGCGTAATTTGGTGAGCAGGGTATCGCCTTCATACAGTTCGAACACGCCTTCCTGCGCGCTCCAGTTTTTTCCCCGTACGTCGTGAATCCGTTCGAGCTTCACCCGATAGTCGTCGATGACGAACTCATCTCCTACGCGCATCGAGACCACCTTTTCGGTTTGGTACACGGTCGAGGCAATAATGCCGATGACCAGGACCAGCACGCCGACGTGGGTCACGAGGCCCGAATAGCGGCGTTGATTGGAGGTAAACGCCGAGAGAAAACCCTTCAGCAGGTTGATGGATTCCCGGCGTGCGTACAGTGAGGAAATTTTGCCGACATCAATAAAGATGGCCGCGCCTGAAAAGCCCACGACGAACGCGCCGGTCAAGGCAAAGAAGCTGCGGATACCCAGGGCGAACAACACGACGGTGGACACGACGCCCACGACGACCGGGATCAGAAAGTTTTTCTTCAAACTGGCCTGGGACGCCTTACGCCACGGAATATAAGGGCCGACTCCCATCAAGAAGAGGAGCCCGAGCGCGATCGGCATGAATACCGTATTGTAATACGGCGGTCCTACGGTGACCTTCGCGCCTTGCCAGGTTTCGATCATGAGCGGATACAGGGTGCCGAGAAAGACCGTGGCCGTGGCCACCAGGAAGAAGAGATTATTGAAAAGGAACACCGATTCTCGTGAAACCATGGAATCCATTTCGATCTGACTTTTCAGCTTGTTGGCTCTGAGCATCAGCGACCCGAAGGCTAGGCCGATGATCGTGGTCACGAATATCAGGATGTACAACCCCCGTTCCGGATCGGTGGCAAACGTATGGACCGACGTGAGCACGCCGCTTCGGACCAGGAACGTACCGATCAGCGACAAGGAAAACGTGACGATAATGAGGAACAGGTTCCAGACCTTGAACATCTTCCGCTTTTCCTGGACCATCACGGAATGCAGGAAGGCGGTTCCGACCAGCCACGGCATAAACGAGGCGTTCTCCACCGGGTCCCACCCCCAGTAGCCGCCCCAGCCCAATTCATAATAGGCCCAGTAGCCGCCCAGGAGAATACCCGTGGTCAGGCACACCCACGCGAAAATCGTCCACCGCTGGGTGACCTTGATCCATTCCTCGCCCAGCCGGCCGGAGAGCAGCGCCGCCATGGCAAAGGAAAACGGGATTGAAAACCCGACGTAGCCCATGTACAACATCGGCGGGTGCATGACCATGGCCGGGTCCTGGAGCAACGGGTTCAAGTCCTTGCCGTCCGGTGGCGCGGGGATCAGCCGGTCGAAGGGACTGGAAAGAAAGAGAATCAGGAGCAGGAACCCCAGAATGACGAGGCATTCCATGCCGATGAGGTACGGCATGATGGCCGGCTGGGTTCGCCAATGGAGCCACACGGCAATCGTGCTGAACGTGGAGAGAATGAAGACCCACAACAGCAACGAGCCTTCATGTCCCCCCCAGACGGCCGCGATCGTGTAAAACAAAGGAAGTTGTGAATTCGAATTGGTGGCGACGTAGTTCACGGAAAAGTCGCGAGCCAGAAACGAATAAATCAGCGCGGCCATGCCCACGGACAGCAGAATGAAAATGAGCGTCAGGGCCATGCGCCCGGCGCGGACCCAGTCCGCATCGCGCGTCCGGAGCGCCAGACCGGACGACACAATCCCGAACACGGCCAGCACCAACGCGATGACAACGGAAAAATGTCCGATTTCAATGATCATGGGATGCGTTAACGGGGTGCGGTGGCTTTATTCCACCAGCGATTTCATGAAATCCTTGCGGGGGAGTTCCACGCCCGCCCGTTTCAATTCGATGGGCATGTAGTCTTCGGAATGTTTGGCCATGATCAGGTTGGACTCGAACCGCTGTTCGCCGGTCCAATACCCCTCGACCACAGCGCCCTGGCCTTCCTTGAACAGATCCGGGGGGATGCCCTCGAAGGTGACGGGAATCGTGGCCTCTCCATCGGTCAACTGAAAGGTCAATCCCAGTCGATCGGGATACGTTTCCATGCTCCCTTCGACGACCATGCCACCCACGCGCACCTTTTTCCGGTAGTAGTCGGTGGAAAAGGCTTTCACTTCTGAGGGGGTAAAAAAGTATACCACGTTCTCCCCGAAGTTCCCCAGGGCGAGGTAGCCCAAGGCCCCGCCGACCAACAGGATACTGACGATCATTCCGACTCTTTTCTTGCCCATCGCGTAGCTACTCTTCCTCGTACAGCTTGGAGGCTTTGATTTCGTCATACAAGAAGTGGACTCGCCGCGTCATGGCAAACAGCAACAGCGCCAACGGCAAGAGGCCCAGGAGGTAGGCGCCGGCGATAAATCCATAGTTCGGCACGATCCCGATATCGCGGGCCTCGAAGACCTGCGCGCCCACGTTCCACGTCCCGATCAGGACCAGGATTTTCAATTCCCGCAGGTTATCGGGCGGCGGCCCTTCATAATGCACCGGAAGCGAGGCGTGTTCCCCAAGCAGGGCAAACGTAGCTTCTCCGGCTCCGCGGGTCTCAAGCGTGCCGCCTTGCACCATGCCCAGGACCCGGATGTCGCCCTTGGGCGCCTCTTGCCTGACCTGTTGAGGAGCAAGACTCGCCAGGTTGTCCCGATAGTGGTCATAGGTGAGCACGATTAACACGATCGCGACAATGCACACGCCGCCCCATCGTATATGCAAATTCGTCATGAATCGGATTTCGACAGGTGAAACTGGCTCAAGAGGCGCCCTTTTTTCGCGTGAAGCAAGCGATCGAGATAGAGTAACTGCGTGCGGACCATCAACATGTACGAAAACAGCAAGGACATGCCGACGCTCATGAACAACAGGGGCACCAGGAGGCCCGAAGAAATGCTGACTCCACGCATGGAAATGGATTGGGGTTGATGCAGGGTTCGCCACCATTCCACGGAAAAATGGATGATTGGCAGATCCACGAACCCGACAATGGCGAGGATGGCGCCGTAGCGCGCTTCCTTTTCTGGATCGTCGACGAAGGTTCGCAGCATGAGATAACCGATCAAAATCAACAAGAGTACCGTAAAGGAAGTCAGGCGGGCATCCCACGTCCACCATGTGTCCCACGTAGGTTTGCCCCAAATCATCCCGGTCCCCAGCGCGAGCGCGGTAAACACGGCGCTGAGGCCGGCCACGGCCTGGCACATGTTGTCCACGATCGGGTCCCGTTTCCATAAGTACCAGAGGCTGCCTATGGTCAGCACGATGTAGGCAAGAAGGGCCGTATGGGCGAGGGGCACGTGGATATACATGATCCGCACCACTTCGCCCTGGTAGTAATCCGGGGGCGATCCGATGAGCCCCAGGTAGAGGCCGGCTATCAGGCACAGGACGGCGCTTCCTCCAAACCAGCCTTCAAACCGTTGGACTTTGCGGATTACCCGATGAATGGTCATCGTTCCTTATGAATCCATGACAAACTCGAACATCCAAAACGAGACGACCGTAAAGACCACGTCGTATATCGCGAGAAGCTCCAGCCACTGTTCGTACATGGCCGGCGGATCCCCGTTGAGGGCGCCTTTCGTGGCTTCAACCGCAGCGATCATCACGGGAACCACCAGGGGAAGGAGGAGGATCGGGAGCATGACTTCACGCGCCCGAATTTGTACCGTCAGAGCCGAAAACAGCGTCCCAATGGCGGAAAGTCCCACAGTTGCTAAGAAAAATACTAACAGAAGGAGCGAAATCTCTTCAACGACCTCCAAATTGAAAAGGATCACAAACATCGGAAATAAAAGGATTTCCACGACGAACATGAACGCGAAATTCGCCGCGACCTTGCCAAGGTAGATCGCCCCCTTGGCCTCCGGCACCATCTGGAGGGCCTCCAGACAATCATTCTGCAGCTCCGTGGAAAACGACTTACCCAACCCGATAATTCCGGTAAAGGCAAAGGCGACCCACATGATCCCCGCAATGACTTCGCGCGCGGCTTGCTGGTCCATGGAAAAGCTGAAGCTGAAAATCAGGATGACAATGAGGGCAAAGAACACCATGGAAGAGATCGTCTCCCGGCTTCGCAGCTCGGTGACGAAATCCTTCCATACGATCCAGCGGATAACGCTAAACGAGGTCATCTGACTTCAACTCCTCGATAGCCGTTTCCTGCAACGCCCCATGCCGCAGGATGCCGGCCCGGTTGGCAATGGGACGCGTTTTGTCGTAATCGTGCGTGGACAGGAGCACGGTACCCTTGGCCGAGAGGCGTTCCCGAACGTACTCCCGCAGGATTTCCGCCCCGGCCGTATCCAGCGCGGTAAAAGGCTCGTCCAGCAATAAGACGTTGGGTCTCGCCAGCATGGTTTTGGCCAGGGCCAACCGTTTCTTCATCCCGGCGGAATAGTGCCGGACTTTCATGTCGGCAAACGCGCCGATGGCCACGCGGTCCAACGCGCGCTTCACGTCCTGGTCCGTGGGGTAGTGGCCTCGCAGAGCGAGGGCGAACGCCAGATTTTCCCTGGCATTCAATTCATCGTACAAATGCGTGCCGTGGGCTAAAAACATGAGGTTGGCACGAATGGCCTCTTTGTTCTTGAGCCCATGCATGCCGAGAATTTCAAAGTGCCCCGTACTGGGCCGTTCAAGCGTGGCCAGGACTTTCAATAACGTGGTCTTGCCGGAACCGTTCGGTCCGAACAGGGCAAAACACTCGCCTTCCGCGATGGTCAGATTCACGTCGTGTAAAACCTGGAAATGCCCGTAGGCTTTACCGATGCCGTGGCAAGCAATCATGGAAAGGGAGTTCGTCGTTGATGACGGTTAAGGAAAATCAGGGGAAAGGACGCGTCCAGCGCGTTACCATGTCGGACAACCTGTTCAGGTTGTCTCAACAAGGCACTATACTGATTGGTCAGGCCCGTGTCCACTCAGAAGCAAGGCATCAGACTGATAGACATGTTTCCCCGGTGAACAAACATTCCCGGTCGTCTCCTCTGCGCGCAGTCGCTCGTCATGTTCATTCAATCATCCGTATAATGGTCGGAAATCATCCAGTTAATGGTTGATTTCCATTTTTCCGAATGCCGGACCAGTCGCCTCGTCGGAATAGAAGTGAATATTGTATTATCAAGCAGATTTGCTTGATAATCAGCGGTTAGGGCCTTGTTGGTACAAATTTATGGATGATGACGAACTAAAAGCACCAGAAGGCACGAAAGCGGATACGGCGCATGCTGTCGCAAGGGCTGGTCTTTCCGCGATCCCCCTTGTAGGTGGTGCTGCCGCAGAGTTGTTTTCGGCCGTCGTCCAGCCACCACTAGAAAAACGCCGAGCAGCTTGGAGGAATTCGGTTGGGGAAAAGCTCAAGGAATTGGAGAGCGCAGGCTTGAGCCTAGAAGCATTGCGGGAAAACGAAGCCTTCATTTCTACAGTGATGCATGCGTCACAGCTGGCACTCAAGACGCACCGCGAAGAAAAGTTAACCATGCTTCGAAATGTGATCGCCAATGCTGCATTGGGGCAATCGCCCGAAGAAGCCATCGAAAACATGTTCTTAGGTTTCATCGATTCGCTGTCCGATCTTCACATTCGAATTCTTCGCGTGTTTCAAGCCCCACAAGCTCCTGCAAACATGAGCATGGGCGGCCTCAGTCATGTGCTCGAACTCAATCTGCCAGAGCTCAAGAATCGTCGTGAACTGTACGATCAGCTATGGAAAGATCTCTATTCTCGCGGCCTTGTAAACACTGACGGATTGCACATGACAATGAGCGGCACGGGGCTATCACAAAAGAGAACTACTGGGCTGGGCGACGACTTTCTCAAGTTCATTACAGGTCCGGGGAATGTGACCTAACAGGGCGCTCCAGCCGACCGGCTGCGCCAGCGGCTGAGCGGCGGCGTTAATTGCCTTTCAGAATCATGAAATTGTCACCCCGTACATTAACAGCCATAGCAAAAACCTTATGTGGTGATGAGGTTTCGAGCCGTTATCGATCTGGACCGAACTTAGTTGAATTCTTCAACAATCATGGCAGCAATGATGAATATAGTTATCGTGGTGGTTTTCCGACTAGATGGGTCTATGCAAAAGAAAAGCTGACTCAGCTAAACGGGAAGGGAGAAATGAGCTTGATGCTAGCTGATGCATTTTCACCTGCGGAGTTTATTGAGTGTGAGGGACTCGATAAAGTGCTTGAGCATGTCAATAAGTATCTTGTATTTGATGGCTATGAAATAAAGACAGATGGCAAAAAAACGTGGGTCATTGAGCATGGCGAAAAATCGATAGTTATTGAAAGCCCTTCCAAGGATTTAAGGGAAGATGACGGACAATTCGTAGATGAACAAATTGAAAAGGCAGAACGAAAAATTGCAGAAGGTGACTATGATGGCGCAATCACTAATGCGCGGTCGCTAGTGGAAGCTGTATTGGTATCAATCGAAAGGGATTTTGATCCAAATGCAAAAGCATACGATGGTAGCCTGCCTAGGCTCTATAAAAGAATACAAAAACACCTAAACATTTCTCCTGACCGAGACGATGTGAGTGAATCTCTGAAGCAGGTGCTGAGCGGCCTGACTAGCATAGTCAATGGAGTTAGTAGTATTCGGAATAAAATGAGTGATTCACATGCGCAAAGCTACAAGCCATCGAAGCACCACGCCAGACTCACATTAAACTGTGCAAAGGTATTTGTTGAATTTGTACTAGCAACAAAGCAATACCAAGGGAAGTAAAAGTGTATAATAGTCGGAGAACGGTGAATTCATGGATCAACACTGTGGACAAAAAGGGGGTGCACTCCTGGAAACAAGTCGTGATCTGCTCCTTGGGATTGTGGCTTGTTGTATCGGGAACGGCCTGTGATTCAGGGTATTCGGATCAAGAAGCATCCCCGGAGAACGCTGTTGTCGTTCGTCAGGCCCCCCCGGACATGGGGTCTCAGGCTCCTGATTTTCAACTCATAGACTTGCAGGGGAACCGGCAGGCGCTTCCGGACTATCACGGCAAGGTGGTGCTGCTGAATTTTTGGGCGACGTGGTGTGGCCCGTGCCGCGTCGAAATGCCGAGCATGGAACGCGTATATCAGGATTTCAAAGACGAAGGCTTTGCCATCCTTGCGATCTCTTCAGACCCGCAGGGGAGTATTGTGACTCGACCGTTTGTCGCATCACAAGGACTGACCTTCCCGATCCTGCACGATTCGGATTACCGGGTGAGCGGAAGTTATGGCGTCCGCACGCTGCCCATGAGTTTCTTAATCGATCGAAACGGCACGTTGACCCAACGCGTGTTCGGAGCGCGGGACTGGGACAGTGCGGAGGCGCGTAAATTGATCCGCGGCCTTCTCCGGGAGTCGTAACCCGATGATCGACATGATGAACCCCGTTTCCCTGTTTGCGGCCTTCAGTGCGGGCTTTTTGTCCTTCATCTCGCCCTGCGTGTTGCCGTTGGTCCCTTCCTACGTCTCCTACATCACCGGGCTCTCCCTGGAGCAGTTGACGGATGCGTCCGAGCGGCAGCGTTTTCGCAAAGCCATTGTCTTGAATTCGCTCTTGTTTGTGACGGGCTTTTCTTCCGTGTTCATTGCGTTCGGCGCCTCCGCCAGTTTCGTGGGCCAGGTGCTGTATGAATATCAGGAAATCATCAGGAAAATCGGAGCCGTGGTCATTATTGTGTTCGGGCTCTACCTGTTGGGTCTGCTCAAGTGGAACGTGATGATGACCGAGCGCCGGCTCTTCTCGTTCGGCAGCCGGCCCGTGGGGTACGTCGGATCGTTCCTGATCGGGACGGCCTTCGCCGCCGCGTGGACGCCCTGCGTCGGGCCTATTCTGGGGGCGATTCTGGCCTACGCCAGTACCACGGAATCAATGCAGTTGGGCATTTTGCTCCTGGCGTCCTATTCCCTGGGATTAGGGCTGCCGTTTTTTGTCACCGCCTTCAGCGTCGATCGTTTCCTCAACTATTTTCAAAAGGCCCGGCACTACCTCCACGGAGTTTCTCTCGCCAGTGGCGCCTGCCTGGTTCTGGTCGGCGTGATGATTTACGTCGATTCCCTGGCACGTCTGACCAGTTTTCTCGAACGCAACGGGATCGGCTGGTATATCGGACAGTAGTCCGTGTCTACGCGGGAGCGAGGACACAACTCCGCACTGCGCCCGATAGCGCAATAAACCTGTCCCCGACGTTCTTAATCGGGGATCTGAGGTTCCCTATTGGCACCAGGTGCCGGGACGACACGTCACAGACGGCGGAACGGAAGGAGTCGGTACCAAGGCATTTGAAAGGGATATGCCCGTTGCTCCACACCAAGTACCCAGCGGGCAGTCGGTTATTGTTGAAGCGGGTTGCGAGCCCCGCGAAGCGGTTCCATTGAATGCTGCCGTTGCCGGCGTCGTGGGGAAGAATCCGGGCCTCGACACGGTTGGCTTGATGGAAGGACGCGGTCTGGATGCCATCATAATATTGGGGTTTTCTTTTTGAAGCTCCGCCAGCAGTTTGAGCCCATCCTCCCGTAATTTATGGCGGGGATGTTGTTGAACCAAGTCCACCGCCCAATCGCGGGCCCATTCCAGTGCTCCCAACTTCCGGTAGGTTTTAGCCAATTGCAATTTGGACTCGATAGCCTCCTCCATGGAGGGATAGAGGTCGATAATTTTTTCGAACCGTTTTGCCGCGGCCAAGTACTGGTCTCTTTTATAATAGAACGTTCCCACGAATAAATGGTTCTTGGCGAGGAGTCCTTCGCATTCTCTAATCTTGACCCGAGCTTCCGCTTCGTATTGGCTTGCAGGGAACTCGTCAATTAGTATTCGAAATTCTTGCCGAGCCCTTTTGACGGGCGTCATATCCCGGTCAATCGTTTGAATCATTTTGAAATGGCTGAGAGCCAAACGGTATTGCGCGTACGGGGCCAGGATGTGATTGCGATGCAGGTCCAGAAAATGTTGATATTCGACAATCGCTTCCGGGTATCCCTCTTGCTCGTGAAATGATTCCGCTCGTTTCAAAATGACGTTGGGGTCATAGTTCATTTCGATGGTATCCCCGACAAAAATCTGGGCATCGGTTCTGTCGGCCCCGGCGGTCGGGGCAGGCGTGTCATTGTCCGAGAACATCGAACAGCCCAGGGTCAGGCAACTGGTCAGGGCCACGACCAGCGTCGCGACCGGATGGCGAAACACGTGCGGCATCTCCGTTGAACTCGTTGGAAGATTCACGTTGACCTTCAAGTATAACAGCGTTCCGAACGCTAGAACAAGATTGACGGATTGAGAAGCAGTGGCGCGTTTTCTCCGCGCGCTCATGTGCAAAGCAGGCGTGCCCCGAACGGATAACGGTCAATGGCTTATTCCCATACCAGTCGAATTCGTGGGACCGGTTCGTACGTGCCGGAACGCCGAGTGACGAACGAGGAGGTGGCAACGCAATTTGCTCTTCAGGGCGGTGACGTCTTCAGGGTCACCGGGATACGGGCCCGGCATTGGAGCACACACGAGGAAACCTGTTCGCACTTGGCCGAGTGCGCGGCTCGACAAGCCCTGGAATCCTCGGGGCTGTCGAGTGATGAGATCGATGCCATCCTGGTGTCGACCACTTCTCCGGATACCACGTTCCCATCCACGGCATGTGCGCTTCAGGAACGGCTGGGCGCGCGTCGCGTGGCGGCCTTTGATCTTGCGGCATCATGTAGTGGATTTCTCTACGGCTTATCCATGGCCGATGCCTTCATCCGGTCGGGACAGTTTCAAAGCTGTCTGGTGATTGCGGCCGAGGTCAAATCCCGCTCACTTCACAAATCCCAGCCCGCGAGTGGACTCCTCTTTGGCGATGGCGCCGGGGCGGCGGTGGTGACCCGGGAAGAATCGCCGGATCGCCGTCCGGCTCCGGGCATCATGGCTATTCGACTCCATTCGGAGGGTGCCTACCATGACCTGATCACGATTCCGGCAGGTGGATCAAGGCACCCCATGAGCCAGGACACGATTCGCCGTCATCAACATAGCATTCGATTGCAGGGAGGGAAGGTCTATCGCGTGGCCGTCAAGCGGTTGACGGAGGCGATCAAGGCGATCCTTCGTGAGACCGGGACGAGCCTGTCCGAGGTCAAACAGGTGATTACGCATCAGGCGAATGGCAGGATGCTTCACACCATCGCAAAACGTTTGGGCGTGCATCAGGATCAAATGGTCTCAATTGTGGACCGGGTCGGGAATACGTCGTCGGCCTCCTTGCCGATGGCTTTGGATTGGGCGTACCGGCAGGGGAAATTTCACGAGGGCGATCTGATTCTGCTTGGCGCGTTTGGCGGAGGATTAACGTGGGGCACGGCCTTGATTCGATGGTAAGGAACCTCTGATTTAGTGCACTATCGGGCGCATGGCTGCGTTGTGTCCTCGC
>VXOF01000008.1 GCA_009840285.1 Nitrospira sp. SB0662_bin_26
TCGTTGCTCAGGGCCTTGAGTGGTGAAACGTAGAGAATTTGCGTGTGGTCGGCCAGATCGTTGGAGAGCGCCTGTTGGAACAAGGAATCAATCGACGCTAAAAAGGCAGCCAACGTTTTGCCTGACCCCGTGGGCGCGGCAATGAGTGCGTGTTCTCCTGAGCAAATGGCAGGCCAACTTGCGGTTTGGACGTCGGTGGGCGTGCCGATCGTGTCCTGGAACCAGCTGGCAATGATGGGATGGAATGATGCAAATGACACGTCAGGAGGATCGGGAAAGTTGTGTGGTGAATCCATCGTGCGGTTTCCCGTCAATCGGTTCCAAGTTTACTCGGGTGGAGACGGGCGTTGATTCGCAGCTCGAATGGTTTCCACCTGGCGCTCAACCTCCAGTGCATCCTCGTCACGACCGGTTTGACGCAGGAATGACGCATAGCGTTCATAGAGGGATATCAGATTGGGATGGTCCGCGCCCAAGGCCCGTTTGCCGATTTCAATGGCGCGAAGATAGTAGGACTCCGCGCGATCAAACTCCTTTTGCACCTGCGTAATGAGTCCCAGGGTGAGCAGGGGTTGGATGAGGTGCGGGTGTGCGTCTCCCAGAAACTTTTCGCTGATGGAGAGCCCTCTTTGCCAAAGTGGCTCGGCCTTGTCAAACGCTCGTTGCGAAAAATATAACGAGGCCAGATTGTTTAATCCGACCACGACGTCCGGATGTTCGGGGCCCTGGATCGTTTCGATCATAGTGAGCGCATGACGATAACGGAGTTCGGCTTGTTCGTACTCACCCAGGGCTTCGTGGGTCGCGCCCAGGTTGTTGAGGGTGGTGGCGGCTCGCGAATCGAGGTCGGTTGATCCTTCCAGGACGCTCAGAGCCCGGTGAAACATCTCTTTTGCTAGGACAAAATTGCGTTCCTTGTAGGCCAGCATGCCGGCGGTGTTCAAGGTCTTCCACGTTTCCGTTTCTGCTTGCGCGGGGGAGGAAAGCAGGACGGCTCCCAAAACCAGTATCAAAGCAGACATGAGTGAATTCCGCCTGTATGTCACAAGACCTGTCCCGAGCCTGTCAAAGGAAGGCTGAACGATTTTTAACACATCACCGTGAATAAGTTAAGCTGCATGCACATATCGATCGATACGTGGTATTCTGGAATTGACCGCATGGAGAAAATTAACCAACGGGGAGGGTATGATGAACGTGCCGAAGCAGTCTCGAACGATTCATCTGAGTCTTCTGGTCTTGTTTCTCGGATGGTGTCTGACAGGAACTAGTTCGTCAGTCGCGGAAAATTCGATGCCGTACGTCGCACATCCGCTGGAGCGGGCCAAAGTTTATCTCGCAGCCGGGGATTACCGTCGCGCAGTCGAAGCCTGCCAAATGAACATCGATCAATCGCCATCCGTCGAAAGTTACGTGTACCTCATTTACGTGTATCATGCGCTGGACGGCTACTTGGAGTCGTTGGCCGAACACGATGAATGGGTCAAGGTGGGACAATTGTCGCTCTCCATGGTCAACCGCGGAACCATGGATCTTGTCGATCCTCCCGACATGCTGGCCCGGATGGCGAAAGAAATACTGCATGAGGGGATCCGGCAGCAATATGACGTGGTCGCCGGCATGGCCAACCGGCTCGATAAGTCTCGCGCCGATGAACTCTGGTTGGAAGTCCGGGCCTGGGAAAAGGCTCATCCCGACAATTGGTGGGCCGGTGTGCCTGAATCATGGCACTGGTTCGGCAGCGCCGGGCGATGAATCCGGGCCGAAGTTGACACCTTTTGGAATGCATGGTTAGGATTCCTTGCACTGTCTGAAGAAGATAATCGTCTCGTCACTTTTGAAAGAAGGAGGATGCCGTGTCCGAACTCGTCGCGCAAGCAACGGCTGCCAATTGGGAGGCTGAGGTTGGTCAGATCGATGGATTGGTCATGGTTGATTTTTGGGCCGTCTGGTGTGGACCGTGTCAGATGGTCGCCCCGATCGTCGAAGAACTGGCCAAAGAGTATGAAGGCAAATTAAAGGTCATGAAACTCAATACCGATGAAGTTCCCGAGATTGCCGGCAAGTTTCAAATCATGAGCATTCCCACGATTCTCTTTTTCAAGAACGGGCAACCGGTAGAAAAAATAGTGGGTGCGAGACCCAAACCCCAATTCAAACAAGTCATCGATTCGCTGCTCGCACAACACTCCGCTCCGGCCTAGGGTGGTGAGCATGCGCCGTCGTTATGCTCACTGAACTGCGCATTTCCCATTTTGCCCTCATCGAAAGCCTCGAACTTGAATTTTCGCCGGGCTTCCAGGTGTTTACGGGAGAAACCGGCGCCGGGAAGTCTCTCCTGGTTGACGCCCTGATTCTGCTGTTGGGCGGACGTGCGTCCGCCGAGCATATCCGAAGCGGAGCAAAGGAAGCCACGCTGGAAGCGGTATTTTCCTTGTCCAGGCACCCGCCGATTCTCGAAAAATTGAAGGAATGGGATCTGCTGCCGGACGGCACGCAGGATCTCCTGCTCCGCCGGACGCTCTCCCGTGAAGGGCGGAGCCGGATGTACGTGAACGGGAGGCTGGTACCCTTACACCAGATGGTGGAATTGGGCGGCTGGTTGGTTGATATTCACGGGCAGCATGAACAGCAATCGCTGCTCTCGTCAAAAGTGCAACTGAACGTCCTAGATGCCTTTGGGGGCTTGTTGGCGCTACGCGACGAGTACGCCACGCACTATCATCGCTGGCAGGATCTCGTTCGTGCCGTAGCCGATGTCACACAACGGGCAAAGGAGCGGCAGGAACGGGAGGAGTTCTTGCATTTTCAATCGGAGGAATTGGGGAAGGCCCAATTGGTTCCCGGAGAAGATGAAGCTCTCCTGCGGGAACACAAGAAATTACAGAACAGCGGCCGGCTGTTGGAGATCGTCAATCAGGCCTATGATCTGTTGTATGGCAATCAGGAGTCGGTTCTGTCCCAATTAACGGAAGTCAGGAAACTGGTGCATGAACTGGGCACGATCGACGACAACGTTCAAAACTGGCATGAGTCGGTCGAGGGCGGCATCGCCCAGGTTGAGGAACTGGTTTGGGCTACACGAAATTATAAAGACGGGTTTGAGCACGACCCGGCGCGGCTCGCGCAGATTGACGAACGTCTGGCCTTGTTGCAGCGGTTGAAAAAGAAATATCGCGAGTCGCTGGAAGAGTTGTTGGCTCGTCAAACCCGGATTCAATCCGAATTGGAGGAATTGGCGAACATCGAAGAACGCACGCAGGATCTTCAGCAACAAGTCTCGCAGGCGTATGAGGACGCGTGGGCGTTGGGCCGGAAGCTGTCCGAAGCTCGTCAAGCCGTGACCAGAAAGCTTGAAGAACGCATCACCGCCGAATTGGCGCATTTGATGATGGACAAGTCACGATTCCACGTCGGGCTTACGGCGGTTTCTGAAGTGGAGCAGGCTGGACCATATGGCCTCGATCAGATTGAGTTCACGTTTTGTGCGAATCCCGGGGAGGGTCTGCACCCTTTGGCACGGGTGGCATCAGGAGGGGAACTCTCCCGGCTGATGTTGGCATTGAAAACGGTTTTGGCGAGCGTGGATCAAGTCCCGGTGTTGATTTTCGATGAAGTGGACGCGGGCATCGGGGGCAACGTGGCCTCAACCATGGGGCAACGTCTCAAAGCATTGGGGCAAACGCATCAGGTGATGTGCATCACCCATCTGCCGCAAATTGCAGCCCAGGCCCACCATCATTGTCTGGTGAAGAAGGAAAGCGTGGATAAGCGAACCGTGGCGTCGGTCACCCGTCTCTCTGCCGAGGAGCGGGAAGAAGAGATTGCACGAATGTTGGGTGGAGCGACGATTACACAAACGGTCAGGAAGGCGGCAGGCGAATTGCTTAAGGCGACCAACTGATCAATGTTGACAGGCAGGCAAATATTTTTCCCATCCAGCCATCCCTTCTTTGCCTGCGTCTCGCCCTTACCGGACTTTCCAGAAAAACACGACGGCCATACGTTTTGAAGCGAGTTCCGTGCCCCACCCGAAGTATGAAGTGGCCGAATGAATCAGGTCGGATTTGTAGGCTAGGAGTCGATTGAACGCGTAGGGCACCTCCAGAATTTCTTCAAAGAGCGTTGGGTCCACTTCCTGGGGCATGCCGGGAATGTCCCGTAAACTTTCATATTCCCGCGGACAGACGTTGCCGCCGGGTTCTTCTCCCGGCATGTGAAGCCGGTAAAAGGACGTTCCCGCATGAGGGGTTGGGGGATTGGGGTGAAGGTACAAGACCGCCGCGTAATCGCAAATGGCTGCGGAATCTACGTGAGGACGGGCCACGCCTTCAGCCCCGCCGCACAATTGGATATGATTGTGGCCGGAAATGCCCATGTCTGAATCAGTTTGCGGTTGCAGGGCCGTGATGCCGAACCGTTGCGTCACGCATTCTTCGACGTGACGTAATTCCTCGGGCAAAAGGGCATGAGGGGCTCTCATGCCGGGCCAGGGTTCAGGGCGCCACGGTGAGCCCAAGGTCCAAGTACTGTTTGCAATGCACCGTTGGGCCACTTCAAGGGCGTTTGGAAGAATATCGTCTTCGATCCAATAATCCTGTCCCAGTTGTGGTTCCCGAAAGGGAAGATCGACGGTCATGAATTGCTCCGTGCGATGCGCATCTCGCCCGTGTTGTTAATGAAGAAGTTGAAAATAGAGCACGGCAGCATAGTGACAGAATCACCCGGCGGTCAAGAGTGAATTGTGTGGCTGGCGAAACGTCTCGATGCCGTGTTTTGGCAAAAACTGTGTTTCCATTTGACTGAGGCTACTATTGAATCAAGATTGACATTTCCCTGGCGCTATGCTATTCGCAATTTAATTGCATTAAAGAGTTAAACGAATAATTTCCTGCAGGGTATGGTTCGTGAAAGCCAGCGTGAAAGATGAGATTCGGGCGTCGGGAAAACGACTCACGCGGACACGGAAAGCAGTAGTTGCTGTGCTCGAATCAGCGAAGTACCCCTTGAGTCCCGCGGAGTTGTATGCCCTTTTACAAAGACGGAAAGTCGCAATCGATCCTGTCACAATCTATCGCAATTTAAGTGCATTAAAGTCTATCGGGTTGGTCAGGCAGCTGAAGCTCCACCAGGAAGACCAGTTTCGTTATGAGATGAAAGAGGGTCGTGAGCATCATCACCATATCCGGTGCAAGAGCTGCGGAAAAATCGCAGATTTGCTGCTGTGTCCGCTGAAGAAGCTTACAGCCATGATCGAGAGGGAAACACGGTTTGTTGTGGGTGATCATTCACTGGAATTCAGTGGCTGGTGTCCCAGATGTCAATAGCTTCAACAACGGAGTCGGCATGTCGACGTTAGGAATGAGACTTTCCGGGGCCGGTTCAATCATCTCACTGGTGTGCGCGGTGCATTGCGCCCTAACGCCATTGGCGTTATTGGCGCTTCCCTTTTTGGCCGCTCAATACGGCGGAGTATTTTCAGGCATCGTTGATTCAGTGTTTTCGCAATCGACCGAATGGCTGTTTTTGGGTGCCATCGCGGTAATTGCCGGTGGAGGTGTGCTCGCGACCTATCCCGTGCATCGAGATGGCCGCCCGGCAACGTTCACGATGGCCGGCTTCTTGACGTTGCTGTTGGTGCGTTCGGTTGCGGAAGAGGGTTCGAGCTTGGAACTCGTCGGAAACTTGATCGGAGCTTCCTTGATTGCCTGGGGTGGTTTTATGAATCGGTCGTTGTGCCGGTGTCATCCTTGTCATGAACGTGACGATAAAACCGAAGCCTCCCAGCCACTTCCTGCTTCGACGGGCTCTTGATCTCCCGTTAGCCTACCGTCACCAAACCGTGATCATCGCAGTGGGTATCTGGGCAGCATGCAGATACTGAATCCTGGTAGGGTCGCAGGTGTCATCGCGCACATGGTATACGTGAGGTGACTTATCGAGGAGTTCTTTCTAAGTGGTGCCTACGTGTATGGGTGCTTGTTTCGCCAATGTATCCGCGAGTTCATACAACAAAGTTTCCGTGTCCTCCCACCCGATGCAGGCATCGGTGATCGAGACGCCGTATTCCAACGTTTTGCCGGTTCCCCAGGATTGCTTGCCCGGTTTCAGATTGCTTTCCAGCAAAAGCCCTAAGATATATTGTTGCCCCTCGCAATATTGCTTCACGACAGAGTGGGCGACCGGAATCTGGCGCGTGTGATCTTTGTCGGAATTCCCGTGGGAGCAATCGACCATTATGGGTCTGGCGATGTCTTCATCCACCAACCCGTCGCGGGCTTGAACAATGTGTTCCCGGCTGTAGTTGGTTTTTCCGCCGCCCCCGCGCAACACGACGTGCCGGTCTGGGTTCCCGTTGGTCTTGATAATGGAGGTGACACCATCGAGATTAATCCCGACGAAACTGTGAGGTTGTCGCGCCGCCACCATGGCATTGAGCGCCACTTGCAGACTGCCGTCCGTGCCGTTCTTGAAGCCGACCGGCATGGACAGTCCACTCGCCATTTCCCGATGGGTTTGGCTTTCCGTGGTGCGTGCGCCGATGGCAGACCAACTGATGAGGTCGGAAAGGTATTGGGGCGTGACCGGATCGAGTAATTCGGTGGCGCAGGGTACACCGAGCGCATTCAAGTCCAGAAGAACGGTTCGAGCCTGACGGAGGCCTTCGGCGATGTCACAACTCCCGTCCAGGTGCGGATCATTGATCAGCCCTTTCCACCCGACGGTCGTTCGCGGTTTTTCAAAGTAAGTCCGCATGACGATCAGCAGATGGTCTTGGGTTGCTTGGCTGACCTTCTTGAGGGCGGTTCCGTAAGTCATGGCCGCTTCCGGGTCATGTATAGAGCAGGGTCCGATGACGACGAGGAGTCGATGCTGGTCTCGTCCATAGAGAATATCCCGAATAGCCTGACGGGTGTTCAGGACCGTGGCCTCCGTCGCCGTGTCGGCCGGCAGTTGTTCCTTGATCTGTCGCGGAGTGACCAGTTCCTTGATTTCGATGACGTATCGATTGTTAAGCGGTTCGTTCATGAAGACGGCCTTCCTGAAAACGCAAACATTCGCGAAAAAATGAATAAAATTCGTACAATTGCCTATAAAGCTTAGCGAAAATGACGACATCTCGCAAGCGACGGTCTGTGCCGCCGCTTGCCTGACCGGGTCGGCATTGGAATAGGATCTGTGCCGGAGATTGTCGGTCGAGACGATGATGAGGCGAATGGAAATGACGTTCGGGTTGAGGTAGTGGGCGAATGCCGCCGGGTTTTCTATAGTGCCATAGGAGCAGAGGAAGACAAACGATCACGAGCGTGCCCCGAGAAACCCGGAAGGGAAAGGAGTGCTTGATGACTAGACCGCGTGAACTCTTTGTGCCTGCCAGGATTTCCCACGTGGAGACATACGATCCCGGTGAAGTGAGAAAGGTCGCTTTCACGTTGCCGGAGACGTTCGAGGTCGATGGACGGCCCGTCCCCATTCGGGATCGCATGCATCCCGGGTCGGCGTTTCTGGTGAAACCGTTTGGTGTCCGGACGCAAAAATATCGTCGCCGCATGTATACACGCTCCAATTGTTCGGATGAAAGCCCGCGCGTATTGGAAACGATCATCAACGACACGCACAAGGAAAAAGCCGATACCTCTCCTTGGTGGCAAACCGATGATCTCGTTCAGCGTAGCCGCACGGGTGGCTCAGTCGACGTGTGCGTGAATTACGACGAAACCCGTTCGGAACTGGTGGTGTATCAAAACACTCAGACGGTGGACCCGACGACCCTGGTTTTGGAAGCTGATCACGAATGGCGTTCCATGCGGATCGTGGCTGTGGCGCTTTCGACGGGCATTACGCCGTTTTTGGCGTACGTGCGGTATATGAAATCCAGAGCGTTCGGAGGAACGGCTGACGGGCATTTCAGCTTGATCGTGAGTGTCAAGAAGCCGCGCCAATTGATGGAACATCAGGCCTTGCTGGATCTGTCGCAGGAATTTCCGCAACACTTTTCGTACCATCCGGTATTAACCCGGGAATGGCCGGAGGATTGGGCTCACGGGAAAGGAAGAATCGTCCGGGTCCTGACGGACGAGGGACAAGAAACGCGCGTGAATCTGGCACCACTCATCGCGTTGGAGCCGAATCTTTCGCAGTGTCACGTGCGGTTCTGTGGAAATGCGCTGGCAAAGGATCAACTTGTCTTAGGGCTGGAGCAAGCGCAATTGGCTCCGCTCAGTTTCCGGTGCGAAACGTGGTGAGGAGGTTGCTCTAGGGCTTGTCAGGAGAGGAGAAGGATGGGCGGCTTGATCCGGGGTGAGCGGCGGATAAAACGTGACACGTTGGGCTTCGACATTATTCAATAGCCTGTGGCCATTGGCCTCTCGTTCCTTCCAAAAGATGCCCTCAACCTCAACGGTTCGACCAGTGGTCATTTGGATGTCTCCTCGGGTTCGATCATGTCGCCCGAAAACCAGGATGCGGTCCTCCCCTGTCTTGAGGTAGAAAACAAAATCGATGAAATGTTTCGAGTCGTCGAGATGAAGTTCAAGCCGTGTAACGGTTCCCCGGATTCGAATGGATTTTTGATGGTATCGGCTGGGGCTCTGAAGAAGTTGCGGTATGGTGACAATTTCCACAAATCCTTTGTTTTCAACGGGTTGCAAATGGCCTGGTGGGGGAGAATAGCCGGCGAACAATTGGCTTGACAGACCTGATACGAGGAGAGCCGAACAGAGGATACACATAGTTTACGCTAACTTCACGGGTTCGACCTACTGTCTCAGCTATGGTTTCCCGTGGAAAATGTGGGTGTCTTGAAGCGAGTCAAGTTTGCATTATAGACTAAAATTCAATTTTGAATGTCAGTTGCACAAAATCGGTGAGCTGTTTCTATGACAAGGCAACAACGATATCAGCGGCGTCACAAGGAAGCAGGCCTGTGCATCTATTGCCCCAGAAAAGCGGTCAGTCAATGGTTTTGTGCCCTTCACTTGAAGAAACGGCGGGCATTGATGCGGGTGCGCAAGGGTAGTCGTCCCTGGCATCCCGGCGGGCCTGGGCGGCCGCCTCTGACGAGACGGTCTCGCCAGGGTTGAGTGAGCGAAAGGCCTTTTAGATTTCGTTTTTCTGCAAGCCACGTTTGTGTTTTATCCCGTTTCCCCCGGATCAGCAAGGAACTGCCCCGACGGTATGAAGTGAATTCATCATTCGGCCTGAGACTCCAACATTTTTTGTAACCAGTCGAAGGCTTTCTGATAGACACCCGGGCAGAGTCTTTCCCGAGGTCCTGCGACGTTCAGGACGGTAATATCCGTGTGGAAAATCCATGAGGCAACGTCACGGGGGTCCTCGGGTGTCGTCAAATCGATGACACGAAAAGGCTTGTACAGGCGTTCAGCCGTATGGATCGTCAATGCCGTGCCCCCAGTGGGTTCGCTGCAGGTCAGGATCAGTGTACCGTCCGCGTCCCGCACATTCCATCGTGTTCGTTGGGCATACTGCGGGGAGGGCGTTTCCTGCAACGGGTAGATCATCGGGATTGTCCCATCTTCGGCCAGACGCCCCTTGGGGCACCATCCGCCGATTTGCAACCCGCCGGCCAGAGCAACGTCGAGGGCTGCCCGGTCGACTCCCGTTTGACCACCTGAAATTAATTTGGCAATTAGAAAGTGTGACATAACGTAACCGCTCCTACGAGTGTGAGTCGGTAGACGGGTGACGAGTCATCCAGTTTATAACACTGTGCATTAAGAGAAAAAACGCTGGTTGTCCGGTGAACCCATTGCTCGCTATGATCGAACCGGACGGTGAGAACTGATGGCACGATACCACCTCGACTACTACGCCACCCTGGAAGTGACGCCGCAGGCCTCGGACGAGGAGATTAAACGGGCCTATCGGAAACTTGCGCTCAAATATCATCCCGACCGCAACCATGGGAACAAAACCGCTGAAGACAAAATTCGGGAGATCAATGCCGCGTATGAAGTGCTCGGTGATCCTGAAACCCGGAAATCCTACGAGCGGCTGCGGTTCGGGGGATACGGCCGAAAATCGGATTTTGCCGAAGAACCCGCAGAAACGGTTAACCCGGGTGTTGTCCTTGAGGCTATGGAGAAGAAATTGTGGGAGGAGGGCCGCCTGGAGATTTTCCGGAAATTGATGCAAGCCCTTCCCCTGGTGAAGCAGGAATTAGCCAATATTCGCAAAACCACGGTTGCTAAATTTGGCTACGACAAATTTCATGAAGAGACAGTGAAGATCCATGCAAAACATGCCATCGGTGAAGTTGTGACTCCCGAGATGGAAGAACGCAAAGAGCGGTTGCTGGACGTGGCCTTACAGATGATGTTGTCACAAGGGGTCGATGGTCGTGGCGGCCAGGAAGGCGCGGAGTGGGTCAAACGGCAACTGGCCGCGGCGTTCCGGCGGGGCCGGGTGGATGGCTATTGCGAAGCCTGCGAGTTGCTCTATGTACGGACGTAGGTCGAATCGTCGCTGCCCCCTTTCCTCCCGTAGGGGGGACCTGCGTGTCCGCCCTTTTTTCTCAACAGTCATTTATCGATCGATTCTGGAGGCCAGGGCATAATGGTAGAAATACCGGTCGAGATCGATCAGGTCGCTCCTGTAAGCGCTTCCTCCCGACATCGCATCACAGAGGCACTCTCGAGCACGCGTCAGTTCCTTCCGGCGACCCTTCCAGCGTGGATCTTGTATGGTCAAGTCAAGCAATTCCAGCGCCCGCAAGAAAGCTTTTTCACAGTCCTGCGGGTTTTTCTCTTTCCAACGGACAATGCGCCCGACCTCACTACCAACATGGGCCAATTGCTCTACCAAAGGCATGGTGAACCATCTCCCTCCCGCCAGGCCTGTATGCTGATAGGGCATGCCGATCAATCCTCCACTAACCGTTGAACTATCCGAGTGACGGCTTCGCGAATTTCCCCACTTTCCACAAAACGAGAGCGATTTCCTCCTGATGGACGTACGTTAATCATCGAATCAAACTCGATCCACTCATCGGACGGCTTTTCCGGATACAAGTTGATTCCCCAGAGATTTGATTGGCGTGAACCATTATCAAGAAGAACCGCCTCTTCATCCGAATGGAGTTCACCGCCAATCGCCATAATACCCGCTTCGACGTCTACAACCGCCTTGACCATATCCCCGAACTGCAGACCGGCCATGTCCCGCAACATCGCCCTGCCAATGGTATCTCGAACAATGATGATTTCCAAAGTCGACACCAACCCCCTTCAAAACCCCCCGTTCGAATCCCACCAGCACCTGAGGCTCGACAATAAAGGAGGTGCAGAAATCTTTCTGTAAACAAGTAATCATTGGCGGAGGGGGTGGGATTCGAACCCACGGTCCCGTGAAGGACTCCGGTTTTCAAGACCGGCCTGTTCGTCCACTCCAGCACCCCTCCGGGATGCACCTCTAATTACTCGGATTCTTCGATGAGATACCAGCCGTGCTTTTTCATGCAGACCTGGTAACTTGCGTAACCTTTAAGCCCGGTCATGCCCGGGTCGTTTTCGCATTCGGCGCTCACGCGTTCAAACTCACCAGGACTTGAGCCCGGTTTCGACCATGACCTCTTGACTTTGGGCATCGTACACGCCGTGATTACAAGTATGGCTAGACTGCAGGCCAATAGTTTGATCAGATTGTTCACAGATGACCTCCTTGTTGGCTTCATATGGGTCTAGGCAAGCCCCAGGGCCGCCGAAACAGATATGGCTACATCAGGGTGCCGGGTTTGAGATGATCCGTTCAATCCCATTCATGTACGGTCGCAACGCATGGGGCACGAGGACCGAGCCATCTTCTTGTTGGTAGTTTTCCAGAATGGCGACGATCGTCCGACCCACGGCCACGCCAGATCCATTGAGCGTATGAGGATAGGCTGGTTTGCCTCCTTGGGGGCGAAAGCGAATATTGGCTCTTCGCGTCTGAAAGGCTTCGAAGTTACTGCACGACGAGATTTCCCGATACGCCTGTTGCGAAGGGACCCAGATTTCGAGATCATACGTTTTGGCTGCACCGAATCCCAGGTCGCCGCGGCACAAGCTGACGACACGGTACGGTAATTCGAGTGCTTGCAGGACAGTTTCGGCCGCGTTGGTGAGGCGCTCAAGCTCGGCGTACGATTCTTCCGGGGCGGTAAATGCCACGAGTTCGACTTTATGGAACTGGTGGACGCGAATCAGGCCACGGGTATCTTGTCCGTAGGAGCCGGCTTCCCGGCGAAAACAGGGTGTCGCCGCAACGTGCCGAATCGGCAAGGCAGTGTCCGGAAGAATTTCATCCCGGTACATGTTGGTGACCGGCACCTCGGCTGTTGGGATGAGGAGGTACTCATCGTCGCGGAGATGAAACAAGTCCTGTTCGAATTTCGGGAGTTGTCCCGTACCGGTCATGGCGTCACGATTGACGAGATATGGTGGGAGCACCTCGGTATACCCATGCTTCCGGAGATGGATGTCGAGCATCAACGAAGTCAGCGCGCGTTCGAGCTGGGCTCCGGCGCCCAAGGCAATGGAAAAGCGGGCTCCTGTGATTTTGCCGGCCCGTTTGAAGTCAAGAATGCCCAGAGATTCTCCAATTTCCCAATGCGGTTTCGGTGGAAAGTCAAACGAAGGCGGCTCACCCCATCGACGAATTTCCACATTCTGCGATGCATCGGTTCCTTGCGGAACAGTGTCATGTGGGAGGTTGGGAATGCGTAGCGCATGTTCTTCGAGTTCGACTTCAATCGCTCGTAAGTGCTCTTCCTGAATGGCAATATTATCGCCAAGTGCCCGCATGGCGGCTACGGCTTCTTCTGCCGGTTGCTTCGCACGCTTTAAGCGAGCAACCTCATCGGAGCCTTTTTTGAGTTGATGCCGGAGGGCTTCAACCTGGGAGAGCCGGTCGCGGCGGTCCTGGAGTAGTTTTTCAACCTCCTCCCATGGCACGTCCACTCCACGGGGCCCGAGTTGGTCGCGAATGGCGGGTAACTGATCTCTGAGGGATCGAAGATCATACATGGAGAAAATCCCAACTCATTGAAAATGCGGGTAAAAGTTAGCATGTGTCTCCAAGGCAGTCAACGAAATCGAGACGAGCCGTGACACTTGCAGTGGCATGTGGTTTTTCCTACTCTGTGGTGATGCCGTATGTGTTTCCGTACGAAGACTTTTTTGTCGGGGGTGTGGCATGCGTGATTCTCGGGTTGTTACTCGTGCGAGTGATCGTTGCGAAAAAACAGAAGGGAAAAGGAAGAGAAGCCGATGAATGAAACGTCTGGATTGCGACGCAGTGATGGCCGGCGACCCGATGAAATCCGTTCGGTCAAGGTGACACGGCCGTTTATCAAATACGCGGATGGCTCCGTTCTTATGGAAATGGGCGAAACCAAGGTCATCTGCACGGCGTCGATTGAGGAAAAGGTTCCGCCGTTCTTGCGGGATAAAGGGCAGGGCTGGGTGACGGCTGAATATGCCATGTTGCCGAGGGCCACGCATGATCGCATGCCCCGCGAAGCGGCTCGAGGGAAGCAAAGTGGCCGGACCTTGGAGATTCAACGTCTGGTGGGCCGGGCGCTCCGTGCGGTGACGGATTTGTCGGCGATGGGGGAGCGGACGGTATGGATTGATTGTGACGTGATTCAAGCCGACGGCGGCACGCGGACGGCCTCGATCACCGGATCCTTTATCGCGCTGGCCGACGCGTTTGCGACGTTGAAAGAAAAAAAAGTGCTGAAGAAAAGACCGTTGGTGGATTTTCTGGCTGCCATCAGTGTCGGCAGGGTCGGCGGGGTTGCCATGGCGGATCTGTGCTACGAGGAAGATTCCCGTGCCGAGGTGGACATGAATCTCGTGATGACCGGCAGGGGCCGCTTGGTCGAGGTGCAGGGGACTGCCGAACGTGGTTCGTTCGCAAAAGAGGAGTTGGACCGATTTCTGACATTGGGTTGGGACGGAATCCAGCAATTGATCAAGCTGCAAAAAGACTGTGTCGGTGATCTCGGGTAGAACATCATGGAGCTTGTGTTAGCAACGGGGAACCGGGATAAACAGCGGGAGATGAAAGCCTTCCTGCAGGATCTTCGCGTGACCATTCGCACGCTGGATGAGTTTCCCGCCGCTCCGGTCGTGGTTGAAGACGGCGAGACGTGCTGGTCGAATGCCGGGAAAAAGGCCAGAGAAATTGCCCGGTTCACCGGCCTGTTGACTCTGGCTGATGACACCGGATTGGAGGTGGACGCCTTGGGTGGCCGCCCGGGCGTGTATGCCGCCCGCTATGCCGGGGCTCATGCCTCATATGAAGACAATTGTCGAAAATTGTTGGACGAACTGACCGGTGTTCCGGCGGATCAGCGAGGAGCTCGATTCCTGACGGTGGTGGCTATTTCCGATTCGTCTTCGTCTGTTGAATTTGTCGAGGGAGTGTTGCAGGGACGAATCGCGGACCGCTGCTCCGGGATGCACGGGTTTGGGTATGATCCGGTCTTTATCATTCCGGAATTGGGAAAGACCCTGGCGGAGTTGACGCTTGACCAGAAGAACCAAATCAGTCATCGTGGACAGGCATTGGCCAAAGCCAAAGACGTGTTGAAACGTATACTTGGGAGAAACATCGGGGCGTAGCGCAGCCCGGTAGCGCGCCTGCTTTGGGAGCAGGATGTCGGAGGTTCAAATCCTCTCGCCCCGACCAGCCCTGATACATCATCTTGCCTCACTGATCGAAGATTAAGGCCGGGCGCCCGTAGCTCAGTGGACAGAGCATCGGCCTTCTAAGCCGAGGGTCGCAGGTTCGACCCCTGCCGGGCGCGCCACTTTATCCTGGATGAACCTCAAATAGTGCAACCTCTTGTTTGCCAGAGAGTATTCTTACCTTGACATTCTGTAGCTAATTGGCTACAACTAAATCAATGGTTACAGTAGTCCACTACGTTACAGAAAGTGGGAAGGACTACTTCGACGAATGGCTCCGGAGCCAGGATGCCGAGACCAGAGCCCGAGTCCAGACTCGTATTGACCGGATCGAACTTGGCAATTTTGGCGATCACAAAGGGGTGGGCGAAGGCGTTTTTGAGCTTCGGATCGATTGTGGCCCTGGGTACCGTGTCTACTATGGCTTCGACAGTGAGACGCTTGTGATCCTTCTGGTCGGGGGTACGAAAAAACGGCAGGCCCGTGATATTAGAATAGCTCAGACCTACTGGAAGACTTATAAGGAGGAGAAGCGCAATGCCCGTAAAAGCCCATAAAGCCAGCGATTACCTCAAAACCCCGGAAGATATTGCGGCCTATCTGAACGCGGCAATTGAAGAATTCGACGGCGATACTCGATTGTTGATGAAGGCGTTTCGTAACGTAGCAGCGGCACAGGGCGGCGTCTCTGAACTCGCACGTCGGGCCGACGTCAATCGCGTGGGCCTCTCCCGCGGCTTATCGGGCAACCGGGATCCTCGGCTCGGGACGGTCGCCAAGATCGCCTCCGCATGCGGAGTGAAACTTCAATTTGTGGCGTGAAGACTAGACTTGTCGAAAGCAACGTTAGCTGTCAGGTTACGCCTGTCCTGAGCAAAGTCGAAGGGCTAACCCGACCTAAGGGCTAACGGCGTTTCAGTGTATTCAAGTCTGCGTTTTTATAAATAGATAGGGTTGTGATGGGGCATAATCCCAGATTCGAACGACTCGTTGAGCAAAGAAAAAGCCAAGTTCGTGAGTGCGTGCCGAGCGAGGTCATGGCTCGTTTCGAACGCGGTGAAGTCTTCCATTTCATCGATGTTCGGGAGGATCATGAGGTGGCTCAGGGGTATGCCCGTGGGGCCATTCACAGAGGCCGGGGGATTCTGGAGCGTGATATAGAGGAGATGATTCCCGACAAAAACGCGGAAATTATTCTCTATTGCGGGGGAGGCTATCGGTCGGCTTTGTCGGCCGCCAACTTACAAGAGATGGGCTACACGCAGGTCTTGTCCATGGCAGGAGGAATCAAGGCGTGGCGGCAGGCAGGTTATCCCCTGGAGCAAGGCCCGGATCCCCGACACTAGAATGCAAACGTTCCGTCCCTCGCATGAAGGTTGAGTCCGTTATTTGTAGGTTTGATTGAATTCTTTGACGACTTCGTCGGTGATATCCATTCCCTTGGCGGAGTAGATCACGATTTGCATGATGGCTTCATTGCCCTTATCGATGACCAATGAAAAGCCACGCCGTTCGGCGACAACCTTGGTCGCGCCTTGGATTTTCTTCATGTAATCCACCATCAAATTCTTTTGCTTTTCCTGAACTTCTTGCTGGAACGTTTGGCGCCGCCTTTGGTACTCTTGAATCTTGCCTTGCAACGTTTCCCGTAAGACCTGCGTTTCGGTTTCACTGCGGCCCGTACTGCCTTGAAGCTGCTGCTCGAGTTTCTGTATTTCCACTTCGTCCGTTTCCAATAGTTTTTGACGAACCATGACGTGTTCTTTTAAGGTCGCCAGCGCCTTTTGCCCTGCGTTGGAATTTTCCAGGACCGCCTGAGGATCGATGACGCCTATCTGAGCCGATTCCTCTGCAAATGCGGAGGGGAGGCCACAAAACAGGATTTGGATCATGAACCATCCCAGCAGGGAGATGATCACCGTGCCGCGTTTGTGTAGAGTAAGCTGATGACGTTCTTGCATAAGAGTG
>VXOF01000109.1 GCA_009840285.1 Nitrospira sp. SB0662_bin_26
CTCCGGGACGCCTTGCCCTGCATCCCGCTATCACAATAAATCAGAGGTTCCTAAATTATACTGGTGCTGATCCAAGCTTTGTTGATGTCTGATTCGTCTTCCCACACGCCCGGTTCTCCCCCCAGCAAGGTTGCGGCATTTTTTGACGTCGACAATACCTTGATCCCCGGTCAATCCATTGAAATTCATTTCGTCCGGTATCTATGGAAAACCGGTCTGTTATCCAATCGCGTGTTGGTCGACAGCGCACTGTATTTACTGTTCAATATTCTCGAACTTTCCTTAAGGCCCCTGCGGGAACGAAAAATTTACCTGACCAATAAGCGACCGGAAGGCATCGAGCCCCTGGCGAAATGGTTTGTGCGGTCGGAGATCTGTCCCCGGCTGTCGCTGCAAGGAACCGCGGCCTTGGCCCAGCATCAACAGGCCGGCCATCAGGTGGCCCTGGTCAGCGGCACGCCGGAGTTCCTGATCAAACCCCTGGCGCATTATCTGGACGTCCCGAACATCCTGGCGGCACAATTGGAAACCAATGAGGACGGCTACACGTGCCGGGTCCTGTCACCCTATCCGTACGGTGAAGGCAAGCGGCGTTTGCTCCAGACGTTCGCGGACAGTCACGGAGTGGACCTCGCGCAAAGCTACGCGTACGGCGATAGCCCGGGCGACATCCAGGCCCTGGAGTCCGTGGGGCATCCACTCGTGGTCAATCCCATTCGCGGGATGGCGAGGATCGCGCGTCGGCACCGGTGGCCCACGACCCTGTGGGCGTAACGTCAGAAACCAAAACATGAACAACCTGCTGAAGCGATGACGACGCGAGTTCCCGCCTCTCCGCCTGCTCTGCGAATTACAGAAATCTTTTATAGTATTCAGGGGGAATCCACCCGAGTGGGGGAGCCCTGTGTGTTTGTTCGTTTGACGGGCTGTCCGCTCCGGTGCACGTGGTGCGATACGGCGTATGCGTTTGACGGAGGGACCGACATGAGTCTCGATGCCGTAATGGATGAGGTCAAACGGTACGGGTGTTCCCTGGTTGAAGTTACGGGCGGGGAGCCGCTGGCCCAGCCCGCGGCGTTCGACTTGATTGCGCGGTTATGCGAGGAAGGGTTCGACGTGCTCATCGAAACGAGTGGAGCCATCGACGTGACTCCGGTTGATTCCCGGGCAAGCGTCATTCTTGACGTCAAATGTCCCGGCAGTGAGATGGATGACCGTATGCATTGGAACAATCTGCGCCGTCTCCGTCAGAAAGATCAGGCGAAATTCGTCATCGGCGACCGGCAGGATTATGAGTGGGCCGTCGATGTGGTCAAGCGCTACCGACTCATGGAAAAGTGTCCGGTGTTGTTCAGCCCGGTGTTCGCGACGGAAGGAAACGACGATCGGTGTTCCCTCCTGCGGCCGTTGGCGGAATGGATTCTTCAGGACCGGTTGCCCGTACGCTTACAGGTTCAATTGCACAAATTCATTTGGGATCCCCACACGCGAGGGGTCTAGCAGGATGTTCAAAAAAGCCGCCAGCTTTGTTCTCGCGGCACTCGGAGGCTCAACGTACTCCAATGTACGCCTCGCCTCCTCGCTTGCTGCGGCCGCGCTGGACGGCCTTTTTGAACATCCTGCCTAGCTGCTGATGGTGTTCAATGATACCCTGAGTTGAAAGAAATAAGGGAGAAGCGCACCAAACTTCTCAGGATCGTGTTATGGAACCTCTGATTTATTGTGATAGCGGGATGCAGGGCAAGGCGTCCCGTAGCGAAACCCGAAGCTTATCATAGAGATAGGTGAGGGTTGAGCGAGGACACAACGCAGCCATGCGCCCGATAGTGCATTAAATCAGAGGTTCCTTATCTTCATTCAAGAGGGAGAGGAGAGTCATATGAAGTGTCAGGTCAAGGAAGTTCCTGTTGCCCAGGAAGCCACGGACGTGCTCGTGATCGGTGGCTATGAAGGCGAGAACGCATTGCCCAAGACCCATCAAGCATTGGATGACGCGTTGGGCGGACAACTCAGGGAGTTGAGGGAAACCGGAGAGTTTTCCGGCAAAAATCAACAGGCCGTATTGATTCATGCGCGAGGAGTTCTTCCGGCCAAGCGCATTCTGTTGCTGGGCTTGGGCAAGAAAGTCGAGGTGACCCTGGACCGTGTCCGACAGGCCATGGGCACGGCGTTCAAGAAGGTTCGGCAGATCGGGGCGGAATCGTTTTCCGCCCCGCTGTTGGCAACCGATACGGTAAAGGCCCCTGCGTCTGATATTGCCCAGGCCATGGTGGAGGGAGCCGTGCTGGGCGGGTACCAGTTCACGCACTATCAAGCCGACAATGAGGAGCCGTCGAAAGAAATCCGGGCCATGACTTTGCTGGCGAGTCGTGCGAATCAAGTCAGTGGCATGAAAACGGGAGCCCGGCGGGGAGAAGCCAGTGCCAACGCCACGTGGTTCGCACGTGACCTGTGCAATCACCCGGCCAACGTCATGACGCCCTCTCGCGTGGCGCAGGAGGCGCAAACCATAGCCAAAGAATTCAGCGTCAACTTGACCGTGCTTGAGCGCAAGGACCAGGAAAAATTGGGAATGGGCGGCATGCTGGGCGTCGCGCGTGGAAGTCAGGAGCCGCCGAAATTTATCGTTCTGGAATATTCAGGGGGGAAGAAAAAAGACCGGCCCGTGGTACTCGTCGGGAAAACGATCACCTTCGATTCCGGCGGCATTTCGCTGAAACCTTCAGAAAATATGGAACAGATGAAGGCGGATATGACGGGTGGGGCGGAAGTGTTGGGCGCAATCCGGGCTGCGGCGCAATTGCGTCTGCGCATCAACGTCGTGGGTATCCTGCCGGCCACGGAAAACATGCCGGGCGGGCGAGCCACGAAGCCGGGGGATATCCTGCGCATGCTCAACGGTAAAACCGTGGAGGTGCAAAATACCGACGCCGAAGGGCGGCTGGTTCTGGCGGATGGCCTGGCTTATGCCGCCCGGTTCAACCCGCAATGTATCGTCGATATCGCCACGTTGACCGGTGCATGCATCGTGGCCCTGGGTCAGTTTGCCATCGGGATGCTCGGCAACGACGACGCGCTCAAGGCCGGCATGAAAAAAGCCGGTGAGCAAGCCGGCGAACGCGTGTGGGAGATGCCTCTCTGGGAAGAATATTTTGAACAACTCAAGAGTGACGTGGCGGACATGCGCAATATCGGCGGCCGCGGAGGGGGCATGATTACGGCAGGCATGTTCTTGAGCAAGTTCGTCGGCGATTGCCCCTGGGTGCATCTCGACATTGCCAGCACCGATTGGAGTTCGTCCGAGCGTCCCTATATCAGTAAGGGGCCGACGGCCATCGGCACGCGATTGTTGGTACAGTGGTTAATCAATCGCTCGGGGACGTAGAGAATCCTAAGTGAGTCCTCCATGACGATTCGAGACACCGTCGGGCAACTCTTGATGGTGGGGTTTGAAGGGACGGAGTTCTCCCGGCAATTTCTCGCTTGGCTGGAGGAGTATCGACCCGGGGGCGTCATTCTCTTTTCGCGGAACCTGAAAGATCCCGAACAGGTGGCGCAACTGACCAATGCTCTTCAAGAGCATGCGCCCAATCCTCCCTTGTTGATTGCCATTGACGAGGAAGGTGGCCGTGTATCCCGCTTGCCCCAGGGCTTTACGACGTTTCCGGCCGCTTCACGGGTCGCGGCGTGTCACGCTTCGGATGTGGCCTATGAAGCGGCGGCGGTCACGGCTCAAGAATTGCGGGCGGTGGGGATCAACATGAACATGGCGCCGATTTTGGACGTGAACAACAATCCGGCTAATCCGATTATTGGCGATCGGGCGTATGGCACAGAGCCCGAACCGGTCTGCGCGTACGGTCTGTCTGTGATGCAGGGACTTGAAGACAATGGCATCATTCCATGCGGCAAACATTTTCCAGGGCATGGCGATACCATGACTGATTCCCACCACGTACTACCTGTGGTCGAGGCGGACCGCACACGACTCGACGCCGTGGAACTTGAACCCTTTCGACGGGCGATCCGCCGGGGACTGCCCGCGATCATGACCGCGCACGTGCGCTACCCGGCTCTCGACGCGGAAGCACCTGCGACGCTGTCCCAATCCATCCTCACCGATCTGTTGCGGAATGAGTTGGGCTTTGAAGGCGTCACGCTCACTGACGACATGGAAATGCGCGCCATTCTTGACCATCAGCCCATCGGAGAAGCAACGGTGCGAGCTTTACAGGCCGGTGCCGACATGGTGGTCATCTGTCATCAGCAGGAGAGGCAAAGGGAGGCCGTGTCGGCCATTGAGCAGGCCCTTGAACGAGGTGACCTGTCGTGGGAGAGGCTCACGGCGAGTGTCGCTCGTATCCGGGCCCTGAAAGAGAAACGTCTCGAACCGTTTCAGCCCGTGGATCCATCGCGGGTCGCGCAAACCGTTGGTCATCCGCGGCACAAAGCCTTGTTGGCGAAGATTCAAAATGATGTCGGCTAGCCGGATTCACCACGGTGAATCAATGCCGGCAGAGTTTTTTCGGAGGAGAACATGGGGTTAAAAAAAGGCGACATCATTGATGAGCACAAACGCCATCCGGAGAGTTGTGGCTTGATGATCAAAGTCATGGCCGGGGGAGCGGGTTTTGAAAAAGTCGTGTGCTGCGGGCATGAACTGACGGAAGAAGACGTGATCCCGGCATTTTCGCGCGGCAGAGGACGGAAACGCGGGACACTCCCGCCAGCCGTTCTTCTGGATGAAAAGAAGCTGCACCCGGATTCCTGTGGGCTCCGCGTCATGATTATGGACGGAGGGGAAGGGTTTCAGGAAATCAGGTGTTGTGGCCATTCCCTCAGGCTCAATTCGATGAAGGAATTCAAATATGGTGAAGAAAAGCGAGCAGATATACCCATACCCGAAACCGGGCCGGCTGGCCATTCCTGAAGGCCATTGCCGGAGCCTTCAATGGTCGGCACAATTGTTCTGTACATTTGTGATAGTACAATCTATACTACTATTTCACGTCAATGTTTGAATTCTATAGGCCTTTCTACGCACTTTTTTGAGTGTTAGGGGGGTAACATTCCTGAATCTCAGACAACGACATCAAAAACCGTTGAACGTTGCCTACGGGTGTTCATTCATCAACAAAACCACACAACAAAGGAGTAAGAAATGGGTATCAGTGACGAGGACAAAATTGGATCGATTAAGAGTGCGGTAGATCTTGCGATCGTAGGGGATAACATAAGCGATATTGCGGAATTCACTCTTGAGAAATATGAATTCAAGAATGACACAACGCTCTCTTCCGAGGTACGTGAGGAAGGAGTCGCCAAGGTCAAGGAGGAATTATGGAAACGGGTGGAGCAATTGAAAAAGCGGCGCATGCAGATTCTGGCGGAGATGTTCACCCTGGCAGAAAAGACTCTTGAAGGAGTCATCAATAAGGGGAAATAAAACAATACCAGAAGACCAGCCTCTGCCCGGCTAGTGGCAACGAATGAACGACCGGTGTAGGGGCAGTCTTCTTGGGTTTAGTTCAGCGCCCTTTTGTATACTTTATATTCGTGAAGCAACGTGGTTTAGAACGGCCCCTTCCGCTCAAGAGATACTCAAGACGGGTTGGGACCGAAGAAGCGTTCATGCCCTTGACACTGTCAGAACGCTCGTTTGGTGGACTGGTTCGCATGAATGGCTACTTGGAACCAGCGAGCTACCGATTGATCCCCAACTGTCAGCTACTTGCCTGGCCGTCTTAGCCCGCGCCACACGTGTCCCAGCGCTGTGAAGGGGTTGTTTTTCTCACATCTCTATAATATTATAAACTGCACTATTTGATCTTTGCCAAGGTCCAAGACAGGTAAGTCGTGAACTCCGGGATTCGGGTCGCCGAATCCCTTGGAGACAAACATGAACAAGTCTGAAAACCCTGTTGCTATCGTAGGGTACAGTTACCGCATGCCGGGCGGAATCCGCACCGATGACGACTTCTGGCGGCTGCTGAGCGAACGCGAGATCGTGCAGGAGCCGGTAAATGAGCGCTACGGCCAAGGCTACCGGCCAATCGGCGAGTTCTCCGGCCCGGGTCGGTTTGCCAGCCCGTACGAAGGGCTGCTCACCGAGCAAAGAGAAAAGCTCTTCGATCGTAGCCTCTTTGCGATGTCGCATCGTGAAATGCTGACAGCCGATCCGCACGTGCGAATGCTCCTGACCTGTACCTGGGAGACCTCCGAGCGGGTTGGCTGGGATTTGCAATCGTTGCGCAACAGCCGCACGGGCGTGTTCGTCGGCGCGCAGGTTCCGGCGACCTCCAACTGGCGCGCGGCGCACGGCGCCAATGAGTTTTCCATCGCCAATATCAGCCTGGCCATGATGGCCAACCGTATCTCCTACCACTTCAACCTGATGGGACCGTCGCTCGCCTGTTGCACGGCCTGTTCCGCCGGCTTGACGGCCTTGCACACGGCGTTGAACGCCCTGCGCTACGGCGACTGCGAACAAGCCTTCGTCGGGTCGGTCACTTACCTGGGATCAGCCCGGCTCAGCGCAGGCTTCAATGCCTTGGGCGTGATCAGTCCGGACGGCCGGTGCCACTCCTTCGATGCGGACGCCAACGGCTACATGCGCTCGGAAGGAGCGTTCGTCTTTGCCATCAAGCCCCTGGCGGCAGCCGAAAGAGACGGAGACCCCATCTACGCCGTGATAGAAGCAACGGCAGTGAATGCGGCCGGTGCGGCCGACGGCACCGAGGGCTTGGCTCAAGGGCGTTACATTACCGCGCCTACCCGTCATTCACAGGTTGAGTTGATGCGCATCGCCTGCACCCGCGCCAATCGGGCCCCCCAGGATTTTGATTACATCGAAGCCCATGCGACCGGGACCGTGGTGGGTGATCGCATCGAAGGGAATGCCATCACGGAGGCGTTCGGCGGTTCCGATCGCACAGTTCCGTTACGCGTTTCCAGCGTCAAGAGCAACGTCGGGCACATGGAGGCCGCCGCGTTCCATTGCGCCTTGCTCAAGGTCATCCTGATGATGCAGCGCCGCACGTTCGCGCCGATCTCCAAGAATTTCCTGGTGCCGAATCCGGAAATCGACTTCGACAGGTGCCCCATGCAGGTGCAGACGACCTGCGAACCCTTTCCCGAACATCCGGTCGTGGTCGGCATCAATTCGTTCGGCTTTGGCGGGGCCAACGGGCACTGCGTGGTGCGGGAGTACAGCCCGGCGCGACCACGGATCTGGTCGGTGGCACTGGCGCCGGAGTCGGGCTTCATGATTCCTCTATCGGCGCGTACGTCCGGCGCGCTGGAAAAGAGCGCGCGACAGTTGCGCGAGACTCTCGACAAGCAACCGATGGATCTCTACACGCTGGCCGGCAATCTCAGCCGCCGCCGCACCCATTTCGCCACCCGGACGGCCTTTGCAGTCCGTACCCGGGAAGAACTGATTGAGACACTGGACGCCTTTGAAAAAGACCCGGCGCCGGTCGCCATGGTCGGTGAGGGGAGGCCACGGCTTGTGATGGTGTTCTCCGGACAGGGTACACAGTGGGCCGGTTGCGGTCGCGGGCTTTACGACGCCGATCCCGTGTTCCGCCGCGTCATCGATGCCATTGAGGACCACTGGCGGGAGCACTCGGAAATCTCGTTGCGCGAAGCCTGTTTCTCGGCCACGCAGGAGGCGCTCGACGAGTGCGAGTTGGCCCAGCCCGTCACGTTCATGATCCAGTGCGCCCTGGCGGAATTGTTCAAGACGTGGGGCGTGTATCCGGACTGCGTGGTCGGTCACAGTTCCGGCGAGGCCGCCGCCGCTTACGCCTGCGGGGCGCTGTCGCTGGCGGAAGCCACGCGCCTGATTTTCCATCGCGCCACGTTGCAACAGCGCGTGGCCGGTTCCGGTCGCATGCTGGCGGTCGGCCTTGACCGGCTGGGCGTGGAGCAGCTGCTCGATACGCTACGTGTTCCCTTTCGGGACGGGGAAGACCGGCAAGTGGAGATCGCCTGTGAAAACGCGCCGGCCAGTACCGTCATCTGCGGGAAAGAGGTTGCCTTGCGGCCCGTCATGGAGGAATTGGACCGACGCCACCTGCAGAATCGGCTGCTTCAGGGTAATATTGCCTTCCACTCCAGCGCCATGGACCCGCTCAAGGACGACGCAGGGGTGTTTCTGTCCTTCCTGAACGCTTGCGCCTTCGACGCCGAAGTGCCGCTCGTTTCTTCGGTAACGGGACAGACGACTCAACGGTTGGACAGCGCCTACTGGTGGAAGAACATCCGCCAGACCGTCCTGTTTGCCGCGGCGATCGAAACCGTCAAGCGGGAGTACCGGCCCGACGTCTTTCTGGAACTCGGGCCGCACAGCGCCCTGCAGTCCACCCTCGCCCAGTGCCTGGAAGACTGCGCCCCGGTCCCCGCCTGCATTCCGACGCTGCTGAGAGGCACGGATGTCTGCCTCAGCTTCAAGCGGGCCTTGGGCGCTCTGTTCAGGACCGGCGTGGACCTGGACTTCGCCGCCCAGTACCCCCGTCCCGAGCCGGTCGCCCATCTGTTGCCCGGCCATCCGCGCGACGAACAGATCACGGCCGACGAAATGAGCGACGACGAGATGTTCCTGCAACAAGGCCAGTACGCCCACGGTCCGTTGATCGGCCACCGGGTGCCGTGCGACCACCTGCTGTTCGAGGCGCGGCTGTCGGAGCGAGATTTTCCCTGGCTGGCTGAGCACCGTGTGCATTATGCCTCGATCATGCCGGCGGCCGGCTACATCGAACTGATCCTCCAGGCGTTCGGGGGCGTTCCGCTGCACGTGGAAACGCTCGAGTTCCTGCAGCCGTGTCCGATTCCCAAGACGCCGGTGCGGCTGCAGACCGCGTTGTTTCCGGTCCCCAACGCACCGGACGAATTCACCTTCACCATCTCGTCCCGGTCGTACGACGTCGAGTCAAAGAGCGAACTGCACTCCCGCGGCAAGGTGCGCTTGGTGCGTGCAGATCATCCGGTGAACGTACCGCTACGGCTGGCGGATATCGATACCACGCCGTTCGAGCCCTACTACTTCGTGGGTGAAAACGACTTCTACGAGCGCATCGACGCCAGCCTCGGCGAGACCTTCCAGTACGGTCCCTACTTCCGGAACATCCAGCGCGTTCTGTGGGAAGGCGACACGGCCGACTATCTGTTCGACGTGGAAATGGATGAGAGGCTGTGGACGACCGGTCGCGAGGAAGGGTACGTCGCAAACCCTGCGCTGCTCGACGGCGGGCTGCAGATCTTCCTCTACCATCTGCTGCGCGCGACCGACATCTTCGCCATGCCGCGGCGCGCCCAAGGAGTGACGTTCCTGCGCCCGCCGACCGGACCGCGTCTCACCTGCTACGTGAAGAAAGCCAAGGACTGGGCGGACGTGAACGAACTGGGGCAGTTCACGGAACGGCGTGGCGAGCGGTCCGGTGGCAGCATCCGGTTCTACGATGGCGCCACGGGCGACCTGGTCTTGTGTATCGACGCCTACGTCTCCTTCAACTCAAACCCACGCTGGAACGAGCTGCCGGACAGCAAGCACGTCGTCTCATGGCAGCCCAAGTTCGTGCCGGACGCGGTTGCTGCCCTGCACCGCCTGCCGGAGGGCGAGATCGAGCCGGCGGCATTGATCGCCGCCTTGGAGCAGCCCGGCGCCGGTGACCGCTATGCCTGCCATGTCGCCGAGATCGCGGGCGCACACCCTCCTGAGCAGACCATCCTTAATCAATGCCTCGACTACCTCGGCAGCGCCGGGGCACAGACCGAGTACTGGCTGCTCGGCGACACGCAGGAACAGGTGCGCGCGCACTACGACGCGTTTTCCAACCGCGATGCCGCCCTGCGCTTTGCCTGCTTTGACCTCGCTACGGAGCAGGCGCCGAATCTGGACACCGGCCTGCTGCGGGCGCACGCCGCCGAGATTCTCTTGCTCTATGGAGGCGCCACGCCGTCGGAGACGGAGCAGTGGGGCCTGCTGCGGCGTCTGGCGGTCCCCGGCGGCCTGGCGCTGGTCGTACACCCCGACGGCGCGGCGATCGAGCCGGGCGCCGGCTGGAAAACGGTACGCACCGGCCGGCACACCACCCTGCTGCAAGCGCCCCAGGCTGTGAATACCTCCGAACCGCGGGAGTTGCCCGGGCCCCGCTGGGTGATCGGCGAGCCGGGCAGTTTGGCCGCCGAATGGCTGGCGTTCCTCAAGATGTCCGAGGCGCACGCCATTCCCCAGGCAGACTTGATGGAGGACGGCGTCAGTGCGCCGGCCGGCTGGCCGCAGGCGGCTGACGTGCAGGCGATCGACTTCTTCTGCGGCAGCGACCCCGACGATCCGACAGGCGAAAAGCTGGTGGCGCGCCTGGTCGCCTTCGTCAAGGCGCTGATTCCGTTCCGGGTGGCGCAGGCGCGCTGTTCCTGCCGCTTGACCGTGGTGACGCGCCGCGCCGCGTTCGAGGTTGCGGAGCCGCGCGCGAGCGCCGTGTGGGGAGCGTTGCGGGCCATCGGTCAGGAGGTCGCCGCGGACGTGGGTGCGGAGTCACAGATCGAATTTCGGCTGGTAGATCTGGATGCCGCCGGCGATCTTGAGACGTTGGCCTGGCTCGGTGCGTGCGACCTGCGGGAGCGCGAGCTGGCGATCCGCCGCAACCGGATATGGGTGCCGCGGCTGACCAGTATCCGGGAGCGGGGTCCGCTGGTGCCGGCGGGTGAGGAAGCCACCTACCGGCTGACCCTGGAAAATCCGGGACAGATCGGCGGCCTGCAGATGACGACCTACGAGCCCGCATCTCTGGGGCCGCACGATGTGGAGATCGACGTGGCAGCCGCGGGGCTCAACTTTCGCGACGTTATGGTCACACTGGGGTTGCTGCCGTCACTCTCCTACGAACGCTCGGCGCTGGGCCGCACGGTGGGGGTGGAGGCCAGCGGGGTCGTGCGCCGCACGGGTGCCGCGGTGCATACCTGCCGCCCCGGCGAAGCCGTGGCCTTTACCCAAGGCGGCTGCATCGCCAATCGCGCCGTGGTTAAAGAATATCTGGTGTTCCGCAAACCCTCGTCCCTCACCATGGAGGAGGCCGCGTCTGTCCTGTCGGTTTACGTCACCGCCTACTATTCGCTGGTGCATCTCGCGCGCCTGCGCAAAGGCCAGCGCGTGCTGATCCACTCCGCCATGGGCGGCGTCGGCCAGGCGGCGATCGCCCTTGCGAAGCACGCGGGAGCGGAGATCTACGCCACGGCCGGCAGTGAGAGCAAGCGCCAACAGCTGCGTGCGCTGGGGGTGCGCGCGGCATTCGATTCGCGCTCCTTCGACTGGTACGACGAACTGCTGGCGGCGACCCGCGGCGAGGGGGTCGACGTGGTCTTGAACTCTTTGGCCGGACGCCATATCGCTCTCTGCCTGGATGCGTTGCGGCCGGGAGGCTGGCACTGCGAGATCGGCAAGGTGGACATCTACGCCGACAATGCGCTCAGCCTGTGCGTGTTCCGGAAGAACCTGCGCTTCGCGGCGATCGACGTCGACCGCCTGATGAGCGACGATCCGGAACTGGCACGCGAATTGTCGCAGCAGTGCATGAACCTGCTGGATCAGGGTGCCGTGCCGCCGTTACCGACAACCTCCTTCGCCTACCGCGACTATGCCGAGGCGCTACGCCTGATGACCACCGGCCAGCACACAGGGAAGCTGGTTCTGAAAGCTCCGCCAGCCGCCGGCGCCGACCGCTTCCCGGTTGTCGATCGGCGCCCGTTTCTCGACCCCGAGGCGACCTACCTGATCACCGGTGGATTGGGTGGATTCGGCAGGCTGTTGCTGTCCTATCTGGTGGCCGCGGGTGCGCGCCATCTCACCTTGATGGACCGTGATCCGCAACGCCGCCGCAGTGCCGACTGGGTCAGGAAAACCAGTGCGTTGTGGTACCTCACGGAAGAAGTGGAGATCGACATCGTCGCAGGCGACGTCGCGGAAGAGGAGGACGCGCGGCGTTGTATCGCCGGGTTGCAGCGCCCGCTGAAAGGCGTGTTCCATCTCGCGGGTGTACTGGACGATTGCCTGCTGACCGACCTGACGCCCGAATCGCTGGCCAAGGTCTTCGCACCCAAGGCGCGCGGCGCCCTCAATCTCCACAATGCGACCGCCGACCTCGCCCTCGACCACTTCGTGCTGTTCTCCTCCATCGCCTCGACCTTGGGCAACCCGGGACAGGTCAACTACAGCGCCGCCAACGGGTTCGTAGACGGACTGGCGGCCTTCCGCCGGCGCCAGGGATTGCCCGCGCTGTGCTACAACCTGGCCGCGGTCGCGGAGGCCGGCATGGCCGCGCGCAGCCTGCATGTGCTGCGTATGACGCGGGCCGCGGGCATGCCTCCGGTCAGCGCCGATTTCGCCGTGACCAACCTCGATTACGCCATGCGCACGCTGGCCGACAGGGATCACCTGATTACCGCCCTGTTCTTCCGCCCGCCTTGGACAGTCGACTCGCCCGACTACCTGCGGAGCGGACGGGTGCTCAGCAACCCGGACGCGTTCGCGATCGATACCGGGGGCCAACTCACGCTGGATGCCGTGGTCGAGCAGATCACCGGCAAGGTGGCCGAGTTGTGCGGGCACAGCGAGGGCAGCCCGGAGGAACCGTTGTCCAGCTTCGGGCTCACGTCGATTTCGGTCGCCGAACTGGGAGCGTTCATCCGGATGCAGTTCAACTATCAGGTCAGCGCCCTCGAACTGATGACGACGGCCTCCGCTCTGTCGTTGGCACAGGACATCATCCATGGAAAGAAGGACGTTCAGGAAGACCAAGCCGCGACGGATACGGCCGGGCCCGAGGATGCTGCCCTTGCCGGTCAGCAGCGGGCCCGCCGCACGCCATCGGCGTTTGCCAGCACGCTTGAAGACCACTTTCCGCCCGGGGCCGGCGTGGTATCCGCCAACCCTGAAAACAGGGAGCGGGGAGACCGTTGCCATGCCTAATGCGCTTCTGGTGTATCCCGCCTATCCCCCTTCCTATTGGGGGTCGCAATTTGCCCTGGAGATTTTTGGGATGAAGGCGATCTTTCCTCCCCTGGGTCTGCTCACCATCGCCGCGATGTTTCCGCCGGGATACGATCTCCGCGTCGTGGATATGAACGTGGCTCCCTTGAACGATTCGGACCTGGAGTGGGCCGACCTGGTGTTTACTTCCACGATGGTCGTTCAGCGAGAATCCCTGAAAACCGTGATCGAGCGCTGCAACCGGGCAGGCGTTCCGGTGGTCGCCGGTGGGCCCCATCCCACCACGTTTCATGAGGAGATCTCCGGCGTGGCCCATTTCGTGCTGGATGAAGCCGAGGAAATCTTTCCCGAATTTCTGCACGACCTGGAGAACGGTACGGCCAAAGCCATCTACAGGGAACCGCGAAAACCGGACGTGACCGGGACTCCGGTTCCCCGCTTCGACCTCATCAATGTCAAGGACTACTACTCCATGTGCGTGCAGTTCTCTCGGGGCTGTCCCTTCGACTGCGAATTCTGTGACATCATCCAGTTGTATGGGCGTGTGCCCCGAACCAAGACGCCGGAGCAGATGGTGAACGAGTTCGAAGCCTTGTATCGACTCGGCTGGCGAGGTCAATTGTTCCTGGTGGACGACAACTTCATCAGCAACAAGCGGGATGCCTTGAAGCTGCTGCCGGTGCTCGCCGAGTGGCAGAAGGCCCGTGGCTATCCGTTCACCCTGTTCACCGAGGCGACCGTGAACCTGGCCCGCATGGATGAATTGATGGACGTCATGATCGAGGCCGGGTTCAATGCGGTGTACGTGGGCATTGAAACGCCCAACCCCAAGGCCTTGCTCAAGATGAAGAAACCTCAGAATGTGAGGAAGCAGGAAGATCAGTATCTCCTCAATTCGGTTCGCACCATCCAGCACAAGGGGATGCAAGTCATGGGGGGATTCATCCTGGGCCTGGATGATGACGACGAGAGCGCATTCGACGCCCAGATTGACTTTATCCAGGAGGCAGGCATTCCCATGGCCTCGGTCGGTTTGCTGACTGCGATCAAGGGTACGGATTTGTACAAGCGCCTGAAGAGGGAGAACCGGCTGTTGGATCAGTCCGTCGGCGCCCGCGCCGACTCGGTCGTCAACTTAATCAGCGTCAACGTCCCCCTCAACTTCATTCCGGAGATGGATCCCGTGACGTTGGCTGAGGGTTATCGCCGGGTGATCACCACCCTCTACGATCCGACGCTTGAGAATTACTTCAAACGCTGCCTGACCTTGTTGACGCACCTCAAGGCCGTCCCGCACCTGCTGAAACCGCAGAGCCGGAACGCGCTTTTTGGAGCCATGATGGCTGTACGGCGGCGGCTGTCCCCCAGGCAAGTCCCGGCCTACCAGCAGTTCATGGCTAGGGTTGCCAAGGACCATCCCCGTATGCTCCCCGAGGCGACCTCCCTGGCCGTGCAGGGGTACCACTTTGAGAAGATTACCCGCCAACAGATTTCGATCCAGGACTTCAAGGACTTTCTGGCGGCGGAGTTGGAGCAGTTCAAGGAAGCGGTGTCGCACCCGTTGCAGGACGTGGAAACAATCGGGAACCGGAGGCAAGCGTTGTTCACGCGCGTCCGGACGCGCTATGAATCGATACCCGGGGATTTTCGTCACGACGAGGATGGCATCGAACCTGCGATGGAGACCTTCCAATCCTCCGTGAATGCACGGGTGGAGCAGTTTACACACTCGGCGGCGACGTAAAGAACCACTCTAAATCTGCCCTGCTCAAGGAAAGGAAAGAGGACCGTGACCGAAAGAACCGGCATCGACACGACCGTGGCCCCGCTCGTTGGAGCCTTGCCGCCGCAATGTCAACGCGACCTTGACGGGCTGCGGGCGTTCGTTCGCCGCGCCATCGGCGACGGCAAGCCGGCGGCGGCCGTGCCGGTGACCGAGGTCAAGGAGGTGCTGCTGACCGGGGCGACCGGGTTCGTGGGCCGCTTCGTCCTGCGCGACCTGCTGTGCATGGAGGGTGACCTGGTAGTGCACTGCCTGGTGCGGGCCACGGACGGCGAGCACGGACTGCACCACCTGCGGGCGGCCCTGGAAGAGGCGGAGATCTGGGAACAGGCATTCGCCGCGCGCATCCGTGTGGTTGCTGGCGACATCGGCGAGCCGCGCCTCGGCCTGAGTCAGGCCGCCTTCGACGACCTGGCGCGGCGCATCGACGCGGTCCATCACTTCGCGGCGGAGGTAAGCCTCTCCACGTCCTATTCCGCGATCCGCAAGACCAACGCGTTAAGCATGCACAACGTGCTGGGGCTGTGCCTGCACACCCGGCTCAAGCACCTGTTCCACGCCTCCACCATGGGGGTGTTCCCGCAGTACTTCTGCGACTTCGCCAACGAGTTCGCCGGGCGCAGCATTGAGCATCAGGGACAGCCGGACGTGGCCGAGATGAAGCGCATGTTCCCGCTCTCCCTCGGCGGGTATTCGTGGAGCAAGCTGGTCGCCGAGCAGAGCGTGCTGTTCGCGCACCAGGCCGGCCTGCCGGTGGGGGTGTTTCGATTGCCGCTGACCAGCCGGTCCACCACGGGGTATACGCAGCCGAGCGACACCTCGGTGCGGTTGTACGCTGCGGTCGCGGACGTGAAGATGATGCCGGGCGGCTTTTCGTTTCAGCGGCAGAACCACACGGTAGACACCCTGAGCCGCATCTGTACTGCGATTGCGTCCAACCCGGAGCGGCAGTTCACCCTGTATCACTGCTGCAACGCGAACCCGGTCCCACACGATATAGAGTTGGCCGACTTCGGTCTCTATCTGCGCGAGGTTCCGTACGATACCTTCAAGCGCGCCTGCCAGGCGCGTGGCGAGAGCTCGCCGCTGCACGGCTACTGGGCGCTGTTCGAGAAATTCGCGCCCTACTGGTTCAGTCCCAGCAAGGCGCTGACCGACCTGCCGGTCAGCGTCCGCGCGTTGCGCGAGGACTGTCCTTTTTCGATCGAGTGGCCGGGGATCCTGACCATGTTCCGGCGCACCAACGACTGGATCAGGGCGCATCGGGACCAGTGGCCGTTCGAGCTGCCGCAGCCGCGCATCGACTACGACCACCTGATGACGCGCGCCGAGCATTACGCGGAACGCTTCGGGGCGCCGTTCGCCGAGACCTATCCCGAGTGGCTGCGTGACGGACTTGCCCGCCTCGTGGAGGCGCTGCAGGCGCCGGAGGCGTGCCTGTTGCAGGCCAAGCGCGCCGTCGTCGTCTCCGATCTGAGCGCCAGCCTGCGCAACAACGCAAAGCTCACCGGTGAGCGAGTGCGGCACCCGGAAATCGGGCGCGAGAGGATCGTGCGGCCGGTGTTCATCGTCGGTGTCAACCGCACGGGGACCACGTTCCTGCACCGTCTGCTGGCGCGCGATCCCCGCTTCTGGACCCTGCGCACTTACGAATTGGCGGAACCGATGGTGCCGGGCGGCGACTACGCCAGGGCCTGGACCGACGCCGACATCCGGCGTGCGCAGCTACGGGACGTGTTTGTGGCCGCGGGTTTCTTCGAATCGTTCGTGGGCGCCCATCACCTCGACGTCGATGAGCCCGAGGAGGATCTCCCCCTATTGCGGCACACCTTCCGGTCCTGGTCCAACACCAACATCTACCTTGTGCCCGGCTACGGTCGCTGGCTTTCCGCGGCCGGTTCGCACCCAGCCTACGGATACCATCGCCGCGCCATCCAGCACTTCACCTGGCAGCGGCATATGCAGCAACCCGGGCGGGAGGCCCAGTGGCTGTTGAAGGCGCCCGTCCATCTCATGGAGTTGGAGGCGCTGATCGGTGCCTACCCGGACGCCTGTTTCATCCAGACCCACCGCGAACCGCGGGAGTTCACGGGCTCGTGGGTGAGCCTGATAGAGCAACTCCGTGCCCGCTCCACCGAACCGACCCCCCGCAGCGTCCTCGGAGCCGAGCAGTTGGCTCACATGAGTTCCATGCTGGAGCGGGCCGTGCATTTCCGGGAAACCCATCCGGAGCTGGAGCACCGCTGGATGGATGTCAACTATGTCGATCTGACCGAGGATCCGTTTGAAGTGGTTCGCCGCATCTATCAGCACTTCGGCTGGACGCTCGAACAGGCGGCTCTCGACGCCATGGAAGAGTGGCAATTCCAACAGGGGGAAAAACGACGCACCGAGAAGCGGCATCGCTACGACCTGAAGGATTATGGCCTCACGCCGGAGGCGGTCAACTCCGCTTTCAAACGGTATCGGGACTTCATCACCACCCGCGGCATTCGGACATCCCGGGCATGACTCGGGTCTACCCGAGCCCGTCTAAGTTGAGTTCGGCTTTTCAACCTCCTGTTTATTCCCTCCGAAGCTGTCGGCGGAGCCGTTGGACGCGCCTGCGGTTCACGCCCCAGTCCCAGATGCCGAACCGCGACGCCGAACGAACGTGGATCACGCGGCCCGTGGGACAGAGACAGCATTCCAGGTCATCGATGAAACCGAGCCGGGTCCGGCATTCCGCATGGAGGTAGGTCTCCGTCGCGGTGAGGACGACGGTGCGGGCCGTTTTGGAGACCAGGTCTTTCAGCCGGGTAAAAGCCGCGTGGGGATCTCCGGACACGGCGAACGGTTCGACTCGATAAAGACTCCACGCGCCATTCAAACTGCTGACGCACCCGAACGGAAACCAAGGACAGGGCGAGAGTGGTTCAGACACGACATGGTTCTCTCAGGATGATATTGCGCCGCAGGGCACGAGGGAACGTGCCCCGCGGCGTCCTGGAGTCGGCATAATAACCGACACGGAATTTCAAAGTCGAGTCACAAGCCCCACATCACTCTTTTCTAGACATTCGGAACCGGAATAGCCAAAATAGCCGCCCATGCCGAATCAGAGAGGCTTCAGCCGTTTCGACGCGCTTGAGACGGAGTCGGGCAATGCCAGGGAGAACGTCCTGCGCTTCATCATCTGCGGCGATGCGGGCGACGGCAAGTCCGCACTGATCCGCAGCCTGGTTGACCATCTCCAGGCGGAACGCGAACAGGGCGTTGCGACGGACGTCGCCGACCGCACGTTCTCAACAAACACACGTTCGTTTGTTGTCGCCGACACACCGGGGCACGAGCAATACACGCGCAACATGGTGACGGGCGCCTGGATCGCCGATCTCGCGATCGTTCTCATCGACGCCCGCATGGGGGTGATGCCGCAGACCCGCCGCCATACCACGATCCTCTCCCTCCTCGGCATCCGACACATGATCCTGGCGCTCAACAAGATGGATCTCGTGGCGTGGTCCCGAATCGTCTACGACGGGATCGCTGGAGTCTATTGTGACTATGCGCAACGGCTTGACGTGACTAACGTCACGTGCATTCCGGTCTCGGCGCTGACCGGAGACAACGTGACCGCGCCGTCCGATGCAATGGGTTGGTATCACGGGCCGACGCTCCTCCAGGCACTCGAATCGGCCGACGTCGCCACCGACCGCAAGATCGCGCCCTTTCGCATGCCCGTGCAAGAGGTCAATCGCTTCGATTCCGGGTTCCGCGGTATCGCAGGCACCATCGTGTCGGGTCTCGTGTGTCCAGGCGATCCCGTCCTTGTCTGTCCCACGTACAAGCCCTCGACCGTGAGTCGTATCGTGACCGCAGACGGCGATCTGATGCGCGCGGGACCCGGCCAAACCGTCACGCTTTCGCTCGCCGCCGACATTGACGCGAGTGCCGGTGACGTCATTGCGTCGACCACCCATCCTCCGGGCCACAGCGACCAGTTTTCCTGTCACCTGATCTGGATGCACGAAAAGGCGCTGCTGCCCAAGCGCCCCTATCTGTTGAAGATCGGTACGCACGTGGTGGGGGCCCAAATCACGGCCCTCAAATACAAACTCAACGTCGAGAGCCTGGAACACGTGGCTGCCAGGACGCTTGAGCTCAACGACATCGCCTACTGCAACATCAGTCTCGACCGGCAAATCGCTTTCGATCCTTATCGGGAACTCAAGGAGACGGGCGGCTTCATCCTGATCGATCGCTATACTCATGCGACGGTGGGCGCCGGCATGATCGATTTTGCCTTGCGGCGGGCGTCCAACCTGACCCGTCACCAGTTGACGGTCGACAAACCGGCACGCTCGGCGCAGAAGAACCAGAAGTCCTGCGTGCTGTGGCTCACCGGGCTCTCGGGGGCGGGTAAATCGACCACGGCCAATGCCGTGGAGCAACGCCTGCACGCCCTCGGCCGGCACAGTTACGTCCTGGACGGCGACAACCTGCGCCACGGGCTGACGAGGGATCTGGGTTTCACCCAGGCCGACCGCGTGGAGAACGTGCGGCGTATCGCCGAGGTCGCCAGGTTGTTCGTCGACGCCGGTTTGATCGTGCTCGTCTCGGTGATTTCACCTTTTCGGGATGAACGTGAGATGGCCCGCCGAATGATGGAAGAAGGCGAGTTCATCGAGGTCTTCGTCGATGCTCCCCTGGAGGTCTGTGAGCGACGTGATCCCAAGGGGCTCTACCGGAAGGCCCGCGCCGGCGAGATCAAGAACTTCACCGGTATCGACAGCCCCTATGAACCGCCCGAGAGACCCGACATCGTGCTGAAGACCGCCGAGCGAAGCGTGGACGAACTCGCGGATCAGGTCATCGCGTATCTGCAATCGATGGTCGATTCTCCGGAGCCATAGGCACGGTGGTGTGCGCAATACGCTTCCTCTCCCATCATGGTCTCGCCATCCCTCTCTGGAGGGGCTCTACGCCTCGAATCCAAAGAGAGAGTCCACGTTCTTGCGTCATGAAACAGGGTATGGCACTATGACGGCCTTGGCCTATCATGAGCACACTTCCTGAATTTGTCGGTACCATTCACATTTTTTTCGGACCCTATCGAGGCAACCCGATCGGGTTGTATCTGCGAAAAGAGGGCGATTCCTGTTCCATCGCGCCGACCGTGTATCCGTGGAACCGGGTGGTGGGCGTGGGCGAAACCGTGAACAAGGCGGCTGCGGATTTCGATGCCAAATGGAAAGAGGGTGAGTTGGCCGCGGAAATGTACTCCGGGCCGCATTGGGAGGGCGGGATCAAACCGGAAAAACCCAAACCCCCTCCGAAACCCGCGGTACCCAAGCCGGAAGCAACAAAACCTTCCGAAGCCGTAGCTTCTCCCAAGCCTGATGCCGGGACAGTGAAGGCCTCTCCTCTCGCATCGGATCAGTCAGCGTCTTAAGAAAGGTTGCAACCTGACTTCTCCGCTTCTTGTCAGCTTGCAAACATCCTGGCAGCCCGGATCAACGCGGAAAAGAGACGCCGTTGGATGGGATCCCGGTCATAGAGAAATTCCGGGTGCCATTGGACTCCCAAGAGAAATGCGCGGTCCGGGGCTTCGATGGCTTCAATCACGCCGTCAGGGGAGACGGCGGTCTGCAGAAGCTTCGGAGCCACCTTCTTGACGGATTGATGGTGGGAGCTGTTCACGTCCACGCGCGCTTTTCCGGCGATGCGACGTAACAGGGAATCCGGCGCGATCCGTATGGCATGCGTCGTCTTGGTCGCCGGAAGGGCGGGAAGATGGTCGATGGGGGTCTTGAGTTGCGCCGCAATGTCCTGGTACAGCGTGCCGCCCAGGGCGACGTTGATGGATTGCATGCCGCCGCAAATCCCCAACATCGGCACGTCGGCCCGGTACGCCGCTTTGGCGATCCCCAGTTCCATGGTCGCCCGCTCGCGACTCATGCGGGCAAATTTGTGCCGTTGGCGTTCCCCATAGAATTCTGGCGCCAGATCGGACCCGCTTCCCGTGATCAGCAGCCCGTGCACGTGGGCCACGACCTGACGCCATGCGTCCGTGTTCGACAATAAGGGCAACACCACGGGAATGCCCCCGGCGTCTTCAATGGCCTTCATGTAGCGGGCGCGCAGAAAATAGGTTGGCTCTTTGCCGCCCATGTCCTTGCGGTTGCCGGCATTAAAGTCGGGCGTCACGCCAATGATCGGTTTATGCATGGCGCTTTCTTTCTAGTCCTCTACGGGAGGAATATCCAATTCGGCCAACACGTCTTGTTTGAACGACTGTCCGTCGCGTCGTATGGCCTGCGCAAGTTCCTCAGAAAGCTCGTCGTGCGAAAGCAGGGTCGTTTCCTGGCGAAGGCCTTCGTCGAGCGCGAGCTGCAATTTGGCCTGACACAGGTATTGGAGCAAGAGGTCCTGGCCTCGTTGAAAATATTCGTCATAGTCCTCCGGTGGAAGATGGCGCAGGGAGTTCCGCAACCAGGATTCGAATTGCAGGAGACGCTTGAAACGGGAGACGTCAGGTTGCGCCATCTCCACCACGAGTTGGATGCCTCCTTTCCAACTCCGCTTCTTGACGTTGAATACGCAATACAGAATATCGGCATGGGTTTCATGAACCTCGGGTCCGAAGAACAACGTGGTTCGATACCGTGGAATTTCGGGAGAGGACGAGGTAGCCATCAATGGCGATTCTACCATGTGCTTCACGCAACACAAGCCTGTCCTGAGCCTGTCGAAGGAGGACGCTCTTGTCTTCCACGTGGAGACGCCCTGCAATTCTTTCCTGATGGGTGAGCAGGTTGACACGCTCCATCCTGGTCTTTACAGTAAACTCACGGGATACTTAGGCGTTTTTTTCTGAAGGATGCACGATGTTCGGAACCTTGGGATTTTCAGAACTGATCATCATTCTGGTCATTGTTCTGATCATTTTCGGCGCGGGGCGACTTCCACAAATCGGGGAGGGAGTCGGGAAAGCCCTGAAGGGGTTCAAAAAGGAAGTCAATGAGGTTCCTCCTCCTCCCGAGGAAGAACAGCCTGCACAGCCGGCCTTGCCCGAGCCTGCCCCGGAGGCTGCGGCTCAGCCCGGTGTTGCTCAGGGAGCGCCCGCAACGGAGCCTGCGCCTCAACCCGTCACTCAGCAAGCCCATCAGCCCGGTCCCGAACGGACGCCGGGGACGCTGGCTGCGCAGGTGTACGGCGGTTTCAGTCCCGAAACGGTCCAACCGGCGTCTCAACCTGCTGCCGAGGCTGAGCCGGATGCCGCCTCCTATCAGGAACAGTTTGAACCGGTGACCATGGAACAGCGTGCCGCGAATTCCGTGCCTCGTCCGATGGCGCAGTATCCACCGGTTCCTGCTTCGGCCGCGACCACGCCAACCGGCAAACGACCGGCGGCCATCGTGAACAAAAAGGCCGTGGAGCGCGTGCAGGCCCAGCGTGCCGCGATGCAGGCCAAAACCGCCAAGCCCCCGGCCGCGCCGGCAAGTGACGATCTGCAATCGCTGGGAGAGGGATTGGGGAGCACCCTCAGAACGTTCCGTGAAGCCACGGCGGACGTGCGAAACGCGATTGACCCGGAGATGCGGACCATTCAAGCGGAACTGGAATCGGCGCAAAAAGAGGTTGAACAGTCCATTGAAGCGGCCAAGCAACCTCCGATCCCCAAGGATCCACCACCAAATCCGTAACGGGACGTTGACCACGCCTGTCCTGAGCGTAGTCGAAGGGCCTGTCCTGAGCCTTGTCGCACGACGCCACCCCCGCCTAATCTACGGGCCCATCCTGTTTATGCTCCTGCTCCTTGGGAGCGCCGGTTGCCAAGCGGAAGCCCCCGTCGGGAATCCGCAAACCGTCACCGTTCGTCTCGTCACCCTTTTGCAAGACCCTTCCCCGGACGTTCGACGAACGGCTGCACTCTCGCTCGGAAAAATTGCGCATTCTGCTGGAACAATGGCTCTGGTTGAGGCCTTATCCGACCCCGATTCTGACGTGCGTGAATATAGTGCCTGGGCCTTGGGACAGATCGGGGAAGACGTGAACGACGCCGCAGCCATCAGCCTGGCAGGAGCACTCGGAGATGAGCGCGATTCCGTCAAACAAGCCGCCGCGTTGGCATTGGGAAAAATCGGCCCACGGCCACCCGTTGTTGCCATCCTTACCCAAGCGTTGGCCGTAGGAGAGAGAAACAGCCGTCGTGCCGTGGTTGAAGCCTTTAACCAGCTTGAAGCCAAAGGGGCTTTCCCGGCTTTGCGGAAGGCATTGACCGATCCGGACCCGGCCGTACGACAGGGCGCCCTGGCGGCGTTGGGTGAGTTGGGCGATCGTCGGACTCTCCCTGATTTTCGGGAACGGCTGCTGTTCGATGCTTCCTCGAGTGTGCGGGCCGAGGCGGCCTACCGGTTGGGGAAATTGGGAGATCCCGGTGACTACGCGGAGTTGCAAACCCTGGATGAAGCCGCTCAGCACGATACGTCCCCGGGTGTCCGTTCGTGGGCCAACTGGGCAAGAGTGCATATTGGTCCCGCGAAAATGGGCGAGGAAGACGAAGAGTGACGAGACTTATCTCGCCAACTATTCGACCTTTGTATCCACGAGGAGCTCGGTAGCCCGACGAATGGAATCCCGGGCGCCCATCAATACCACGATGTCTCCAGTTTCGAGCACGGTCTTGCCCGAAGGATTGGATTCCGTTACCCCGTCCCGCATGAAGGCGATCACGGAGGCGCCGGTTCGCGGCTGGATGGCCAACTCATGCAGTGATTGACCAAGCGCGGGTGAATCCTCATCGATGCGGAAGGTTTCCACTTCCACGTCTTCGAGCGTACCGGACCGGAGATGGTGGACCAGTTCGGGCAGTTCTCCCCGGCGGAGCAGCGCATAGCCTTCCCGCCGGATTTGTTCGGCCTTCCCCAGGATGACGTTGTTGGGAATTTGAAACGACTGGAGCACCAGGGTTGAGATTTCAATCGACGTTTCAAATTCTTCCGGAATGATTTCGTTCGCTCCGAGTTTGTGCAATTCTTCGAGTTCTTTGAGGTATCGGGTCCGGACGATGACGTGAAGGGACGGGTTCAGACTCTTGGCAAGCTGGACGATGCGTCGCGCCCCGAACGGATCGGATGTGGCCACCACGAGGACCTTGGCGTTTTCGATTTGGACCTGGTGCAGGACCGTCGGATTGGTAGCGTCCCCGTATTGAATCGGTACCCCAGTCCCGATTTCCAATTGCACCACCTCTCCCCGGATATCCAGAACGACGTAGGGAATCTCGAACTCCCGAAGGACGCGAGCGAGATTGCGGCCGTTCAAGCCGTATCCCACGATGATGACGTGATCCCTGAGTTTGAATTGGGCCGTTTCCGCGCGTAACGACACGCGCCCGGGCAACCATTGGTGGAGCCGCTGCACGGCTTCCGTCCGTCGCGCGATCTTGGGGGCCCATTGGATCAGGAACGGCGTGATGATCATGGTGAGGACCGAAACGGCGAGAAACAGGTTGTAGGTGTCAGGGTGTAGAATCTCCGCCTTGAGGCCCTCTCCGGCCAGGATGAAGGCGAATTCGCCGACTTGGGCCAGGGCCACCCCGGCCAGGATCGCCGACCGAAGCGGTGCGCCGACCGCCAACACCGCTGCGGCTCCGGTCACGAATTTACCGATGACCACGGCGCCGACTATGGCCATGATGAGCAGGGGATATTCCAGAATCACGCGCGTATCCATGAGCATGCCGATCGAGACGAAAAACAGGCTGTTGAAGCTGTCCCGAAAGGGGAGCACCTCGGCCAGGGCCTGGTGACTGTATTCGGATTCGGAGATGACGAGTCCGGCGATAAAGGCGCCGAGGGCAATGGATAACCCGAACAGGGAGGTCATCCACGCCGTTCCCATGCAGAGGACTACGATGGTCAGGAGAAAGAGTTCCCGGCTTTTTGCCCGAACAATGTGCTCCAGGAGTTTGGGGACGAAGACCCTGGCGGCCAGCACGATCAGCAACACCAGCGTGAGCGATTGTCCGAGAGCCAACAGGATGCGCCCCATGCCTTCCGAGCCGTGGGTGCCCAAAAACGGCGTCATAAGCATTATGGGCACAATGGCCAGGTCCTGAAAGATCAGGATGCCGATCGTGGATCGACCGTGGAGGCTGTCGCTTTCTCCCCGCTCAGCCAAGGCTTTCAGGACAATCGCGGTGCTGCTCAGGGTGATCAGAAAGCCCCAGAAGATGGCGGCGTTCACGTCGATGTCCATCAGGTACCCGGCGACGATGAAAAAGAGCAGGACACTGAACATCTGGGCCGGCCCTCCCACGAAGAACAAGTTCTTGGAGGACTTCAGCTTCGCCAACGAAAATTCCAGACCGATGGTGAACAGCAGTAGCATCACGCCGATCTCGGCCAGCACGTGCACCTGTTCCAGATCGGAAATGAGGTTGAGCCCATGAGGACCCACGAGCGCCCCGACGACCAGGAATCCCGCAATCGACGGCAGGTGGAGTTTTTGAAACAGGAAGACCACCGCGATGGACACGGAGAAAATGATGATGACGTCCCTGAGTGCGCTGAATTCATCCATCGTGCAGTCTCCGGGAAACGGAGGAAAGGAACGGCATCGTGATACTTTCGCGTCCCTGACCAACGTCAGGCGGATCCGAAAACGCTACTTGGTTCGTCGAACGACGCCGGTGAAATCCGGAAAACGGACTTACGAGTACAAGTCCTGAAAAAGCCAGGGAGCGTCCTGCTTTCGTCTGGCTTCGTAGTCCGCAATATCCTTTTCGCGCCGGAGGGTCAACCCAATCGCGTCCAACCCTTGCAGCAGGCATTGTTTTCGAAACGGATCAATGGAAAATTGAAACGAGGATTTCTGTGGCGTGGAGATCGTCTGCGCAGCCAGATCGATGGTCAGTTCGAACCGGTCGTCGGCGGACACGTGGTCGAAGAGCCGTTGAATCTCTTGGGCGTCCAGCACGACCGGCAGAATGCTGTTTTGAAAGCAGTTGTTATAAAATATTTCGGCAAAGCTTGGAGCCAGAATGGCGCGAATGCCGTAATCCAACAAGGCCCAGGGCGCGTGTTCCCTGGATGACCCACACCCGAAATTGTCGCGGGTGAGCAGAATGGAGGCATCGGCGTACTGCGGTTGGTTCATAAAAAAATTCGGGTCCGGGGACCCGTCGGCGAGCTTGCGCCAATCGGCAAAGAGCCCCTCTTTCAATCCCGTCCGGTGAATCGTTTTGAGATATTGCTTGGGAATGATCTGATCGGTATCAACGTCCACGCGGTCCAGCGGAGCGACGCGTCCGGTATGGGTGGTAAAGGGTTCCATGGCAAGGGTTCCGGATCAGGCCCAATGACGGATATCGACGAAGTGCCCGTTCACGGCTGCCGCCGCGGCCATGGCCGGGGACACCAGGTGGGTTCGTCCGCCTTTGCCCTGACGGCCTTCGAAGTTTCGGTTGCTCGTTGACGCGCATCGCTCACCGGGTTGGAGCACGTCGGCGTTCATGGCCAGGCACATACTGCAGCCGGACTCGCGCCATTCGGCGCCGGCCGCTCGAAAGACCGCATCCAATCCTTCGTCTTCGGCTTGTTTCTTGACCAGCCCCGACCCGGGCACGACCATCGCCTGTACGCCCGATGACACCTTTCTCCCCTTAAAATAGGAGGCGGCCAGGCGTAAATCTTCAATTCGCGAATTCGTGCACGAGCCGATGAACACCCGGTCGATGGGGATCTCCACAATCGGGGTGCCGGGTGTGAGGGCCATGTAATCGAGTGCTCGTGCCGTAGCGTCCCGCGTCTCCGCGTCGGCAAAGGTTCGCGGGTCCGGGACCACGCCGTCCACCCCGGTCACCATGCCCGGATTCGTTCCCCAAGTCACTTGCGGGGCGATGTCTTCTCCTTGGAGTGTGACAACGCGATCATACACGGCTCCGGGATCCGTGCGCAGCTTTTCCCAATCTTGGACCGCCGCGGACCAGAGTGAGGCGGAGGGAGCCATGGGGCGGTCCTTGATATAGGTGAACGTGGTCTCGTCCGGGGCTATCATCCCGGCACGGGCTCCGCCCTCGATCGACATGTTGCAGAGGGTCATGCGACCTTCCATCGACAAGGATCGAACCGCCTCGCCCGTGTATTCCACCACGTAGCCGGTTCCTCCGGCGGTGCCGATGGTGCCGATGACGGCCAGGATCATGTCTTTGGCCGAACAATGGGGAGAGACGCGGCCGTCGACTCGGATTTCCATGGTCTGCGGTCGTTTCTGGATGAGACATTGGGTGGCCAGCACGTGTTCGACTTCACTGGTCCCGATGCCGAACGCCAGCGCTCCGAATGCACCATGGGTCGAGGTATGCGAATCCCCGCAGACAATCGTCATGCCGGGCAACGTGAGCCCCTGCTCCGGACCGATGACGTGCACGATCCCCTGACGCACGTCGTGCATGGAGAACAGTGTAATGCCGAAGTCGGCGCAATGTTGTTCGAGAGTTTCAATTTGAATGCGACTCAAGGGATCCTCAATGCCCACGCTTCGGTCGGTGGTCGGGACGTTGTGGTCCGGTACCGCCAGCGTGGCTCCCGGCCGGCGAGGGCGGCGCCCGGCCAGCTTGAGCCCTTCAAAGGCTTGCGGAGATGTCACTTCATGGACCAGGTGGCGGTCGATGTACAACAGGGTCGTGCCGTCCGTCTCCTCGGAGACCACGTGGGGATCCCATATTTTGTCGAAAAGCGTGCGGGCTGCCATCAGAAGAACCTCAATTCGTGAACGGTCAATATGGCGTATTGGGGGCGTGACGTGCAACCCTTCACACGCTCAACGTTGAGCGTGACCGCTGTTGTTCCGCGACCGGGCCGGTTTCGGGCACATCGTCGCGGAGTGGTTGTTTCCCGCCGCCTGCCTCATCATGGACTTGGTCGATCATCTCCGCTACAATTCCCGCTCTCTTTCCAATCCGAGTGCCAAGAACGGCGAATGCATCCCGTGTGGAGCAAGACATCGGACACGAGATTTATCAAGCATGCTTGAAGCAGCCTTACTGTCCATCGGCCTGGTTATCGTCGTCGCCAAACTCGCCGAGGGCCTACTCCGGCATTTCCGGCTGAACGCCATTGTGGCCTACACGGCCACGGGAATCCTGCTGGGCCCGGTAGCCGGCATCGTCGAGCCCACCAGCGAAATGCAGATCCTGCTGGGCATCGGCATCTTTCTCTTCTTTTTTCTCATCGGCTTGGACGAACTCGACATTTCCGGCTTCATCGCCGCCATCCGAGGCAGGTTTTTCGTCACCGCGATCATATCGGTCCTCCTCTCCCTGGTCGTTGCGCTGACCGTGACCTCCGATATGATCTACGACTTCGGGCTGGGCCTCACGTTCTCCGGGTCGCTGGCCCTTGCCGGGATCCTTTCTTTGACCAGTCTGGGCGTGGTCGCCAAGGTCCTGATCGATGAAGGCCACCTCAAGCAACCCATCGGAATCCAAATTTTCACCACCGCGCTCATTGCCGAGTTGCTGACCCTGTTGTTGGTGGGATTCACCATAGGCGAGCACGTTCACCACTTGAGCTGGGAAAGCCTGCTGATCCTGCCGGTGAAGATTGCCGTCTTTACCGTGGTGACCTGGGTGTTGGCCAGCCGGGTGCTTCCGCCTCTGATCGTCCTGCTGAAGCGTTTCCTGCACGTGTCGCAACTCTCCTTCGGACTGATTTTGGGCGGGCTGTTTCTGACGGTCGTCGGCGCCGAGCATATGGGGCTCCACGGCTCCCTGGGGGCGCTGCTGTTCGGGGCCGCCCTCTCGAAACTCCCCTATCACGTGCGCCGGGACATCATCCCCGGCATGAGAGGCACCGCCGAGGGGCTGTTCGTTCCCCTCTTTTTCGCTTCAGCCGGGTTACATCTCAGTTTGGCCTTCACGGAGTTACCGGTGTGGACCATTGCGGCATTGGTGTTCATTCCCTTGGTTGGAAAATTCGCCGCAGCCTACATCGGCGCCTCCGTGGCCCGTTTGAAAATGCCCTTTGCTCTGGCCACCGGGCTGATGGCCAAAGGCGTTGCGGAAATGGCGCTTCTGCTGGTGCTTCTCGAGGTCGAGATGATCGGACACGACGTCTTTTCGTTGCTCGTGCTCATCATGCTTGCTTATATCCTGCTGACGCCGCTGGCCATCCGCGCCGTGGTCAGCCGGGTGAAGCCGTCGCCGGAACAGCTCACGCTGCCCGAATCGCTCCCTCCGTCGCTGGCCCGCTTTGCACTGGACGACATCACCGTCGGTGACATTCTCGACCGGACCCGCACCTATCCGGATCCGACGATGTCGGTACGGGCTTTTGCCGACCAGTGGATCGTTCCTCACCAGCATGACTATGCAGTGGTGGATAAGGGCGAGCTTTACGGAATTGTGTCGTTGAGCATGCTGCGATACCTGCCCAAGGAGTCCTGGTCCAAGACGCCATTGCGCAAACTTGCGCGCCCCAAAACGCTGCACGCGTGGCCCGACGAACCGGTTGAAGACGCGCTGCAGCAAATGACAGAAAACTCGCTGACGGTGATACCGGTGAGGGACCGGGAGTCCAAGAAGTTCCTGGGCGTGATCAACATCCGGCAGATCCTGGAACTCATTACTCGAGAGGCCACCGGCGAATATTAACAACACACCTCACCATTGAAGACCGCTGTGAAATGGCTCGTTGACACACTTGGTCAAGAGATTGTTGACAATTCTCTGTAAATCAGAAATAATGCAATTTGTAGAATTAAAGGAATTGGAGGGATTTCACCCACCTCCAAATAGCAGGATAAAATTGTCCGCTATGGATGAAAAAATAAATAAGGAGGTAGGGCCCGAGAAGGACGTGGAGTCCGAGCCCTTGGATCTAGACGAGTTGGAAAAAATCGCTGGAGGTACGGGTCCGAGTGTGTCGCCTTACTACGCGCCAGATGGCACGATTTTACCGCAAAATTAACCGCGTGGGGGGCATACAATAAGTGAACAAGAACAAACAGGGGTTCCTAAAGCGAACAGGATCCTCAGAACACTTCTGACGGTTCAGGCTCCGGTTGGTGGAACGATCCGAAGCGCTGAGATGCCCCGCCGGCAAAAGCTGTTGGCGGCGGCGAAGATTTTCCAATAGCCATTCGCACAACCGTATCCGACAAGTCGCGCGATGTGGTTGCCTGCCGGCTCACCGGCAGGAGTGATCGACTGTAATGAGTGACCCGCCTCTTCACCCGTTTCGCCGAGGGTGAAGAGGCGGTGTTCGTTTAGTTGCGTGACGCAGTCCCGTGTCTTCGGTCAGCATCCATCTTCAAGTCGGGTTCACCAGGCAGTTGTCTCGCTCTCCTGTTTGAACCCATGGCGTAAAGCCTGCGCTCGGCTCCAAGCCTGCGTCTCCAACATCCTGACTGTCTCAAAATTGTTTTTAATCGGTCATTTCAATTATACTTGCGCGCATGCGACATTGGCACCCAAGTCTCTCCTCGACGTTTGTTCCCGATACCTGATCGAGTCGAGACTAGGATCTATTGAGAATCCATAGAAGTCAGCTAACTGACGGAAACTCCCCCGGATGCTACAACCCCCATCAGCGTATACCGAAGGTTACGCCAAGGCCCGTCTTTGGGATCAAGCGAGAGCCGACAACTATATCCGGCACACCACCATCGGCGACCCCGGACTCGATCCGGTCATGGAGGAGCTTTCCTCCTTGCCGCCCGCAGACCTGCACCGGTTCATCGAGGCGGGGATAGAGGAGAAGGAAAATGACCTCCGTGGCGCGCCGCAGGTCCTGCGCGATTTCTTCAAAAATTTGGAAGAGCCTCCCTGGCTGGACCGTCACGCGTTTCGTCCGGGCATTCTGGTCTTTAATGAAAACGTCCAACTCATGCTCGTCGCCTTCGTCACGGGGGTGCTGGTGGAAGGCTTCTCGACGCTGATCGCCAAGTCTTTCAACATTACCAAGCGAGTAGCATCGAGCGACAGACGCCTCAAGCAGAATAACCGCCAACTGATGGAAATCTTTTACCCCGGGGGCTTGCGAAGAGACGGCGACGGCTGGAAGCTCTCCACGCGCGTGCGCTTCGTGCATGCTCGCATCCGGGGCTTGTTGGCGAAATCCGACGATTGGCAGCATGACGCGTGGGGCACGCCGCTGAGCGCGGCGCACTTGGGGTTTGCCATATCCGTCTTTTCCAAGCGCCTGTTGGATTATTCGGCGTTGGTGGGCGCGCGTTTCAGCGATGAAGAAAAAGAAAGCGTGCTGGCCGTGTGGCGCTACACGGGCTATCTCATGGGGATCCCTGAAACCATCCTCTATAGCGACGCTACGGAGGCGGACAAGATCTACCGCGTCGGGTATATGTGCGAACCGCCGCCGGATGCCGATTCCATCACCATGGCGAATGCCTTGATCCAGTCCATTCCGGTCGTCGCGGGGATCGCGGATCCGGTGGAAAAGCAGAATGTGATCACGTTGGCCTACCGCCTGTCACGCGCACTGCTTGGGAACACGCTCGCTGATCAGTTCCAGTATCCAAAAGGCTGGAACATAGGCACGCTGTTTTTGTTCCGGAACAAACAACGTATGCAACAATGGTTCAAGCGATGGTTCAAGAAAGGCGGAATCCGATCAGATAATTTTTCTCAAATGCTCCAGATCTCGGTGTATGACGAGGGGGGCTTGAGTTACAAGATGCCCGACCACGTTTACGCTTCAAGATCGAGCCCCTGGTAAGCGACGTTCGTGATCAAACGGAAGCTTGGGCCGGGTGCGTTCGTTTCCGCTCCCGCCCGTTGATGGTTTCGGCGATGATTGATTTGGACCGATACATCGATGCGGTTCTGCGCCGCCGGTGGCTCGTTGTTGTGGTCGCGACGCTGGCCATGCTGGGCATGACGGCGGGTGCCCGTTTCATCGGCGTCACGAACGATTACCGCAGTCTGTTCAGTGAAGACGATCCGCAACTCGCCGCGTTGGAAGCCCTGGAGGATACCTATTCCGTCTCCCATACGGCACTGATCGCCATCGCGCCTCGCGAAGGCTCGGTGTTTACCAGGGAGACGCTCGGCGCCGTTGAGGAACTCACTGAAGCCGCGTGGCGCACGCCGTATTCCAACCGGGTCGACTCCCTCACCAATTATTCCCACAGCGAGGCGTTCGGCGACGATCTGGTCGTCGCCCCGCTCGTGGTTGGCGCTCAATCGAAGAGCGACGAAGAACTGGCGCGAATCGAAGAGGTCGCGTTGAGCGCACCCCAGGTAGCCGGGCGGCTGGTCGCCCATGACGGGCGAGTGGCCGGGATGGCGATCAATGTCGTCCTGCCGGAAAATTCTGACCCCGCGGTGGTCGAACTCACCGATTATCTCAATACGCTCCTGGACCAGGCCCGCAAAAGCCATCCGGATATCGACTATTACCTGACCGGCGACGCTGTGATCCACCGCGTCTTTGCCGACGCGACGAAGGACGATATGGAGAACCTCTCGCCGATCGTGTTTCTTCTCATCGTCGTCATGGCCGCCGCTCTTCTGCGCTCGGCATACGCCACCCTGGCCGTCGTCGTCACGCTCATGTTTACGATCAACACCACCTTAGGGTTCGCCGGCTGGATCGGCACGGTATTCAGCCCCGTCAATGCCGGGGTCCCGATCATCGTCATGACGGTCGCCGTGGCGGATTCCATCCACATCGTCACGGCCGCCCTGGCGGGCATGAGCCGTGGCCTGGGCCGGAATGAGGCGATTGCGGAATCGTTACGCAGCAATACCTGGCCGGTCTTCCTTACCTCGGTTACGACCGCGATCGCGTTTCTCAGCTTGAATGCTTCGGATTCGCCCCCTTTTCACGTCCTGGGTAATCTCGTGGCGTTCGGGGTGATATGCGCCTTGGTCTATTCCATGACGCTTCTTCCGGCGCTCCTGTCCATCCTGCCGTTGCGGGCGCCTCGCGCTCGTGCCGACCGGCCGGGCTTCTTCGATCGATTCGCCACCTTTGTCATTGCGCGGCGCACGTTCCTGCTCTGGTTCGTCGCCCTGTCGGCCGTTGTTCTGGTCATGGGCATTTTGCGCATTGAGTTGACCGACAACTGGACGGAGTATTTTGACGACCGTTACGCGTTCAGACGCGATACGGACTTCGTGATCGAAAACCTGACCGGTATGGAATCGTTGGAGTACTCCCTGAACGCCGGGCGCGAAGGCGGCATTACCGACCCCGGGTATCTGCGTGAGGTCGATGCCTTTGCCGAATGGTTCCGGGGGCAGCCCGAAGTGACCCACGTTCAGGCCTTCCCGGACATCATGAAACGCCTCAACAAGAACATGCACGGCGATGATCCGGCCTTCTATCGGCTGCCTGCCGATCCGGAACTGGCCGCGCAATACCTGTTGCTGTACGAGTTTTCACTGCCGTTCGGCAGGGACCTCAACGATCGTATCGATATCGCCAAATCCGCCACGCGGATGACCGTTGTGATGCGCAGCTTGTCGGCTCAGCAACAGCGCGACCTCGATGCGCGCGGGTTGGCCTGGCTCCGGGCCAATGCGCCCGGCCTTGCGACCCCGGCCACGGGCGTCAGTATCGTCTTTTCTCACCTGTCCCAACGAAACATCCACAGCATGCTGCGCTCCACGATTGTCGCCATGGGCCTCATTTCGTTCATTTTGATCTGGTTTCTGAAAAGCCTGCGTCTTGGTCTGGTCAGTCTGGTGCCCAATTTTATTCCCGCGGCCATGAGTTTCGGTCTTTGGGGCTATCTGGTCGGCCAAGTCGGTCTTGCCGGGTCCGTGATGACGGCGATCGCGTTCGGCCTCATCGTGGACGACACCACGCATTTTCTGAGCAAATATCAGAAAGCCCGCCGCGAGGGACTCTTGCCGCCCGAGGCGGTGCGCTCCACTTTTCGCACGGTGGGACAAGCGTTATGGACCACGACGGTGGTCTTGGCAGCAGGCTTCTTGGTATACTCCGCCTCGGGTTTCGAGGTCAGTTGGGCGCTCGGCCTTATGGTCACGATCACGATCGTTTTCGCGATCGCCGCTGATTTTCTGCTGCTTCCCCCGTTGCTGATGGCTATCGATAGGAGGAAATCATGAGAAGGATCCATGCATATCCCGTACGGCTTTTGCTGCTTGCGCCGTGCCTGATCCTATTGTCCTGGCTGGGGACGCCGCTCCTCGCGCACTCGGCCACCCCCGAGGAAATCGGGCTCAAGATCGCCACTGACACCAGCGCCAGGGGTGACGGCTTCGGTAATTTCACGGCCACGCAAGCCATGGTGCTGCGCAACAAGCAGGGGCAGGAGAGCCGGCGCCAGCTCCGCGTCAAGGTGTTGGAGGTGGCCGGCGACGGTGACAAGAGCTTGATGGTGTTCGACGAGCCGCGCGATGTGAAGGGAACCGCGCTGCTCACCCACGGCCATAAGCAGGAGGCGGACGACCAATGGCTCTATCTCCCGGCGCTGAAACGGGTCAAGCGGATCAGTTCGTCGAACAAGTCCGGCTCCTTCATGGGCAGCGAATTCTCCTATGAGGACCTGAGTACCCCGGAAGTGGAAAAATACACCTATCGGTACTTGCGGGACGAGCCGTGCGGGGACTTGACGTGCACGGTCTGCGAACGTTTCCCGGTGGACAAGAAAGCCTCGGGCTACAGCCGCCAGGTGGTCTGGCAGGACAAAGACGAGCTGCGCACCTGGAAAGTCGAGTACTACGACCGCAAGGACGCGCACCTGAAGACGCTCACCATAGGGAAATACCAGCAATACCTGGACCAGTACTGGCGCGCCGGTGAGATGAACATGGTCAATCATCTGACGGGCAAGAGTACCGTGTTGACCTGGGCGGACTATCAGTTCCGTACCAAAATCAGAGAGCGAGACTTCAGCAAAACCGGATTGAAACGGGCGCGGTGATGCCACGCCGTGCCGCGCGTTACCCCTTGGCCCTCACGGCGATCTGGCTGGCGGCTTCGATAGTGGCCGTCGACGCCCATGCGGAAATCGAGTTTGCGGCATGGGAGTTGTCCGGGCGCGTGAGCTTGGAAGGCCGTTATTTTCCGCAAACCGGCATTGACCCCAGGCACCAGAGTTCTCATACGACCGGCTTTGTGGTGGAGCCCAAACTCTACGTTGAAGAGGCCGAGGGGAGCAGTTTTACCCTGGTGCCGTTCTTTCGCTACGACAGCGCGGATTCGGTCCGCACCCACTGGGATTTGCGTGAAGCGTATGCGCTCCTATTCGGCGAGCTCGGGGAAGGCGAATGGGAAGTCCGGCTGGGCGCGGACCGGGTGTTCTGGGGCGTGGCCGAATCGCAACACCTGGTCGATATCGTCAACCAGATCGACTTCCTCGAACATCCCAACGGCGAGGTGAAGTACGGGCAACCCATGGTTCACGTGACCTGGACCGGCGATTGGGGCGCTTTGGAATTCTTCGGGCTGCCGTATCACCGCCAGCGCATCTACCCGGGCCAAGGCGGCCGCCTGCGCTTCGCAGGACTCGTGGATAACGAGCGGGTGGAGTACGAGAGTTCGGCCAGGGAGTGGCATCCGGACTTCGCGGCCCGCTACAGTCAGAGCTTCGGACCACTGGATATCGGCCTGAGTGCGTTCAATGGCACGAGCCGGGAAGCGAGCCTGGTTTGTATGCCGCCTGCTTGTAAGCCGACCGGGGTCAGCGATGTCTCCAATGTCTGGATTCCGTACTACGCGCAGATCCGCCAGTTTGGACTGGATGCGCAACTGACGCTTGACGCCTGGCTGTTCAAGCTGGAGGCGATGCATCGCTCGGGCGAACGCAACGCGATCGGCCGGGAACGGGAGTTCGTACAGGCGTACAGTGCTGTCGCAGCGGGGGAAAGCGGGTTCGACGATCTAATCAGCATCTTTCGGAAAGATGACTATGTGGCCGCGGTGGTGGGGGGCGAATACACGTTCTATTCCGTCTTTGGTTCTGCGGCCGATGTCGGCCTGCTGGCCGAATGGAATTACGATGATCGCGGCCGGCGAGCGCTTCCCAGGCGGCAGCCCATGACGCTGGACAACGATTTCTTCATCGGCGCGCGTTTTGCATTCAACGACGTCCAGAGCACCGAGATCACGGCCGCGTTCTTGACGGACGCCAGCCGTGACACCCGCACCTTGGGCGTCGAATTCGACCGGCGGCTCTTCGACCAATGGTCTCTGCACGCGGAGGCGAACATGATTCTCAGCATCGATCCATTGGATGTTCAATACGTGGGGCGGCGCGACGGCTTCTTCGAGTTCCACCTTGAGTACAATTTCTAGCCCGTGCAGGAACGGGGTGGCCTACCCCGTCACGGCCACGTCATCGTCGTCATAACACGGGACGGCCACCAGCCGTCCCAACTCTCTTGCCGGGTTCTGAAATCAGCACGGCCGGGGATTATGGTCGGTGGCTCTCTGTCGTGGGAAGAGAAATGCTGCTTGGACGAGACACGGCTTTGCCGTATCTTATTCTGTCTTGTCTTCCATACTGCTCAGGGCTTCCGCCGGGGGCTCCAACGGTAACGATACACGCATCTCGGTATAGTGCCCGACTTCCGTGTCCAAGTGGATGGATCCGGCGTGACGAAGCAGGATGTCAGTGGTCAGGGAGAGCCCCAGTCCGGTGCCCTTCCCCGGTTCCTTGGTAGTCACAAACGGCTCAAAAATCTTGTCACGTACGTCATCCGGGATGCCTGGCCCATTGTCCCGGATCGAGAATTCCACGTGATCTTCCAATTGCCGGCTGGAGATGGACAGAGTCGGCAGGTAGTCACCGCCTACCTTTTTCTGCTTTTCGTTCATCGCCTGAAAGGCGTTGGTGACGAGATTGAGGAACACGCGACAGATGTCCTGGGGGACGACCGTAATTTCTTCCATGTTCGGATCCAGGTCCTCCTTCATCTCCGCATTGAAGGTGTTATCATCGGCACGCAGTGCGTGATACGACAAGTCCACGTACTGTTTCAGGAGGGCGTTCAGGTTCGTCTTTCGCCATTCCCCTTCTTTGGTGCGGGAATGTTCGAGCATGCTGCGCACGATGTTGTCGGCTCGCTTCCCGTGCTCCTTGATCTTTCCGAGGCCCGTCCTCAGTTCATCCAAGATCGACCTGACCTCCTCAAGGTCGAGGTTGTCCTGCTGTTTCATCAAATCATCGATCTCATCCGCCATTTCAATCGAGACATTGGCAAAGTTGTTGACGAAGTTGAGCGGGTTCTTGATTTCATGTGCCACTCCGGCGGTGAGTTGACCCAAAGACGCGAGTTTCTGCTCGGCAATGACCTGCTCCTGGGCGGCTTTCAGATTTTCCAGTGCATGCTCCAGGTTTTCGTTTTTGGCATCCAGTTCCTCCGCCAATTTTTCCACGAGATTCAATCGCTGAACCTCATGGGCGTAACGCCGGAACACTTCCAGCGCCCTGGCCATGTCGGTGACCTCGTCATTCCAGATTAAATACTTGATGTTCTGTGTCAGGTAATGAGCCGATCCCTTCTCGGGCCGTACGATACGAGTTCCTTCGACCTGTACCGGGACTTCCAAATCGCCGCTGGCCATCTCGCGCATCGCGCTGGCCAGTCCCACCAGACGGCGAACCAGATAGCGCCTCACGAAGAGGGAGCCCAGTGCAAAAGCGCCAATGGTCACGAATACGTTGAGGAGAATCAGCAGGAGGATCCCCGTTTGGGCGGCTGCGCGAGAAGCTTCGCTGGATTGAATGGCCTCCTCGTTAATTTGCTCGACCAGATTGTTGACCTCCGACACCAGCGATTCCGAGGTGGTTCGCGCCTGTGCCAAGGTTTCCTGCTCCTGTTCCAGCCTGAGTAACGCTTCCATCCGTAGCTTAATGACTCCTTCCGGGCCTTCTCCGATTTCGTCCAGACGGGTCAGGTTTTCTTCGAGAAGATCATTCTGCATGGACTCCGGGAGTTTCGCATAGGCTTGGATGAAATTCCGGACGGCACTCTGGAAGCGTTCCTCCAAGGGGGTAAGAAACTGGCGGTCAGCCAGAACCAGGACCTCATCCAACAACAATACGGCAAGATTGGAGGACTGGTTCACGGTAATCAGATTTCGATAAGCGGTCAGTTCGTCTTCGGAGGCCCGCTTACGAATGGAGTCGATCTTATCATCCAACTGCCGTAATCCCGATACCAGGTAAAAAGCTTGATCATCAATGGCTTGGACCAACAAACGTTCCACGCGCCTGGTTGTTTCTCCGAGTTCGTCAATAAAGACGTTGAGTGCCCGGTCAATTTCCAGACGCCGGGCGGAGGATTCCTTGATCACGTCCAGATGCTTACCCAGTTCCTCCAGATTTGACCTGATTAGCCGCGTTTGTTCGCCGAAGGCGGAACGGGCTTCCAGTTCCAGGATGGTGTTTTCGAGCGAGGCTATTTCTCGAGCCGTGGCTTCCACCACGGCCGTATGCTCCTCTTTCGAGGAGGCCGACACCAGACGAAAGGCCCCGTTGACCACGACGGCACTCTTTCGGGCCACGTCCACCGAATTGATCAGGTTGGGCATGCTGTATTCTGCCAGCCGGATTTCGTGTTGCAACGTTTCGTTGAAGGTAAAGTAAGCCAGTACGGTGGCACCGCCCATGAGAACCACAGCACCGAAGAGCAGGAAATACAGCCGTGCGCCGACTCCGACGCGGAATTTTCGTTCTCTTTCCGGTTCTTCAATGGCGGCAGGTTTCACCTGCAGTGGAGGTGCGCCGGAATCGGTCGGGTTTTTGGGTCCGGTGGATGGAGGTTCGTTCATGGTGCCGACATCTTGTTGACCGACTGGAAGCGCCCCCTCTTATCGATGCGAGTCAGGTACACGCGGTCCGACCCCTGATTGTCATCGACGCCGTAGCGCAAACGAAACCCGCCCAGATCGATGTCTCCCGCCTGCGTCAGCGCATGCAGAAAGCTTTCTCTGGTCGGATCCGGTCCGGCAAGCCGCAGACCTTCAATCGCGATACGGCCTGCCAGGTAGCCTTCCAGCGAGACAAAACTGGGTTTGCTGTTCGTGTCAATTTCTTTCAGCGCCTTCTGGTATTGCGCGACGATCGGCAGGGTCGTATCCCTCGGGAAAGGCACCACTTGGGTCACGTACACGCCGGTCCCGTCCGGTCCCAAGGCTTTCGCCAAGGCAGCACTCCCGATGAATGAAATGTTGATAAAATAGGGATTGAAATTCAGTCGTCTCGCCCATCGGATCATTGTCGCCGCAGGTTTATAGGCCCCGACGATGACGACGGCCTCGGCGTTGGCCTGGCGCAAATCCAGCAGGGCAATTTTGACGGCCTCGGTATTGCGGGTATAGTACACCTCTTCAATCAAGTTCAGGCCATGGCGATTGACCGCACGGCGCAGCCCGTTGAGCCCGGCCTGACCGAAGGAATCGTTCTGGTAAAAAATGCTGATCCGGTCTATGCCCAGATCTTCGTGAAGCCGGACGACCATTTCCTCAGTTTCCTGATAGTAGGACGCCCGCACGTTCACCACATTGGGACGCTTCTTCGCATCCCGAAGAAATTCCGCCCCGGTGAATGGAGCAATATAGGGTACTCCCGCCTCCGTGGCGACAGGTTGGGCTGATTTCGACGTTGGCGTACCGACGGCGCCGATCAGGGCAAAAACTTTGTTTTGTTCAATCAGGGTGCGGGTGTTGGCAATCGCGGCTTCGGGTTCGTATCTGTCGTCCAAGGATTCGAGGTGGAGCAGACGACCGTGGACGCCACCCTCGCGATTCACTTCGGAAAATGCCGCGTGGAGCCCGAGGCGCATGCCGATGCCGAGTGCTCGCGCCGGGCCGGTGAGAGCTGCGGACTGACCGAAGACTATTGTTCGTTGATCGGACTCTGCCCGGGCTGGCCCCCACGCCGTGACCAGAACCAGCAAAAGGACCGGGATCATCCATATCTTCATGGCAGAGTAGGGTCGCGTCGCTTAGGAGGGATCCGGCCGAAAACGTGCCACCACGCACGTGATGTCGTCTGATTGCGGGGCATCTCCGACAAATTCTTGCACGGCGTCCACGATCTCCGTGGCAACCCGTTCCGCACTGGCCCCGGCAAGTCCGGCGAGTTTCTCGTCAAGACGCGATTCCGTGAATTCCTCATCCTGGAAGTTTTCCGCTTCCGTGATCCCATCGGTGTAGAGGAACAGGGTATCGCCTGGCCTGAGCTGGATTTGATCATTGTTATACGTGTGGCCGGGTTGTATCCCCAGTACGATGTTTCTGGTTTTGGGCACGACCTCGACTTGGGAATCGGCCTGCAGTAGTCTGGGGGGATTGTGACCGGCGTTGGAATAGTGGAGTTCGCCGTTCCGCAGGTCGAGCACCCCGAAAAACAGCGTAATGAAGATACAGGAGGGGTTGCTCTCGCAGAGCAGTTCATTGACTCTCGTCAGGCACTCTGCCGGTGTGGAATAGTCCTTTGAGGATGTTGCGCGCAGGAGCGCACGGGTCACGGTCGTGAACAGCGCGGCCGGCACCCCTTTGCCGGACACATCCGCAATCACCAGTGCGATGCGTGATTCGTCAATGTGAAAGAAATCGTACAGGTCTCCACCGACCTCTCGTGCCGGGAGGATCACCGCTTTAATGTCGTGGGTCTCGCTGTCCGGGATCTCCTTTGGCTGGAGCGACATCTGCACGTCTCGGGCCATGTCGAGTTCCTGCTTGACGGCAACCAGTCGATCCCTGGTTTCCAAGGCGCTTTGCAGCGCTTGAACGTGCTTGAGGCCTTTTTCGATAGTCGCTTCAAGGTCGTTGAAATCGATCGGCTTTGTTAAAAAGTCGAACGCCCCACGGTTCATGGCCGTACGAATGTTCTTCATGTCACCATAGGCGGATACGATGACCGCTTGGATATCCTGTTCGCCATCGGCAAGCTGACTCAGCAGGGTCAGACCGTCCATCACCGGCATGTTGATATCGGAGAGGACCAGGTAGACATCAGGGTGCTCTTCCAGCACCTCCAGCGCCTCTTTGCCGTTGTGGGCAAAAAGAAACCTCAGGTCCCCGTCGCGGATCCGGCGGCGGAACTTCTGACGCACCAGCAACTCAAGATCTTCTTCGTCATCGACGACCAGCACCTGAGTTGGTGGTTTACCCACGACTTGACTCTCCCGTCGTTGTTCTTAGTGGTCGCGTTGCCATTCTCCAGTACGAGCCTTCGCTCAGACTGCTCCAAGGGCATCGGCCCTGGTGGCGCGAATATCCAGAATTTCATTGAACCCGCTGATCTCGAAAATTTCAGCGATGTGATCCGCAAGGGCGCAAAACAGCGCCTTGCCCCCTTCTTTCTGGGTCAGACGGGCGGCGATGAGCAATGCCCGTAGACCGGCACTGCTGATGTAACTCAGATCTTGAAAATCAAAGACCAGGGTTTTATTCCCGGCATTGATCTGTTCCTGTACGGCACTCTCCAGAATGCCCACACTGGAACCATCCACTCGCCCGGTCACGATCAGGATCGTGGCTTTGTCGCCCTGTTCGGCCTCCACGGACAGCTTGGCTTTTTCCTCCATGAGTCTTGCCTCCAAATAGGTCAATCTCAAACGCTATAATTAAGCGAATTTACCCCACTTTCATCAACGCTGACGCGTCACGTTCCATGAAAGGGGAATCGTTTATCTGAAATGCGGAAAATGCAAAGATAAACAACTACCATAGCATTCATACACGTTTGCTTCAATAGCCATGCAAGGGATCATGCCACTGCGTGGTTATACGTATAATTGGCTCGTCGGTCGTCAGTGATGGCTGATAGTACTCGATTAGAGTTGGTATGCCAAGGCCAACGTGGGAACTGGAGGGTTTCCGTGCGGTCGAGTCCCGTTGCGCGTGTCTTTCACCTTTTTGCATCGGCCTGTTGATTCAAAGCCACAAAAATACGATACTGATCCATCGTTCATGCTATACTCGCTCCGGCGAGTTGTGTCTGATTCGTTCAGGTCAGGAATGCAATGAAACGGATTTCCCTTACGCCGGACTTGTCTTCGATTACGGAACTGGAACAGTCTCTGGAAGAGTTTGCCGGCGCCCACGAGTTGGACATGGGTTTGCAAAATCGCCTGAATCTGATGCTCGAAGAACTGATCACCAACAGTGTCAACTACTCCCTGCCCTCGGTGTCCGGACCGGAACTGGAGCTATGTCTGTCGGTGGAAGACGCGTTTGTTGTCGCTCAGGTTGAAGATAATGGGCCCGCGTTCGACCCGTTTACCGAGGCGCCGGAAGCGGATACCACATCGGCGTTGACCGACCGTCCCGTTGGCGGTCTCGGCATCTTTCTTACAAAGAAATTTTCGGATGAATACACGTACGAGCGGATTGGCGAGCGCAACCGCGTGACCTTGCGGTGCAGAAGCGGGAAAGCACCCTAAGGTCAGTCTACGGCAAGGCCGTTGTCGCGGCCAACGAGCCTTAAGCCTCCACGCGGATGGTCACGATGTCCGTGCCATGATATTGCTGGTGGCGAACCGAGGACGCAAGGTGCCGTAGCAGCCGGAGTGACACTTCCTGCTCGATCAGATCCGCGTTGGTCCGCGTGCCCAGCAGCGCGATCCGGTCCTGCAGGTTTTCTTCTCCGGTCGAGGCCACAAACTCAAGGACCGCCGCGCCGTCTTCCTTGCAGGCCACCAGCAACAGACGTCGTTGCTCAACCGTCCCTCCTGCCCCTTGTCGTTGGAGAAGCGTCAGCAGCGTCTCCTCGCTGGCGGCGTCCAGACGGTTTGCCATCTCGGCATCCCACCCGCTTTGGGAAGCGAAGCCGAGGATAAACTCTCTGATTTTCGGCAGGGCCGAGACGCTGAATTCCGACTCCAGCCGGTGTCGTGATGTGGTCAGACCCATAAAAAGGGTCATGATGATGGCGACGAACCCGCCGGCCGTCATCCCGTTTTGAAGAAGACCCCCGGCAAATTCCGAAACCCACTCGGGAAAGATCATGCCGTTCTGGAACCCGACCCCCACCCAGAACCCGACGCCGCAGATAAGACCCTTGCGGTAGTCGATCCCGTCCCGGACAACCAGGTTCATGCCGATGACGAACAGCATGGCCAGAAAGACGGCAAGATAGGCTGCGACCACCGGGCCTGGGATGGCCAGGATCACGGCAAGCGCCTTGGGAAGAAAAGCCAGCAGGATGAGCACCGTCCCGAGTGCGATCCCGACGCTTCGGGCGCTGACGCCCGTCAATTCGGTCATGGAGACGGTCGTCGAGTAGGTCGTGTTCGGCACCGTGCCCGAGAGGCCGGACAATAGTTTCGCGACTCCTGCGGCGGCTACCGCGCCCTGTACGGCCCGGAAGTCCACCGCACGAGGTTGGCGCCAGGATACGTGCTGGATGGCGATCGACGCGCTGATGGTTTGCATGGTATCGATCAGGGCCACGAGCACGAATGCCGGAAGCAATGTCCAGAAAACCGTCGAGAACTCGAGATCAAAGCCCGGCCAGGTGCCCTGCGGGAGACCGATCCACGATGCCTCGGCGACGCGGTGCACGTCGTAGAAGCCGAAAACTCCGGCAACAGCCGAACCGGCCACGACGCCGATCACCGGTGCCCAAAGTCGCCACGCCCCCGTTCCCTTCAGGACGCAGCCGGCAATAACCAGCAGGGTCGCAAGCGTACTGAGCGGCGCGGCCATGGCCGGAACTCCATCCGGGATGTCCTTCAGCATTTCGAAGACGTGCGACATCACCGTGACCGGTATCAGCATGATCACGGTTCCCGTGACGGTCGGTGTCAGGATTCGTCGGAGGAACCAGAGCCGTGTCGACAGCGCCAGCGGGACGAGCGAGGAGACAACGACCAGGGTGGCCAACAGTGCCGGCCCGCCTCTGGCAAGCGCCGTGATACTGATTGCAATGGACGCTCCGGAAATGCTCATCAAGAGCACGTACCCCGACCCGATCTGGCCGAACCGAACCGCCTGCAACACCGTGGTCGCGCCACAGACCGCAACCGCGGCGAATACCGCCCATGACAGGTAGGATTCAGACCCGCCACCGGCCCGGATGATGATGGCCGGCACCAATACCGTGGCGGCGACACTGAGAACGGCGAGTTGCATCCCCAGTCCGACGGCGAGCGCCATCGGCGGTGTTTCGTCGGGCTGGTAGCGGACACCTGTACGACAGTCGGAGTCGTTTGGATTCATACCAAAACCTGGATGTTTTTGAGAGAATACCCGGAGCCGCGCAAGGAGCCGAGGCGTTCATGTGACGGGATCACGGCCACGCATTGTTACGTCTCTGCCGAGGCCTGTCAATGAGGCGGTCGTCCTCGTCCTCACCAAACACCGGACGGCCGGTTTCTGACACGTCTCCGATTCCCTGCCCGGTTGCGCCCATCAAAGGGGTGCATAATCTTTTGAGGTTAGGCGTCAGGTCTGCTATACTGAGTGACCTAAAGCGCGGACAATTCCCACGTGTGGGAATTGATTGGAGAGTGAACAAGTCTTGTCCGTCCTTCTCTTCGAACGTCCATTTTTCCGAACAGCGGTCTTCCCTTTGTTGCCGGGCGTGAGTCGTCGTTTTGCTTCCGGGATAGTCTGCTCCCGCCGAGCGAATCCATGGAGAGTTGGTCGTCGAACGGAGTGGTGAATGCCCAAGGGACCGACAAGACGCGTCCTCTATGAGAACCCTCGTCTCCGAGTTCAGTCTGAGAGGCTGTTTGTGCCGGTGAACCGATCATGGGATTGATCAGCCAATTTTTGAGTTTGTTCTCGAGCGATATGGCCATTGATCTTGGGACGGCCCATACCTTGGTGTATGTCCAAGGGAAAGGCATTGTGTTGAATGAGCCCTCGGTCGTGGCGATCGAACAGCAAACAAGCAAAATTTTGGCCGTGGGGAGTGAAGCCAAGCGCATGGTTGGCCGGACGCCCGGCAACATTTCCGCCATTCGTCCGATGAAGGAAGGGGTCATCGCGGACTTTGAAATGGCCGAGCGCATGCTTCGATATTTCATTACCAAGGTTCACAATCGTACGGCATTTGTCCGGCCTCGGATCATCATCGGTGTGCCGTCACGCATCACGCAAGTGGAACAGCGAGCCGTCAAGGAATCGGCGGAATTGGCCGGTGCGCGTGAAGTCTATTTGATCGAAGAACCCGTCGCGGCGGCCATCGGAGCGGGGCTGCCGATCACCGAACCGTCGGGGAACATGGTGGTCGACGTGGGAGGGGGCACGACCGATGTCGCCGTCATTTCATTGGGAGGGATTGTTTACAGTGAATCCGTGAAAGTGGCCGGCGACCAAATCGACTTGGCTATTATCAATCACGTGAAGCGTGAACATAATTTATTGATCGGTGAGCATATGGCGGAGCGAGTGAAAGTGGCCATCGGTTCCGCCTATCCCTTGGAAGAGAAAGCCCAAATGATGGTCAAAGGACGTGATTTGGTTTCCGGTATTCCCCGGACCATTGCGCTGGAAGACGGTGAAGTCCGGGAAGCCTTGCAAGAATGCATTTCGGCCATTGTGTCGGCCATCAAGATAGCGTTGGAACATACCCCCCCTGAATTGGCGGGAGATATCGTGGATCGAGGCATCGTGTTGACAGGGGGCGGAGCGCTGTTACGCGGATTGGACGCCCGGTTGCGGGAGGAAACCGGACTTCCTATTGTCAACGTCGATGATCCCCTCACGTCAGTCGTCTTAGGAGTCGGCAAAACGCTCGAAGAGCTTCCCCTCCTGCGGAGCGTCTCCTCTATGTCGGCCGTCAGTTCGTAAAGGAACAACTTCTTATGCGTGGCCGGTTTCGGCCTGGGGTGTTTTGGGGTTCCGGCGTGAAGCGGGTTGGCGTGGCCGTCCTGGTCATCGTCTTTGTCGTGTTTGCCCTCTTGCCCCGGCAATCTCAATTTCTCTTCCACACGCTCGGCGAACCTCTTGCCGATCTTGTCGCCATTCCCGTGAAGGGCATGGCCGCAGTGGATCGAACCCTGCGTGAATGGTGGATGCACTATATTGCCCTCCAGGGTCTTTCCCAACAAAACCGTCAGCTTCGGGAAACAGTCCGGCAACTCAATGGAGAGGTGAATCGATTGCGGGAACAGGCATACATGGCGGAACGGTTGGCCTCGCTGTTGGAATTTCAGGAGGACGAATCGGTCCGGACGGTGGCGGCGAAGGTCATTGGCCGCAGTGTGTCGAATTGGTATCAAGGCGTGATTCTGAATAAAGGTGAAGATGACGGCATTCGGGAACAGATGGGCGTCATTACGCCGGCCGGGGTGGCGGGACGCATCGTCAGAACCTCGGGGTCTACGAGCATTGCCTTGTTGACGATCGACCCGAATCTTGTCATCGCGGGCATGATTCAACGGACGCGCGATGAAGGCATGGTCCAGGGAACGTCGCAAGGGCTGGTCCGCATGAAATATCTTCCCCCGCTTTCCGCGGTCAAACCAGGGGATGTCGTGGTCACGTCAGGTTTGACGGGAGGATTTCCACGCGGGGTGTTGATAGGAGAAGTCACCCGCGTCGAAGAAAGTGAAGACAGTTTGTTCCGCACCGCCCAAATCGTGCCGGCCGTCAAGTTTCGACACTTGGACGAAGTGCTGATCGTCGTGTCTCCTCGGTCACCGGAAGCCATGCTGTCACTCGATCACGCATTGATGGCCCCGGGACCACAGAATCCGACTCCATGAAGATTGGTGCGTATACGCTGTTGACTCTGCTCCTTTTTTCCTTTCAGACCACCGTGTTGTCTTCTGTCAATCCTTTCGGGATTCAACCGGACTTCTGTCTCGTCATCGCGTGTTTTATTGGTTTTCGGACCGGACCGGTTCACGGCCTGATCGTGGGGTTTGGCCTGGGCTTTCTCCAGGATTTATTTTCCGCCGGTCCGTTTGGACTCCAGACGTTCACAAAAGCCGGCGTGGGATACCTGGCTGGCGTCATTGCCAGGAATTTGTCCAATAGGGAGCCCTGTTCCGCCTTTGTGCCGGTTATGGCATGTTCAGGTCTTTCCGCCATGGTGTTTTTGCTGTGGTCACGGATGGGCATGGGTTTGGGAGAGATGCTGTACGGATTTTCCTATATCTTATTGCCACAAGCGGTCTTGGACGGACTTGTGGCCATCATGGCCAGCTGGGTCTTCGGCCGGTGGCTGTTTGAAGCGCCGAGTCCGTGAGGGACGTCCCGTGATGAATCGGTGTGAGGTCTGTCAATGAAGCCGGACATACCGGATCCCGGTCTCCAATCAACCGGATTAGCGGACATCCAGGGACGATTGCTGCTCATCAGAGTCGTCGTGTTGATCATTGTGGGGTTGTTGGCCGTGCGCTTATGGCAGCTTCAAGTTCGTGATGGGGCCTACTATCGCAATCTTTCTCATGACAATCGGACCCGCTCGGTGGTGTTACATCCGGTTCGCGGATTCATTTATGACCGGAACGGAATCTTGCTGGCGAACCGTGTCCCGAGTTTCAATTTGTACGTGCAACTCGGTGACGTGCCGGACCGCGAAGCCCTGATCGGGAAGCTCGTCACATTGTTGTCGTTGGACCGGAGTGAGTTGACCAAGACTATGGACACGCACGTCAGGGGCACACCGGTTCGTTTGAAAAAAGGCGTCAGTCTCAAAGAAGCGGCCATTGTCGAATCACATCGGTTGGATCTGCCCGGTGTGGTGATTCGTCCGGAATTTCAGCGGAACAATCCAGAGGGAGGCTATGCCGCCCACGTGCTTGGGTACGTGGGGGTCGCTTCAGAGGAACAACTCACACGTGAAGCGTTTCAAGGGCTGCCCGCAGGTAGCGTCATAGGCCAGTATGGCGTGGAACGGATCTACGAGAGGACGTTGCGAGGGCACGCAGGGCGAAAACTCATCGAAGTCGACGCGTTGGGGCATGAGAAGCGCATGATTTCCGTGGATAAGCCGCAAGTGGGAAATGACGTGTATCTCACGATTGACTTTCGTTTGCAGAAATTGGCTGAAGACTTGTTAGGGGAAGAAGCCGGTGCGATTGTGGCCTTGGACCCGCAAACGGGGGATATCCTGGCCTTGGCGAGCCGGCCGAGTTTTGATCCCAATGCCTTATCCCGTGGATTACGTGCCGATGTCTGGAATGACATTCTTCAGGACGAGCGTCACCCTCTCACGAACCGAGCGATTCAGGGTCAGTATCCACCAGGCTCCACGTTTAAGATCATTATGGCGACGGCTGCCCTTGAGACCAATGCCGTTGGCCCCACCGATACGCTGGATTGTGGAGGACGGTTTCGATTGGGCGACCGAACCTTTCGGGATTGGAAGAAGTATGGTCATGGCAATGTCGATCTGCATCATGCGATAGCCGACTCGTGTGACGTGTATTTTTATCGCTTAGGCCATCGCATGGGTATCGAGACCATTGCGGCCTATGCGAAACAATTCGGATTGGGAGCGAGAACGGGCATCGACCTTCCCGCCGAAGGAACGGGACTCGTGCCGTCCCGGGAATGGAAACGTCAAGCACGAGGGGAACCATGGTATCCGGGTGAAACCGTTTCCGTGTCCATCGGACAAGGGTACGTCACGGTTACCCCACTGCAAATGGCGAAAGTCATCGGCATGATCGGGAACAACGGGATTGCGTTTCAACCGCATGTCCTTCGTGGCGTGCGGGGACGAAGGGGCGAATGGATTGATGAGTGGAGTCCGACACAAGCGGTCCCCCTGACGTTACCGGTCCATCAACTGGAAGTCATTCAAGCGGCGCTGGCGGCGGTGGTCACCGAAGGAACGGCGCGACAAGCTCGATCGTCGGTGGTCCCGTTGGCCGGAAAAACCGGGACGGCACAAGTGGTCTCATTACGTTCGGAATCCCAAGAAGAGACCCCGAAGCGATTTCGAGACCACGCCTGGTTCGTCGCCTATGCACCATTCGAACAGCCCGGTATCGCCGTGGCCGTGTTGGTCGAACACATGGGCCATGGCGGGTCTGCGGCAGCCCCGTTGGCGAAAGAACTGATCGAGGCCTATGTGTCATATGGGGTTGATGACAAAGAGCGCACACAGGTGTCCCTGACGAGGCCATCCGACAAGGTGATGCAACAGGAGCCGCGGCGTGATTGATGAACCATGGCGTCACAGGCGAGAGTTCGACCGGTTTGATTGGTCCTTCTGCGCGATTATTCTGGCGTTGTCAGCCATCGGAGTCCTGACCATATACAGCGTAACGGCGGAACAAGCCGGGACTCAGTTTCCTCTGTATCTGAAACAGGCGATATGGATCGGTGTGGGCGCGCTGGCTTTTCTGGCGGTGTCGCGAATCGATTACCACAAAGTCGCTCGATGGTCGTTTCTGCTGTACGGCTTTGCATTGCTGCTCCTCGTGGTCGTTCTCTTCGGGGGGAAGGCCAGTCACGGGGCTCAACGATGGATTGCCCTCGGGCCGCTGGCGTTTCAGCCGGCAGAATTTGTCAAGATTCCGCTTCTGCTGGTGTTGGCCGTCTATTATGCCACCCAAAATCGTCGAGGTTGGTGGTATCGGGTGATCGTCCCGGCGTTGATCACCGTGCCGGGATTTTTCCTGATTCTCAAACAACCGGACTTGGGAAGCAGTCTGAGCTTTTTGTCGATTTACGTCACCTTGCTGCTGGTCGTCGGCGTCAAGTCTAAAGCGTTCGGGGTGGTCTTGTTGTCCGCGCTGATGCTGTTCCCCTTTGCCTGGAGTGAATTATGGGGTTCGCTTCATGACTACCAAAAGGAACGGATCTTGAGTTTTGTGAATCCGGACTATGATCCGGCGGGAAGAGGCTACCAAGGGATGCAATCTCGCATTGCCGTGGGTTCGGGGCAATTGATCGGAAAAGGGTTCCATAGCGGGACACAAACGCAATTCAAATTTCTTCCGGAAGGTCACACCGATTTTATCTTCGCGGTCCTGGCCGAGGAATGGGGGTTTTTGGGTGGGGTCCTCTTCATCAGTCTGTTTCTCGCGTTGCTGCTCATGGGGCTGGAGATCGCGGCGAAAGCCAAGGATTCATTGGGTGCCCTGTTGGCTATCGGGTTTGTGGGCATGTTGACGTTCAATATGGTGGTCAACGTGGGGATGACCATTGGTCTGGCACCCATTGTCGGCATTCCGTTGCCGTTACTCAGTTACGGGGGGAGTGCGACGATTATGACCATGGCCGGGCTGGGCCTGCTGTTCGGTGTGAAGCGGGAAAGACTCAAATTATCGCCGTGAACCGTTCGCGTGAGGTTTTCCCGTCGTGGAGCAGATGGATCATTTGACGAAAGGGAGAATCCGTGTCACGCTTTTGGATTGCCAGCCATGGCCGGGGCATGGTTAGCCTTTCCCCCGGGTCGCACATCCCGGGTGATGAAATAAAGGAGTAGAGGTATGGGAGTTGAAATTGCCATCAACATCACGCCGCAAGAAACGCGTGCGGCGGTGTTGGAGAATAAAGTGGTCACGGAACTCTACGTGGACCGCGCCAAGAAAAAAGATTTTGTCGGCAACGTCTACAAAGGCAAAGTGGTCAAAGTCCTGCCTGGCATGCAGGCCGCGTTTATTGATATCGGGCTGGACCGCGCCGCCTTTATGCACGTGTCGGATTTGTCAGTCGGTACCGAACCGGGTGATATCCTGGTCGACAGTGATGAAGATGAGAAGGGTCCGGAATTTCCGCGTCCCCGACGGCAAACGGTGCGGCCCATTCAGGAGTTGTTGGAAGAAGACCAGGAACTCGTCGTGCAGATTTCCAAAGGCCCGATCGGGACCAAAGGCCCCCGAGTGACGTCCTATTGCTCACTGCCGGGCCGTTTCCTGGTGCTCATGCCGAACGTCGATCATATCGGGATCTCACGACGCATTGCCGAGGAGGAGGAGCGCAGTCGTCTCAAAGACATCATGAAACGCATCCGGGAACCCGGGTATGGCTACATTGTCCGGACGGTGAGCGAAGGGGTCAGCGAGGAGGATCTCAAAGCCGACGTCGGGTTCTTGACCGCCATGTGGCAAGATATCGTCAAGAAGCAGGATCGTCAGCCGGCACCCGCCGCGTTGCATATGGATTTGGACCTGACGCTCCGGGTGGTCCGCGATTTATTTACCAAGAACGTCAAGAGGCTCCTCATCGATTCGAAAGAAGAATGTGAAGCGGTCAGGGAGTTTGTCCGGCGGTACCTTCCCGATCAGACGTCTCGCATTTACCACTACGACAAGGATGAGAGTCTGTTCGATCATTTGGGGATTGAACAGGAAATCTCTCGCGCCCTGAGCCGGAAAGTCTGGCTGAAGTCCGGCGGCCACATTGTGATCGATCATACGGAAGCCATGACGGTCATCGACGTGAACACGGGTCGGTACGTTGGAAAGCGCGATCAGGAAGAAACGATTTTGCGAAACAACCTGGAAGCGGCCCGCGAGATCGCCTACCAGATCAAACTTCGCGGAATCGGGGGAATCATCATTATCGACTTCATCGACATGGAGCGAGGGCGGAATCGTGACAAAGTCTATCACGCCCTCGTGGACGCGATGGGCAATGATAAAGCGCGCACGCGCATTTCCCGTATCAGTGACCTGGGGTTGATCGAGATTTCACGAGAACGCGTGCGGGAAGACCTGCTCCGGACGCTCTCCGACGTCTGCACCGATTGTGACGGTCGCGGATATACCCGATCTGCGCTCACGGTGGTGTACGATATTTTCCGCGACGTCCGCCGAATCGGACGGGCAGCCGGGCAGCAAACCGTAGTCATCGGGGCCCATCCCCATATCGTGGAGATGCTGCAAGACACCGAGCCCGAAACGCTTGAGCAGCTTCAACGGGAATTTCAGTATCGGATCATGGTGAATGCCGACCCTCTGCTCCCTCTCGAGCAGTATGATATCGTGGTGTTGGGCGAAGGTGCGGGAGTCGCCTAGCCGACCGATGCCCATCCCATCCACGTCTTGTTTGTGGTTCTGTTGAACCATGGAATGGCTGGAAGCGTGGCTGATCCTGCGGTCAGTGAAGGGCGTCAGTGACGGGACCATCTGTACGCTCGTCCGGCATTTTGGCGGGCCGAAGGAGGTGCTGTCCGCTTCGGCGTCCGACTTGCGGCACGTGGCCGGATTGCGTCCTTCCGTGGTGACCGCATTGCAAAAAGAACCTGAGCCAAGTGTCGTGGCGCAAGTTCGGAAGGAAATGCGGCTGCTCGAAAAGGGCGAAAGTGGGGTTGTCACGATTCTGGATGACGCCTATCCTCGCCGGTTGGCGATGATCCCCGACCCCCCGCCCTTGTTATACGTGCGCGGCACGTTGCCGGCGTCCGACGATCATGCCGTCGCGATCGTGGGATCGAGAAAAGCCTCCCCGGCGGGGGCGCTCATGACGCAAGAACTCAGCCAACAATTGGCCGGCATGGGGTTGACGATCGTGAGCGGGCTGGCACGGGGAATCGACGCGGCAGCCCATCGAGGCGCGCTGGCGGCCAACGCCAGGACGATTGCCGTCATCGGGTGTGGAGTGGATCGAACGTATCCGCCCGAACATCGACAATTACGACGGGACATTGAAGGCCATGGCGCCGTGGTATCGGAATTGCCGCTTGGGGCCCCGCCGCTGCCGCACCATTTCCCTCGTCGCAACCGGATTATCAGCGGATTGTCGTTAGGCGTGATCGTCTCGGAAGCCGATCAAAAAAGTGGCGCGTTGATCACGGCACGATTTGCGCTCGAGCAGAACCGTGAGGTCTTTGCCATTCCGGGTGCCGTCAAATCCGGAAAACATCGAGGGGCTCATGGACTCATCAAACAAGGGGCCAAACTCGTTGAAGAGGCGCGGGACGTCGTTGAAGAATTGCTCCCTCAGCTTGACGGACCCATAGGCGATCGAGTAAAGAATGCCGGTTTTCAGGAGACAACCTCTCCGAGCTTCACCCCCAAAGAACGACGCGTGCTGTCTCTGTTGCATGAAGACCCCGTGTCGATTGACGAGGTGTTAATGGAAGCGCCGTTTGATCGGGCCGAAGTGATGAGCCTGCTGCTCAGCCTGGAATTGCGAGGCTGTATACGACAGGTGCCCGGTTCCTGTTATATCAGGACGTCCTGCTGATGCCTGCCCGTACGTCCACCGCACCCGCGAAAAAGAAGGCGCGCTCCCGCGTGCCCGAAGGAGTGGGCAAGACGTTGGTCATTACCGAGAAACCCTCGGTGGCCCGCGACATCACCAAGGCACTCGGTGGGTTTCAGAACGACAAAAACTTTTTCGAGGGGCCGGCCCACGTCGTGACGTCGGCAGTCGGTCACATGCTCGAACTGGTTGCCCCTGAAGGCGTTGAAGTCGAGCGAGGGAAGTGGGCGCTCGCCAACCTCCCGGTGATTCCCGATCACTTTGAACTCAAACCGATACAGAAGAATGAATCGCAACTCAAACTCATCAAGAAACTGTACGCGCGCAAAGATATTGACAGGGTCATCAACGCCTGCGATGCCGGCCGCGAGGGCGAACTGATCTTTCATTACCTGATCCGCCATTTCAAGGGATCAAAGCCGGTCCAACGCCTGTGGTTGCAATCCATGACCCCGCAGGCGATCCGCGAGGGCTTTGAGCGTCTGCGTGACGGTGAGACAGTGTTACCTCTCCAGCGTGCCGCGGTGTGTCGCTCGGAGTCCGACTGGCTCATCGGAATCAATGCCACCCGGGCGATGACCGCACTGAATTCGAGCGGTGGCGGGTTTTCACTGACGACGGTGGGACGAGTACAGACACCGACGCTTGCGATCCTTGTCGACCGCGAGAAAGAGATCCAGCATTTCGAGCCTCGCGAGTATTGGGAGGTCAAGGCCACCTTCGCGATTGCCTCAGGAAAGTACGAAGGGCACTGGGTTGATCCGCAGTTGCAAGCCCGGGCCAAGCAGGGCGCTGCATCCGATGGGGGCAAGGATCAACATGGCACCACCAAGCCTGAGCGCATCTGGGATAAGACCCGGGCCGAGGCCATCGTGGCGCAATGTGCGAATCGGGAGGGCACCGTGTCCGAAACCACGAAGCCATCGAGCCAGCAGCCGCCGATGCTGTTTGATCTGACGTCACTCCAGCGTGAAGCGAACCGACGGTTCGGGTTTTCGGCAAAGGCGACGCTCGGCATCGCGCAGGCCCTCTATGAACGGCACAAGGTCCTGACCTACCCGCGTACCGATTCACGGACGTTGCCCGAGGATTACCCGGACACCGCCAGGAACATTATGCAATCGCTGGGCTCTGCCAAGGCCGACCGGGGCGCTGTGTCGCCGGAGAGCGAAGACGACCGGCCGATCAGCCACTGGGCCCGGCAGGTCCTTCACAAAAACTTCATCAATGGGAACAACAAGCGCATCTTCAACAACGCGCAAGTATCCGACCACTTTGCCATTATTCCGACCGGGGAGGTGCCGGGTAAACTGAAAGAACAGGAACGGCGCATCTATGAGCTGGTCACGCGCTCGTTCATCGCGGCCTTCTACCCTCCGGCCCGCTTTGAAAACACCGTGCGCCGCACCGTCGTTGAAGAGCAGACCTTCGAAACCCGCGGGCGGGTGTTGATCGACAGCGGCTGGTTGCAGGTCATGGGGCGCAAGGAAAGCAACGAGACGTTACCTCCGCTGTCGGGAGCCGCCGGCGCCGAAACGGCCAGGACGGTCGAGATCGAACTGGAAGGGAAGCACACCAAGGCTCCGCCGCGATATAACGAGGCGACCCTGCTGTCCGCGATGGAAGGCGCGGGCAAACTGATGGAGGATGATGAGCTGCGGGAAGCCCTGCAGGGTCGCGGTCTCGGCACGCCTGCGACGCGTGCGGCGATCATCGAGGAATTGATCCGCAACCGGTACATCCTGCGGGACGTCCGTGAACTGATCCCGACGGCCAAGGCCACGACGCTCCTCAGGTTGTTGCGCGCCCTCAAGATTGACGAATTGACCACGGCCGAATTGACCGGCGAGTGGGAAAAGAAACTGAAGCAGATTGAAAGCGACCAGTTCTCCTCAGAAGAGTTTATGCGGCACATTCGCAGGATGACGGCCGATATCGTCGAGGCCGCCCGGCAGTGTGACGTTGACCAGATTGACGACGAATACGCCGTGCTCGACGTACCCTGTCCCAAGTGCGGCAAGGGTACGGTGCGGGAGAACTATCGCAAGTTCGTGTGCGAAAGCTGTGATTTCTCGATTTGGAAATCCATCGCCGGGCGGGAGCTGTCACCCAACGAGGTGACCGTCCTGTTGCGTGACCGGCGACTCGGCCCCCTGAACGGGTTCCGCAGCCGTCTCGGCCGGGAATTTTCCGCCGAGTTGACCATCAAGGACGACTTCACCGCGGCGTTTGATTTCGGTGACACCGCCGAGGATGACGACGTTGATCCGCAGACCTCCGACCAGGTCGGCCCCTGCCCCAAATGCCAAGCGCCGGTGCTTGATACGCCGAGACGGTACGTCTGTCGCAATGGACTCGGTGACCAACCGGCTTGTGATTTCAAAATCAGCCGGCAGATTCTGAACCGTCCGATCGCTGCCGGCGAAGTGCGACAATTGTTGGGCAACGGGAAAACCGATCTCCTGCAGGGTTTCGTGTCGAAGAAGAACAGACGCAAGTTCGCCGCCCATCTCACGCTCGACCTCGGTTCTGGTAAATTGGGTTTCGAGTTCGCCCCGCGCAAGAACGACGTGAACGGCGACGGCAAGAACAAACAATTCGGCAGAAAGAAAGCCGCGCGAAGCTTCGGCGCGTGACGAGGAGTAGCGTTGTGGGGTATGTGGAAACGGTGACGACGTTGTCACCTGGTGCGTCAACCGTCGGCGAGGCCGGCGCCCCCCGCTACGAGCCCACGGCGGGTTTCATGCGTGGTGACGGTTCAAGAAATTTGAACGGTTCACCGTGTTTGAGAATCACGTCCTCGGTAATCACCACTTCCTTGATCTCGGTTTGCGAGGGGATCTCGTACATGATATCGAGCATGACCTCTTCCATGATCGCGCGAAGCCCCCGCGCCCCGGTTTTTTGCGCATGGGCTTTTCCGGCGACGGCATGGAGGGCCCCATCCGTAAATTTCAGTTTCACGTTGTCAAAGGACAACAGCTTTTGATACTGCTTGGTTAAGGCATTCTTGGGTTCGGTCAAAATCCGGACCAACGCTTGTTCATCCAACTCTTCCAGCGTCGTCACCACCGGCAATCGCCCGATGAATTCGGGAATCAATCCGTATTGCAGCAAGTCTTCCGGTTGGATATGGGCCAGCAGGGACGCGGAGCGTTCCTGCGGCGAGGCGGACCGGTCCGATTTGAAGCCCATGCGGTTTCGGTTCAACCGTCGTTCGATAATGGGTTCAAGACCGACAAACGCCCCGCCACAAATGACCAGGATATTCTTGGTGTCCACCTGGATGAACTCCTGATGCGGATGTTTCCGGCCGCCTTGCGGCGGCACGTTGGCCACGGTGCCTTCGATGAGTTTCAGCAGGGCCTGTTGCACGCCTTCCCCCGACACGTCGCGGGTAATGGAGGGGCTGTCGGCCTTCCGCGTGATCTTGTCGATCTCATCGATATAAATGATGCCGCGCTCGGCGCGGTCGACTTCATAATCCGCGGCTTGCAGCAGTTTCAGGATAATGTTCTCGACGTCTTCCCCGACGTACCCCGCTTCAGTCAAGGTGGTGGCATCGGCCAGGGTAAACGGCACGTCCAGGTAATCGGCCAGGGTTTGAGCCAATAACGTTTTCCCGGTTCCCGTCGGCCCGATCATCAGAATGTTGCCCTTTTGGAGCTCGACGTCTCCGGTTTCATTCGCGGCGATGCGTTTATAGTGATTGTGAACGGCGACCGAGAGAATCTTTTTTGCGCGGGCCTGGTCGATGATATATTGATCCAGGTGGCGGTTGATCTCGGCGGGTTTGCGAAGTTTAGAGGAAAGGGCTTCTTTGGCCTCTTGCCATTCCTCGGCCATGATTTCGTTGCAGAGGCCCACGCATTCGTCGCAGATGTAGACGGTGGGTCCCGCAATCAGTTTACGTACCTGGTCGCGGCTTTTCCCGCAGAACGAACACCGGAGATTCTCGTCCGATTTGAGTTGTTTGGCCATGGGGTACTCGACGCTCAGCGGTCAGGCGCCGTTCGAGCCGGCTGTCTCCTTTTCCGACGCCCTGACAATGACTTCATCGATGAGACCGTAATCCCTGGCTTCCGTGCCAGACATGAAATAATCCCGCTCGGTGTCCTGGCTGATTTTATCCAACGACTGGCCCGTGTGTTCCGCCATGATCTGGTTGAGCCGTTCGCGAATTTTCAGGATCTCGCGCGCGTGAATGTCGATCTCCGTCGCTTGTCCCTGAAATCCGCCCATGGGTTGGTGAATCATCACCCGGGCGTTGGGCAGGGCGTACCGTTTGCCTTTGGTGCCCGCCGCCAGGAGCAGCGCGCCCATGCTGGCGGCCTGACCCAAACAAATGGTCGTAATCGGAGGTTTGACGTATTGCATGGTGTCGTAAATACCCATGCCCGCGGTCACGCTCCCGCCCGGGGAATTAATATAGAGGTTGATGTCTTTTTCCGGATCTTCGGCTTCCAGGAACAGCAATTGCGCAATGATGAGGTTGGAGAAGACATCGTCGATAGGCGCGCCGAGAAAGATAATGCGGTCCTTCAACAGGCGGGAGTAAATATCGTACGCCCGTTCACCGCGGTTCGTACTCTCAATGACCATTGGAATTAACATACGGTTGTACCCTTTCTGTGCCAAACGGGTTTGCGGAGCGCCTTACCCCTGAATCACCGCAAATTGGTAAACCAGTTGAAGCGATTTCTCGGCCCGGATGCGGTCCTCGAACTCCTGCAGTGAACTTTCCCCTCCCGATTCCACCATTTTGCGGATGTCATCCAGTGGAACTTGAAGACCCTTGGCGAGTTTGGTGAATTCCTCCTCGATCTCCTGTTCGCTGACGGAAATCCCTTCCTTGTCCGCAATGGCTTCCAAGACCAACCCGAGCTTGACCCGTTTCTGCGCTCCCGGTGCCACCTCCTGTTGGATGCGTTTCGCTTCCTCTTCCATTTGGATTTGATCATCCATTGAGAACTTGCCGCTCTTTTTCCGTTGCTGTTCCATGACGCGTTGTCGAACCAGCGTGCGGATTTCACGTTCAACCAGGGTCTCGGGCAGATCGAAGTGATGCATTTCCAACAGACGTTCCATGATCTGATCTTTGTAGCCTTCTTCGATATCCCGTTTGAGGACCGACTCCAATTCGGAGCGAATCACGTCTTTGAGCGCATCGAGGTTCTCATACTCCCCGCAATCTTTGGCAAATTCATCATCCAACGGAGGGAGAATTTTCTGTTTCACGCCAAGGATGGAGAGATGAAACGTCACGACTTTGCCGGCCAGCCGGGCATCCGGATGCGTGGCGGCATATTCCTGCTGAAGTTCCGCGTGGTCTCCTTCCTGTTTCCCTACCAGCGCGTCGTCGATGACGAGACCCAGCACGGGTTCCTGAGACCCCACCTTGTGGAGGTGCCCTTCCTTTTTCGAACCTTCCACCGGCTCGCCGTCGACCACACCTTCGATCGTCACGACGGCATACAGGCCCTCAGCCAGGAGGGTGCCGGAAGGGGCGGCCTCCAGCCGCGACTGGTTGTCTCGCAATCGTTCCAGGGAGTTATCCACGTCCTGGTCGGTAATGGCCCGGGAATCGGGCTTCAAGGAGATCGGATTGGGCGGACGATAATCGCGTAATTCAATCGGCGGCTTGATTTCCACCGTAGCGGTAAAGGTCAGCGACGTGTTGCGGTGGGCTTTCATTCGCTCCATAGGAGAAATTTCAACCAGCACGGGTGCCACGCCGGCTTCCTGAATCGCCTTCTGGTAGTAAATCGGCACCAGGCGCTGAATGACGTCCTGTTCGACGGCCTTCGCGTAGCGTTTTTCCAACATGGCGACCGGCGCCTTGCCGGGCCGGAAGCCAGGGACGCGCACCTGGCGTTTCAGATCGGTATACACCCGATCGAACTCCTGGTTGACGGCGTCTTCCGGCACTTCGATTTTAAGCGCACGTTTAACCGGTCCCAATTCCGTGACTTCCAATTTCATGTCGAGTCCGTTCGTTGATGAAAGACAGCGGGGAATGGTGCGAGAGGGGGGATTTGAACCCCCACGGTCTCCCACGAGATCCTAAGTCTCGCGCGTCTGCCAGTTCCGCCACTCTCGCGTCTCTGAATCGTTTCCTTTTCCCTGGATAACGGCATGGCTGTACCCTCAAGTCAAGGGCTTGAGCCCTTTTGCTATTTACCCATACGGTGCGTGGGGTGTCAACGCCCGTGCCGTCAGCCTGAACGCCAAGCGGTGGGTTCTTGCCAGAAACCAACGGAGTAGGCTAAGGTGCTCGGGATGGACCTCAAAAAACTGTACCTGAACATTTACGAGCAATTCATCCAAACGCGCGAGTCCCACAAGGGGTTCCATTTTCAAGAGGAGCCGCTGAAAAGCGTGGCGCCCAAAGCGGTGTCGTTTAAGGATCGCGTCAAGTGGTGGACCCTTGACCGGCCCAGCCGGCTGAAGAAGATCGAGCAGGAACGGGACCGCCAACAGCAGGAAATTCTCGCCCTCAAGCAAAAATCATCAGGCTAATCGTCTTTCACTTGCCACGACGACTCATGTCGGAGTTCGTCCCAGCGACTCTTCAACTTTATCGTCAAGCACTCTTCGCGACCTGGCGGTCGCTGACCGGAAACTGGCTGCTCGTGCCGGCGGTCATGATCCTGGCCGTGCTCATGTACGCGGCCACCGGATTGGCCATGGGGCTCGGTATGTTGGGAGGCTTGTTGCTGGGCGTGGCCAACGCATTTGTGGTCGGGGCGTTTCTGGGGTTACTCGAGCAGGCCGTGTTGGGCGCGCGACCCATGGTGTGGAGCGACCTGTGGGACGTGGCCGGCAGCTATTTCTGGGACGTGATCACGGTCGGCTTTATCGTATGGGTGCCCCTGCAGATTCTCGAGCTCGGCATGCAAGCTAACCCGTATGGGCCGGCGATCGTCTCAGCCGTCTTCCTGCTCCTGTTCATTTTGCTCAATCCCGTCCCCGAACTGATTTACCAGAGCCGTGCCGGTGCCTCCCTTGAAATCCTCAAAGACAGCTACGAATTCGTCCTGGAAAATTGGATTGAATGGTTTTTGCCCCTGGTCGTGATGCTGGCGCCGTTCGGGTTGTCCTTTTTCTTTTCGATTTCGAGCCGGGGCGGCCGGCTGATTGGCTTGGATTTTTTTCAACTCCTGGGATTGCCCTTCGCCGTATTGAGCCAGTGGTTCCAGGCTCTCGGACTGTCCTCCTCGACGGCCATGATCCTGGTTCTGTGCCTGACGCCCGTCGGGACGGTCCTGATGATGCTCTTTCGCGGCCATCTCTTTAAGGCGCTGACGGGGTCGTCCCGGCGACAACGATTATTTCAACGACGCCAGTCCTTGGGGACGTGAGGGGCTTGAACCTCATACCTGCCAACGAGTTTTCTTGTTGGTCCGAAAAACCCATGTTAAGATGGCATGCTTCGTCGTGCGGAGAGGTGCGAGAGTGGCCGAATCGGCGTGCCTGGAGAGCACGTGTGCTGGCAACGGCACCGTGGGTTCGAATCCCACCCTCTCCGCCATTTACACAGTCTCACGTAGTCTGCCTTGGTCCACGACATCCCCACCTGTTCCATTCTAAAACCTTGATATCATTGATATTTTCATGTATACTTCCCGTAAATCCCCACAGGGACAAGGGGATGGCGTTCCCACGAAACCAGGTCTGTTCTTGGGAACAAACTTGGGAACAGATGCCGGAAGCAAACCTGATGAACGGTCTCACGGACACGAAGATCAAAACCCTCACCACGCCGGGACGGTATGGTGACCGCATCCCCACCCTGTATCTGCTCGTCAAGTCCGCCACGAGAAAAACGTGGGTGCAACGCTTGACGATCCACAAAACTCAACACGATTTAGGCTTGGGGCTCTGGCCGGTGGTCACCGTCGAAGACGCGCGCCGGAAAGCGATGGACAATCGCCGCAAGCGGTATCACGGCGAGAAGCTCATTCACGGGAAACGCCAAGCGATCGGGGTCACGTTCCAGGAAGCGGCGGACACCGTGATCAGATTACACGAGCCCACGTGGAAGCATAGCGGCAAATCCGCGAAGCTCTGGCGGGCGACCTTGCGGAATTATGTCTTCCCGGTCATCGGCCAGCGGCCGGTCGCCGAGATCACGCCGTCGGACGTGCTGGCGATTCTCGATCCCATTTGGACGACCAAACCGGAAACCGCGAAGCGGGTCAAGCACCGCATGAGCCGCACATTCAAATGGGCCAAGGCGCAGGGCCTCCGGGCCGATGACCCGACGGACGGCATCAGAGAGGCCCTCCCCAACACGGCGACGCTCAAGCATTCCCTGAAAATGATTCCGCATGACCAGGTCGCCCAGGCCCTTGACACGATCCAACGGTCCGGGGCCTCTCGGTCGACGATCCGCTGCTTTGAGTTTCAAGTGCTTACCGCGACCCGATCCGGCGAGGTGCGGCTGGCGGAATGGTCGGAAATCGATGTCACCAAAAAGATGTGGTCAATTCCGGCGACCCGCACGAAAACGGGCAAAGAGCATCGGGTGCCCTTGTCCGCCCGGGCCCTGGCGCTCCTGCACGAGGCCAAGCAGGCCGGTGGCGGCAGTCCCCTCCTCTTTCCCTCTGCACGTGGCAAGCCGCTCTCAGATGCCACCATTTCCAAAGTCGTCCGAGAAAACAAGATTGACGGCGTTCCCCATGCCATTGCCAGGGCGTGTTTCCGGTCGTGGTGTGCGGACGTAAATGTGTCACGAGAAGTGGCCGAAGCCTGTCTCGCCCATGTCGTCAAAGGAGTTGAGGGGGCTTATCAACGCTCCGATCTGTTCGAACGTCGGCGATCGGTGATGCAAAAGTGGTCCGACTACGTCACAGGCACCCCAAGTGCCGACGTGATTCCGTTGCATGGATGATGGACACGGACCTGCAGCGCATCCTTTACAGTTTAGACATTGCTTGCTTTCCGCCCCAGCAGGTTGATCGTCCCCTATTATCGGCAGGACGCGCGTCGGCTTAGGCAACTGATTGGCTGAACGGCTTTAGCCGGGGATCTTGTTGCTATCCCAGTACAGATTTACACCTTATTTTGGCATAGCTTGTGAATTATTCGGGATAGATGGATGGGCGCAGGGTTATCCGGGTAAGTCCAGCAAGATTTGTGAGAGTTCACGCTGATTGCTGATTCCGAGAGTTGGCAGGATGGCGGTCAGGATTTCTGCCACTTTGGTTTCAGTTGATACACCATCTTGTTCCAAGGCAACTCTGATGTCAGCCTCGTGTAGTGAGGGTTGGATTAGTCGAAAGCGCTGGTGCTCCAAAATATATGAACACCTCTGCACTAGCCAAGGCAGTAAGTTTTCAGCAACCAATTTATAGTGACCAGTTTGTTGAGCTACTTGAAGAGCTTTGAGTGCCAAGTCAAAAACCTCCCTAGGGGAGCCGCTTGGAGCTTCTGGCGTTCCTTTAGTGTTCGTCAGAATAAGGCTTGCAAAGCCTGTGTAGTAGTCTTCGGCTGAACCGTTGCTTCGAAGGCAATCAATCAGTACTGGGCGTACCAGGAACCTGTCTACACCTGTCAGCTCTCTAAGTGCCACCGGGATAGATGCGATACGGTCCTTAAATATGCAGGTGGCGCAATAGAGCAGCACAAACTGTTCAGTCATACCCTGAAGGTTTTCTTGCTGCTCCTTGGTAGCAATAGGGAAGGTGCCATAGGTCGGATTTTTGAGGTTAAATACAGTTGACCACTCCCGTTTCTCTTTTGCAAACGCAGATAATGAGATTATGTCTTGCAATGCCTCGACGAAGAGTTTTATGTCAAGCTGTGACAGAGCCTTGTGCATTTTTGCTGGACTCAACAGTATCTGCCCTTCTAGCACTGGGCCGCGTGACAAGAACTGCTTTAAATTATCAGTGATTCCGGCGTCTAGAACAGCGTTGTTTTCGATTTTCGCCAACATATACCACGATATCTCTATTGGTGGTATATAGCGTTCTTTAATCTTAGGGTGAGGCTCTGGATTGCTTACGCAGCCTGGGTAGATTGTTATCTCTTCTCCGCCTTCAAGCAGGCGCTTTTCACCCGTGATGTCCCGATCGAGCCAAAGCAAAACATGTCGAGCTACTGCGTGGCAATGAGCGGTACGCAGTGTTTCATCAGGTTTTATCTTGCTTAATTCATCAAGTACCGTAACGAAATCTTGCAAACAGGTTTGCCGATCACCGTCATGCCAGCTTGCTAAAGCAGCATCAGCCAGTAGTCCAATGTGCATAGCCGCCATATCGGGAATATTGGACTTATGGGCGGCGACGCTACCAAAGAGATAAAACCGCCGAGCAGTTTCGAAATCGCCCTGCTTTTCCGCGCTTATCGCCGCATCTCTTCCCAAGAATGCTTTTTCGATTTCGTTTAACGGAGCATCACTTTCGATCAATGTCTTGGACAGGGCAAGGCTCCCCTCGTGGTCATCGGAACGATACAAGACTTTTGCTTTTTCACGCACAAGCTCGGAGTTGGTTTGCCCGAACATTGAAAGGCCTTCTTCTAGAACGGCGAGTGCACCGTTTTTGTCGTTACCGTATTCATCCAGAATTATTGCCCGAAACTTCCGACAGCAGACGGCAAGGTCAGTTTGGTTCCAACCGAGGGCTAGTTTTTCTAGGCGTGCAAACACGGCACTATGGGCTGAAGGATCAATAGTGTCTTCCTTGTGCTCGTTCAACCACGCCCCTGTGACCAGTAAGTCCACGTCAAAGTCATCATGACCAAGGGGGGCGAGCAGTCTTGAGCGTAGCTCGGACGAAGAGCTTTCGAGAAAGTCGAAAACGACAGAAAGCTCCTCAATTTTAGAGAGTTTCCCGGCTTGATTTACAAACATGAACCCGATTGCAGAGATGCCCTCTTTCTCGATTTCCTTTATTCCGTCTAAAGCTTCTGAGGGCAGCACACAATTCTCATTCTCCAGCAGTTGATCGAGTTCTTGAATAACGCTGATGAAGTTCGTGCCCATCCCCTTTTTAGAAGTCTGAATCAGCAACTTTGAGTAGATGAGCAGGTTCATTGATTCGCGGACCACGTCGTGCTCAACGTTTTTGGCTTCTTCAGAAAAACGACGCAGGGCATCCTGAATGTTTACTGGTGAGTCGCTTTCTTGGTTCACCAGAAGGACTTGAGCCCCTCGGAACATATGGCTAATCGCGGCATTAGCTGGATATGCAATGGTGTCAGTCCTAAACATTCTAAATATGGATAAGTGAGGAGCAATCATTCCGAGTTCAGAGGAATCAGAACCAAGTATCGCCATACAGAGCTTGATCATTGCCGCGTCATTCTTGCTGCTCCATGCAGCGAACAACGCCGAATTCATGTCGATAACATCAAGGCTGCGCTTTTTCGTCAGCGAATCTGCAATCGCACTATGGATTTCCTCTTTTTCATTCGTTCCCAGTGTCTTTTCGGCAAAGCCAGATAACAACGGAGAGAGGTTGAACCTGTCACCTTCCAGTTGATCAACCCATGAACCTATCAGAGTGTCCAAGATAATTCCGGCATCCGATATTTGCGGCTCAAGCTTTCCTAAGTCGATGGCAAGTTCTCTGCTGAATCCACCTGTTTTTAGGGAAAGACGCTCAATGAGTTGGCGGGTCGCTTTTGGCATGTCTTTCAACAGGCGTTCTCGGGTGCGCTTTCTTACCTCGTTAATCGCAGGTGACCCCAGTAACAAGGCATCCAGGGTCTGGAGTTCCTTAGGATTCCAACCCGATGCGACCATGTTCTGGATGAATGCCATTGCAAGCTGAGGATGGCCGCCGCCAGATACCAAGTGGATATATTTTGCCCAATGCTCATTGCTAACCCTATACTTCGCAAGTATCTCCTGAATGTCTTCTTCTGTGAATTCAGATAGAGTTCTAGCAATACCCGCTTGCAGATCGCACACAAACAGGAAATCGCTAGTTGGAGAGTCGGAGGAATTTAGAACCAGGAGGACATCGGAGCGGTTGGCGGAGTGAACAAGGTAATGCAGACTGCCCTGCACTGAAGGTTCCATTACCCAATCGAGGTCATCGACGATCAGGCCCCGTAGACCAAATTCCTTCATTGAATCAGCTGCCTGGATCAATGCTCGTGCAACTTGCTCACTTGATTGACCCCGCAGGTTGATGCTAGCCCAATCACCTCCATTTTTGTGCGCCAGAACACGCGCAGTCACGGTTTTGCCCATACCGGCGGAACCAGAAATCCAGCAAAGGCCAACGGATTCCAAGATTTGCTGCAATTGCCCAATGTTGTCTTCACGACTTGCAAGCGCCTCCGGCAGCGGTGTCTCCGCGACGGGGCTAAGCCTGAAAAGTCCCGCACTTGAAAGGCCAGTCGCCGGGGATATGGCAGCCAAAAACGCTTTATTCACCAGTCGGTTTTGGGTCTCAAAATCAACTCTGTTCAGAGTTACATGTGTGGCTGCGTCAAGGTGTTCTTCTAAACTAATTCGGTCAACGCGGCGCTCATCACGATTAGAGTTAGTTGATAGCTTTAGAAGAGCTAGCAGTATGTTAGCTACGCATGTCTGCGTCTGCGAATGCACCCCACCTCTATGAATCAAAAGCTTAGAAATCCGCAAATTGATCTGTTGCTCAAGACGGTGAGATTCAGGTGCTCCGCAATCAAAATGAATCCTCTTGAGAAACCTTTCACGAAGGTCTTCGTCATTAAGGCTCTTTATAAAGTCCTTTGATTTCTTTGACAGCTTTGATTTGTCAAGCACCCGACGCAGATCTGACAGATCTCCAGCCTTAGCTAGATTTCGCCAAGCAAGTAGAGAAGGTGTATCACCAACGCGATGCTCACGTTTCTGTTCTTTACCGACAGTGGATGTTGTGAGATGACGTAGAGTGACCTTTAGGCTCGGATTCCTTTCCTGCAACTCCACAAAGCTATCGATCGTGGCGATGATGTCCTCTGAATTTATTGTAACTCGCTTAGCGGTTTCCTTGGCCTGAACGGCTTCAAGTGCCCCTTCAGCGACTATGGCAAAATCCTCTGCCACCTCTAAGTAGAGAAGTTCGTCATCTTCCAGTTCTGTCCATGCAAGGGCCGATTGATATATCTGGTATACATAGCCTCGAAGGGAGTCGATTGCCTCTCTTGAAGGATCTCCCAGTGGTGTTTTATCTAGAGACATTGGGTGTTCAACTGAGGTTGGCAATGGGCTGGTCGTGATAAATCGTAAGCTTCCCTTTAGGTGACACAGGCTGAAATTGGAGTTTTCTGGCAGTGGACCCGCCCCCGAAGTTGGTCCAGCTTCTATGCGATTTTTCTGGCCTCGTGAGCTTGGCGCGCGAAGGCCCTCGGCGTCAAATTGCCGAGCGCCGAGTGCGGCCAAGCGGTATTGTCATCCTGTCTCCCACTTCCGATCCGGTCTCTGGAGTCGTGCATCGATAAGAACCAGGTGACATCCAAGCACTCGGCCCATAGGCGTGCATTGAACAACTAAATAAACGCAATCTCTGTTGACTTCCTGGGCATGAGCCACATGCCTGTGAGTCGCCTGCATTCATGCGTTTTTCATTCAAGCTTCATTCAAGCGACCCACGATTTCTTCCCACGATATTCCTGTTTATTGGGAGACAAAAAAAGAGGATGGGACTTGTTGGCAAAGAGAAGATCGCCCAAGGAAAGGGCTGATTCGGGCCGTGTTCCTACCACACACTAGTTGCGAAATACTCTAATATTCAAAAAACCAGCCCAGCAAACGTAATGCTCCGGCCCCAAACACGTTAAAATGCGCGTGGTCAGCGTCTCCGCGCTCATCATATTGCGAAGATCTTCAGTACCTCATCGCCGAAATGGTTGATGACCTTGATGGCAAACTTGCCCGTTTCGGGCTTCTCAAATGGTCGGCTCACTGTGCTGTACAGACTGCTCCAGGCGTCCTCGTCAATCTCCGCCCTCAGGGTGCGCTTAAGGTTATCATATGGTTCGTCGGCCCCCGTAAAATAGGCGTGGCGTACGAAGAAGCTCTCGCCGTTGTAATTGGTATCGATGAACCAGCAAGCGATGTCGTCGGTTGAGGCGTTGCGAATCTGGCCGGTAGTTGGATCGTACACGTCCACTCCCTCGATCTCGACTATGATCTGCCCGTTCTTCTGCTTCATAATCTTCACTTCCGGCTCGCCGAAGACCATAAAGAGGTTGCCTGATCCTGTCTTCTTGAGCAGTTCGCCCCCCATCACCAGGTCAGGATTCATCTTGGCTGGCAGGACGGTCAGGTTGCCGTAGCGTTTCACCTCTTCGGCAACATGCGGGTCGAAGGCAAAGCCGCAGACCACCAGCATGTCAAAGCCGACGCCCTGCACCGCTTCCTTGGCAGCTTCCTTTACCTGACGAGGACCGACGGTGCCGTGCTCGGGGCCGATGGAAACCGCCACGCGGCGGGTCTTGCCTTTCGCATCAGTACATTCGCCCGCCGCGTGCAGCCACGATCCGGCATACGGATCAAGGCGGGCAAATCTGAGCCGTTCTGATTTGCGGGTGTTCTGCACGCCCGCCTTCTTGAGGTTATCTAGGATCATGGCGGCGAAGTCCTGCTGCTTGCGGCCTTCCTGTTCGCTGACCGTGCCATCCTGATTCTCATCGGCGGCAGAGAGTACGCGGTGCGGGGAAAGACTTTCCACCGAGAACGGGCCGCAGACCCGGACGCGCTTGTTGTCCTCGTAAGGTTGGTCGTAGAGGTATTCGTGGTCGGCCTTGGTAGTGATGGAGGCATCGATCTCCTTTTGTCTGGAGATACGCTGTTCCCACCACCGGGAGTGGGCCGACTTGGCCTTCCTGGGCCAATTGTCCTCAGCAGCGCGGGGGATCTCCCACTCCTCCCAGGACATGCCGAGCGCACTATTCAATTGTTCACGTAGCGGCTCGAGTGTCTCTTGGAACTTCTCCCAGATGACGTCGATCTCGGCGTTGTTGGCGATGGACTTGAGCGTGACATGGGGCACTCGCTTGCAAACGAAGCCCTTGCGGATGTCATCTTCGGTCTTGTATTCGGGGGGGACTTTGTCGGTGAGTTCCGATTCCATCTGAATGCCTTCGGGTGAATCGACCAGCAGGTAGTAGGGATACTTGGCACTCATCAGGCGAGTGCGGGCCAGCGCTAGAGCGACGCGGCTAGTGTCGCAGGTGATCCAGCGACGTCCCCACTGCTCAGCGACGTAGGCGGTGGTGCCGCTTCCGCACGTGGGGTCGAGCACTAGGTCGCCGGGGTCGGTGGTCATGAGGATGCAGCGTTGGACAATCTTCTCGGCAGTCTGTACTACATATAACTTTTCCTCAGTGAAACTGCCTGTCAACATATCATCCCAGACATTTGCAATAGGAGACACAGGAAAGTCTTGGATACGGCGAATATATCGCAGTGCCCGTCCTCCTTTGGCTAGGCGACACGCTGAGCCTAGACGTTTTATTCCTTCGGGGTTTGTTTTCCACCCACCACTTGACGGTCTATACACTTCTCCCTGAAATAAAATTGGCTGTTGAGTAGTTTGTCCTCCAGATTGAGATAGGAAATTGTCAGAAGTTACAAGGTGCCATTCGTCAGATGAAAAATCTCGCTCGTATTCTTCATCATTTGACAGAACACGAATCGTCCTACCATCAACACTTTGAATCCGATTGTATAAGGCGGCCCCAACTTCGCCCGCCTTCTTTTCACGAAATGGCTGACGATATTTCACCGCTTCGTAATCTTTCGCAGCCCAAAGAAGATAGTCGCAAGTTCCAGCCATATATAGGGAAGTCGCGCTAGTCGTTTTACGAATTATGATTTCGCTGACAAAGTTGTCTTCCCCAAACACTTCATCCATCAACGCCCGCACCCGATGCACATTCTCGTCCCCGATTTGCACGAAGATGCTGCCAGTTTCGGTGAGTAAATCGCGGGCCACGACCAAGCGGTCACGGAGATAGGAAAGATAGGAATGGATGCCCAGCTTCCAGGTATCGCGGAAGGCACGCACCTGTTCGGGCTGGCGGGTAGCGTCCTCGGCCTTGTCCTTGACTTCGCGCTTGCGGGTGCTCACCTGCCAGTTGGAGCCGAACTTGATGCCGTAGGGCGGGTCGAGGTAGATGGCCTGGACCTTGCCCTTGAGTCCTTCTTTCTCGGCCAGTGATGTCATCACCAGCAGCGAATCACCCAGGATGAGCCGGTTGGACCAAGGCTTCTGGCGGTCGTCCCTTTGGCTGTAGAAGTCGACCTTCTTCTCGAAGTCGTCTTCCAGACCGTTGAAGTCGGCGAAGAGGTTGGTCTGGGCGTCGCCGGTGTGCTCGGTGCGAGGAAGTGCGTCAATGATGGCCTGCGGGTGAATCTTTTCCTGGATGTAGACCGGCACCACAGGAACAGCTAGGTCTTCACGGTCCTGCTCGTCCTTGCCCGTCCAGACCAGTTGCGGATCGAGCGAAGGATCGCGTGGATAGAGCATAGTCTTAGGGGCGAGTTCTTCATCGGCCACGAAGTCACGCAGCTCTTCGGTGGGGATGTTGGCGCGCTTGTCCTTGTGGCGGATGGATTCAACTTTCTTCCGCGTGTTCTTCCGAGCCTCTTTTTTCTTAGCCATGCGCGACTTCCTTTTTCGGCTCTACATGCAGCTGTTTCACAAAGCCACGGATGAGATTCTGTGCATCCCACGGGTCGGCAATTTCGATGAACCCCCAGCGACCGAAACCGCCGTAATTGTTGATAGCCGGCACCCACAATGTACTCGCCGTGGCGACTTTGGCGGCCTTGTCTTTCTTCTTTTCTCCGGTCACTTCGACGATCAGATTCAAGGGGTCATCCGGGCCACGACCGTCGTCAAGGCACGCGATAAAGTCGGGGATGTAGTTCTTTTCCTCGCCGTTCAATGCGTAAGGGATGGTAAAGCCGAGGTTGTGATTTTTAACGTAGCGGATGACCTCGGGCATGTTTTCCAGGGCTTCGGCCATTTTCTGCTCCCACGAGCCGGTATCGGCAACGACGTGGGAAATGTGGCACTTGTCGGCGTGGGTTGCAAAGACAGGCCGGGTGGTATCGAAATCCACATAACGGGTGGAGCCGATGGTGTCATACGGACGGAGGATAGGCTTGAGCACGTCCGTAGCGTCGGGCGAGGCTGCGATGGCATTGTAAATGCGATCCGTTGCGTCATGCGCGAACTTGATCAGCAGCAGCAGCTGCAGGAAGGTGTTGTCCTTAAGTGTGACGCATTCATCGAGCCAGCGTTTGGCAATGCCGAGCAGTTGCGGGAAAAGCCAATACTTTACCTCACCGTCAAATTCGTGCTTTTCGGGTCGATCAGTCCGTATGTCGCCATCCTGCCGGAAATACTTTTCCAGCGTGAGCTTAGCGAGAAGGAACGCGATTTCGTTGGGCCGACGGCACTTAAGATCATCGAGGGTATGGATGCTGGATGCACCGACGATGGGCGCGTTTTCGGTTATCGTGGGGATATCGGCAGTGGAAAGTGTGAGCCTCGATTGGTCGGTGAAGATTGCGGTGAGCCGTTCGCCCGCTACGTCGTAGCGGTAGCCGAGCAGCAGGGGAAATGTGATCTCGCAGGCTATGCGGTTTTCAAGGGCGCGGACGCGAGTGGGCAGCGGTCCGGGCTTGGGGTCGTTGGTTGCGCCGCTGCACGGGATGAAAGAAAAGGGCACACCATAAACTTCGGCGTATTCGGGGTTGAAATGCCCCTTCTCGTTGGCGGCATAGCTCATGCGACGCAACCCCCGACCGACCACCTGCTCGCAAAGCAGTTGCGTGCCGAAGGCACGCACGCCGAGAACATGGGTGACTGTGTTGGCATCCCAACCCTCGGTGAGCATGGAAACGCTGACCACGCACTTGACGTGTTCGCCGAGTTTACCGGCCTTGCCGACGGTGTTCATGACCTCACGGAGCAGATCTTCGTCGGTCAGATTTTCCGCATCGCGACCGGGGAAGCGGGCGCAGTATTCGGCCTTGAATTCTTCAATTTCCCGGGCGGCAATTTTTTTGAAGTCGTCGCTCATCGATTCCCCGGATTCGAGTTGCTGACTGTCCACCAGGACCGTATTCGGGCGGTGTAGCCAAGCACCATTGCCGTCGTCGTTGCGGAAGATGGACAGCTTCCCGGCCTGAACGATGACTTCTTCGCCAACCTTCTTTTCCCAGCCCGCGATAAAGTCGAAAACCAGCTTGGAGACATTGGTGTTGTTGCAGACGACGATAAACACCGGCGGTGTGATACCGCGTGCGCGGGCTTCCGTGTTTTTCTCCCACAGGCGGTAATGCTTCTCGTAGTCGCCGTAGAGACTGTGCAGCGCGCCTTGCAACTCGACGGGGAGCTTCGGTTCGCCGCCTACCTTTTCGGTTTTGCGGCCTTTTCGGGGTAGATCTTCGCGGATGCGGAGCCACAGATCGCGGTAGGTCGGCTGCTCGCCTGTCATCGAGTCGTCAACCACCGGCACACGAGGCACTTTGACGATGCCGGCCTCAATGGCGTCAATCAGCGAAAAATCCGAAACCACCCACGGGAAAAGTGTTCCTTCGGGATAGCCTGAACCGCGTAGAAAAAACGGCGTGGCCGAAAGATCGTAAATGGCCTTCACTCCGATCTTGGCCTTCACGGCCTCAAGGCCGGAAATCCAGACGCGGGCCTCTTGGTCGCGTTGCTTGGCTTCAATGCGATCATCGCCGGTGAGCTTCTCATCCAAGCCATCGGGTTTGCGTCGATAGCAGTGATGCGCTTCGTCGTTGAGAACGATGATGTTTTTCTTGGCGCCCAACTCGCGACAGACGCGGCGAACCATCTGGTCGGGAGTCTCGGTGAACGGACTCGATTGTCCATCGGCGAGGATCGACTTCGTGACTTTTCCGGCGACGATCTTTTCGCGCTGTTGGAAGGCGTGGTAGTTGGTGATGATGATTTTGGCTTGTCCGAGCTGGTCCTGCAGTTGGGCCGGTACAATGTCCCGCTGGCGAAAGTAGTTCTCCGGGTCGTTCGGCAACAGTACGCGCAACCGGTCACGGATGGTGATGCCCGGCGTGACGATCAGAAAGGTGTCGGAGAAGCGTGCATCCTGCGCGTTGGCGCGCTTATTGAGAGTGTGCCAAGCGATGAGCATGGCCATGACGACGGTCTTGCCTGAGCCGGTTGCCATCTTGAACGCCGTGCGCGGCAGTCCGGGGTTCGATGTGTCGTTTCCAGCGCGTATCGTGTTCTCTATCCATGCATCGCCGTATTTCTTCGCCACTTCGACAATATAGATGGCGGTTTCAAGAGCTTCGGTCTGGCAGAAGAATAGTTTCTTCTCACGGTTGGGATCAGTCCAGTAGGCAAGCAACCGTGCGGTAGTCGGCGTCACGCCCCTGTAGCCGCCCTTGCGCCATAACGCAACACGGTGACGGATATCGTTAACGAGTCGGTTTTCTTCGATGCGGTCCTGCGTCCATTCCGTGTCGAATGAAAGCTGTTTGGATCCCTTCTTCTTTGGCCTGGCGATGGGTACGAAATACGAACTGGACCGACGTTCGGGGACGATTTTGTCGGTGATGCCCGCGTCGCTAAACTCGAAATGACGGGTTGGCTCGTCGAAAGGCGAGTTGATGATCGGGTTCTCGATGACAACTTGGCTCATACTGGGACGACCTCGGACTGCGTAAGCTCTTGGAAGGCGTCTAGCCCGTTAACCCAATGAAGTTGGATAATTGCGCAAGACGATGCCCGCATACTTCGCGAGCATCCTCTCGACGAGCCCGTCAGGCTATCCCGCGGCTAAGTTGTCTGCGACCCGGCTTCAATCCGTTGGCCGAGCACTTCTACGAAACCGTCAACCCACGATTCAACTCGCATGGCACGGAACTGTTCGCCTAGGTATTCCAACACGTCGCCGGTATGACCGTCAAAGGCTTCGAGACTTTCCTTTGTCCAGAAGCTACGGGTTTCTTCCTCCCGCAGACTCTCCGGTAGGCCTAGCTTTTCCTCCGTGCTCAAAGGCGGCGTAGGGAACGCCATTCTATTGCTTATTAGCGGAAGTGGGAGTGCTCGACCTGTCACTGAGATCGATGTCCCATATTGGCCGCTTGTCGCCTGAACCAGGATCGTTGACCAATCGCACCCTAGCCATCCCTTTCTCACGCCCTCGCCTAGTCCGTCCCTTGCAATCGTCTCTAGTCGTTGCTATAGTCGCGCTGATTCTTCCCGCTATACGCTGCTAACCGCCTACGAAATAGCAACGGCGGGGAGAGACGCGTGATCAAGAGAGCGAGGTTCGACGGCGACCCCTCCTACACCGCTTTCGACGGGAAGAAGCTGACGAGTCAATGCACCTAGAAGCGAGTAGCAGAGGAGAGCGGAATCCGTGCCTCTACTTTGACTCGCAACTCTCAGGGGAAGCGCCCAGACGTAGACAATCTTGGCGCGTTGTCAGTTTGGTCTGACTTGGACGCGTATAGGTCGTCAAGAGAGGTTCATTCAAGAAGGAGCCAGACCCTCTAGCAGAAATTTCGTCGTGTCTCCGCTCCGACCCTCGATTCAACGAAGAAGCCGCTGCTCCTCTCAACATCGAAGTTCGGGCCAGACGAACATTGCCCGGGAGAACGGCTTCACCTGTATGGCACTACAGGCTCCCTACTGCTCCGGCACAACTCCCACCCCTCAAATGTAATCCCGGAGGAAAATCATGGCAAGCAAACGAACGGATCACAGCACGGACTCTACATCCAACACCGGTAAAGCCCGTAAGCGCAAGACCATCCCCGCGAGCGACGTTGGCGTGACGCTCACCATCAGCAAGAAGGCGCTTAAGGAAGTCGACCGGATCCAGGAAGAGACGATCAAGGCAGCCCAGGAGGTTCAGAAGTTCTCCTGGCGATAAACTTAGTCACTGGCTGCGTTCGCAGCGCAATCTCTCGGAATTCCTACGTCGCACATGCGCACCACGTACACCGTCGGGTCACTCGACACCGCTGACACTTGGGCGAAGCTTGCCGAAGCCCTCGGTGCTGGACATCCGGAGGTCGTTCAAAGCACCATTCGCCATCTCCGCATACTGGGCGTGAAGTCCTACGTTCTCGAAGATCCCTACATCGACCGTGACTACTCCGCCGACTACGTGCACTTTTATGCCGGTACGTTCCGAACATATGCGCGACACTGCAAACGTGCGCACTTTTTCTCTGAGGACATCTCATCTCTTCTCGGTCAGCCTCAGTCAGCGGAGCAACTTCATCAGCTCCGCCAAGTCGCGCGTAGGAGCTATCGCGGTTTCTGCGTAATTCGTCCCTTGCCAAAGGCGCCGGTCGGAAGAACAGTTCTGCGGGCCGAGGTCCGAAGGCGCCCGAACATGGAGTCTACCGTCACATGCCGCGCCGAATTCAAGGCGAACCTGCTTGGCGTGGACGTCAAGGTGACCGGCACTGCATATCTCCAGCAAGATGCGCGCGTTGGGGCTTGTGCCCAGGTCTCCATCTGGGCTGGCATGCGGCACTTGCATGCACGGTACGGGTACAACTGGGTATCAGTCGCGGAAATTACTCGCTTGGCGACCCCGACGGCCCCTGACGAAGCCACCTCACTGCCGGCAGGATCGGACTTTCTCACCTCTGAACGCATGCTTCGGGCCATCAGCGAGGCGGGGTATCAACCCCTCTGCTTCGGTGGCCCTAACATCGCCGGCACCATCCTGCCCTATGTTGAATCTGGAATTCCCGTAATCTTGGGTCTCAACATTGGGGCCGAAGTCGGTCATGCGGTCACAGTCATCGGCCGCGTATTCGCCAAGCAGGCCCAACCGACCTATAACGCGATCGACTACGTTCCCGCATACATCGTCCACGACGACCAGGGCGGCCCTTACATGTTGCTCCCAGTAGAGGACCCGTCCTCCACGTCGCATCCCTTTGGCGGCGACACGATCATGCGCACCACGACTTCCCGCACTGTCGAGTTGAGCGCGAGCCATGCAAACTTTGCTGTCGCTCTTATGTCGCCCAGGGTCTTCTCGACCGCGGCTGTTGCTGAGGTATCCGCCCGTGATCGCATCAATGGGACCTTGAGCATGTTGCCTTTTATCCGGCAGAGGCTGGTTGCTCTCGGATTGCCTGTGAATGAACGATTGTTGGACGAACTGCAGGACGCGCACTCCAATGACAAGATCGTCTTGCGCACCTATCTGACTTCCGCTGCCGGCTATCGCCGCCATCTCGCCAATGGTACTGCCTGCGACGACCTCAAAGATGCTCTGTTGGCTCTCCACCTGCCTCACTTTACTTGGGTTACAGAGATCGCCACCATCGACTCCTACAACCACTCCTTTGCCGCGAAGCGCCGCTGTTACGGACACACCATTATCGACGCGACCTCCACCGGGAGAGATGGCGATGGCCTTCTGGCGCTCCACCTGCCTGGCCTGCTCTTCACCAAGGATGTCGACGGGCTGGGACAGGAGCAGGATAATTTGGCCATCATCGAAGGCGACGACCTGTACAAATGCCGGTCGAAGAACGGCTAGCTCCGGTGCCCTGTAGGTCTAGTCGGCAAGGCGGCGTTGTCGCCCATTCCCAGTCGGCTGTGCTCCGACGATGAGCACTCCGCGCAGTCCGCATCGCGTCGCGGCATGTCATAACCCGCCACCGCGCGACGCGAGTTCCATCGGAACCATCCCGTCTCCGCGTCTTCGTTCCTCAGACCGGTGAGGTGGAACAGGAAGTCGTCCGCAGCATGCGCGCACGCCACCGCGTTCATGGTCACCACGCTCGGTGCTGCGACATCAGGATCGTCCACATAAGCGTAACCACGCCGGGCCGCCTCCGGGACCGCCTCGTCCTGCAACCTGCTGGCGTTGATGAGTCCGTTGCACCATAGGCATCCCTGTTCGGGCGTGACCATTCGGCTGACACAGAACGCGTTTCCGACTGTCCCGTCTTCCGCGACAGGGATCTTGACGCCCACCTGGACGCCCGGAATCCCATATTGATGCACGATTGCGTTAAACAGGAGGCGGGCCCCCATCGTGTCTGCTGCGAGAAAAAGGAAATCGCAGTCTGTGAATCGCGCCGCGACGTCGTCGTCCAGAAAATCCCGGGCCAAGGCCTCGATCTGCGCCTTCGGATTGGCGCGGCGTATGTTGCGGGCCGCCATCCGGACTTTCGTGCTTCGCAGCCGGGTCGCGAAAACGCTCGGTAGCCACGCTGGCAAAACAGCGTCGCGCCGTCGCGCCCCGATGAGCCGGGGCAGATTGGTCTCCTCGGCCCGATCCGGGTCCGCGAGAACGAATTCACCGACTCCCAACCTGCCTAGCAGTTCGGCCAGGACCGAACCCGCTCCGCCCAACCCGATAATTCCCACCCGGGTTCGTTGCAGCAACTCCTGACCTGCACCGCCGAAGAGGCGGCTTTGTCGCTCGTACATTCCGATGGCAGCAGCACGCTTCTCTGGCATCGGGAAGAGTAGCTGTCGCCGATGTCCGATAATCGTAGCCTGAATTAGCGGAGCGCGGCGGCACCCGGGTAGCCACAAGTCGCCGGCAACCGCGGAGCGCGCAAAGACCAGCGCACCGACCGGCATGCCCCGCGCGATGTCGAGCAGGGCGGGATAGCCGCGTTCGTGTGAGGCCATATCAGGCCCCGAGAATCCGACCGTGTAGGTTCCGCCATGGTTGTGAATTGCAAGATATATCAGTCTCTTGTCTCGTGCTCGCAGGATCAGGCCCTGGATGAACTCGGCCTTCAGCATCCGGTAGCCGCGCTTGCCCGGCACATAGTCCACTCCGTCCTGTGCTAGGTGGAGTTCTCGCGCAACGAGCCTCAGACCCCGTTCGGACTCGCAGGTTCCCGCGAGGATTACCGCCCCGTGTTCGTCGCCGTCGCCGGGAAATAGGTGTTCCTGCAGTTCCTGATTTAGCCCCGATGGGATCGTAAGCCTCCAGGGTTTCATGACCGGCTCTTCATCCATCGCACAACCTTGAGCAGCTTCAGCGCTGCCGTGTCCGTCTGCGGATTCAGCCGGTTTGATCGCCGGGAGATCTGCATTGCCGGCTGGCCTCGGAACGAACCCGAACCGAAGCCTTCGCCGAGCCCGGCGCCGTTCTGCCGCGCCAGGTCCGCGTTCGTGAAGTGCGGATACACATCGGCGTAGGGGTACTGAAAGGTAATCTGGAAACCGATCCAGACCTCCGTCTGTACATAGGGGCACCCCAGCCGGATCCCGGTCACAATAACGAACGCCCCACCGGATCCGTCCTCTTCGACCTCGACGCCGCACCCTTCGAAGGTGCAGCGAATCTCGCCGATGGCCCGCGCAACTGCCGGCAAAATTCCGGTCATGAGTTATCGTCGTTCTCGATGGCCAGGAACCGCTCCCCGGGATAGACCTCGATGTACTCGTCGTCGCCGACGAGCTTCGTCTTGCCACCGCCGAGTTCGATGCTCAGCACGAAGTCCTCCTTGATGTTCACGCCGTGCTCGATGGCAGCTTTCTTGATGCTTGCGCCCGTCTGCTTTGCGCCGAAGAGGAACACCGGCTTGTCGTTCACGGTGACTTCGACCTTCCCGTCGTCGCCCACCTTCTTCACCTCTTGCTCGCTCACCATATCTACACCCCTTTCAAAGTTGGTGTTAAATTGCTATAATGAAATATATCATGAGTGACTATAAATTGCAAAGGTGAAATCAATGGATGATCGCACTAACGGTTTCGACGTCGCCGCGTTGCATGCCGCCATCGACTCGGAACGGCGTTCCCGACGCCTCACCTGGAAGGATGTGGCGGCGGAGTCTGGCGTCAGCGCCTCCACACTCACCCGCCTGTCTCAGGGCCGTCAGCCCGATGTCAATAGCCTGGCGGCGCTTACCAACTGGCTCGGCATGTCCGCCGACCATTTCATGCGCCGCGAACGCGTCGTGCAGTTTGGCGCCGCTAGCCCCCTCGCCCAGATATCGTCCATCATCCACCAGGATCCCCACCTTAGTCCTGAGGGCACCGCCGCGCTTGAGGAGTTGATCAGGGCGACCTACTCGCGCCTCAGGACCGACAAGGATGCTCCAAAGGATTGACCCGAGTCACGTAATCACCTGCTGCTCGAGTGGTGGTCCACATGGAGCCTTTCGTCGCCGACGCGTGAAGATGAGACTTCCTCGTCTACGTGAGATGAGTCACGCATGTCCACCAATCTTAATCCATCGCCATCGGGTTTTTTGGGGTTTTCTTTCCGAAAGGGGCTCCGGTTCCTCCATCGCCCTCAATTCCGCTTCTTTTTTCTACCGCCAAGTGCCCGTTAGAAACACTCTCATCCTTGACCGCCACATACAAACTTGGTTGCTATGACTATAAGTCTCCTCTTGGAGCCCGAGTATGCGCTGTGTTGACCTTCCCCCAAATTAGGTCCCCAGCGAGAGAGAAGAAATGGCGGCCGTGAAGGGTCCCTGATTGTCGGGGGGACGATCTAGGTCGTCCTCGCCGCGATGTCCCCCGGCGCAGCCTCGATTCCCAAATCGAGGCAGGCGGCGAGGGTCGCCCCAGCGGCCCGGACGCCGGTGCGGTTCCCGTGCATCGACAGATGCGACGTGAACGAGCCCGGCACCATCGTCCCCAGACGATGTGACGGGCGACCGGAAGACCGACGGATCTGTCCCCAGACAGAGCCGACGGGAGGCCGAGCCCTAGCGACGCCTCACGGGTGGGTCGGCTGCGCGGTCCCGGCTCGCGCACACGCGTCAAAAAAGTGCCGCAACGCGCCCCAAAAAGTGCGGCAACACGCGCCCCCAAAATGCGCAAAACTGGGCGCTACCGTGTGCCAAAGGAGCGAGCCGTGACTACCCCCAAGACGGAGCCGCGTCCAGCGGCGCGAACCCGAGTGTCAAGGAGGGTTCCCTTGGGGGTAGTCACGGCTGGCGACCCATCGCAACAGCCGGGACTGCGCAGCGGGGTGAATGGCCCACGTTCGCCGCATCCAGCGGGGGGCGTGGCGCCAGAGGGGCACCCCCTGGGCGGGGGGGGGGGGGCGCCGGCGCCCCGCCCGCCGGGGGGGGGGAAAAAATAAAATAAATACCAAGACTCACCCGGCGCGCACCACCCCCCCCCCCCCCGCCCCCCCCCCC
>VXOF01000072.1 GCA_009840285.1 Nitrospira sp. SB0662_bin_26
CGCTCCGGGACGCCTTGCCCTGCATCCCGCTATCACAATAAATCAGAGGTTCCTGGAGAAATGGTGGGCGATACTGGTATCGAACCAGTGGCCTCTTCCGTGTGAGGGAAGCGCTCTCCCACTGAGCTAATCGCCCACAAGGCAAGTCTATCATAGCCCCTTGATTCCTGACAATGAAACGTACGCTTGTGAACCTGTTCGCGAAGGCGTTGACAGCATATGGGGTTGCCCGCATAGGATGACAGGCTGTGCGGGGCGGCAAGGTGATGGACGATTTCGAGAGACAATCCGTCGGGAATCCACGTCCGGCAAAGCACGTTCCGGCGAGCGGCGTTCCGTCTTGGTTAAAGTTGCTTCAAGACGGTTTTCTCGTCTGGGTCGTGCTCGGAGCCGCCTGGGGCTGGTTCATGCCGGGCCCCGCGGCCTCCGGGAAAATCTGGATTCCCGAAGCCTTGGCTGCCGTGATGCTCGGGATGGGATTGACGCTGACGCATCGGGACGTGCTCACCCTGCGCCAGGGAGGCCGGACGTTGCTGCTGGGCGTGGCCTTGCAGTACATGGTGATGCCACTGGGTGCATGGGGCATTGCGACAATCCTGGGCCTGCCGAAACTCTTGGCGCTCGGCGTGATCCTGGTCGGGGCCTGTCCTGGGGGAACGGCCTCGAACGTGGTGGCCTACCTCGCCCGAGGCGACGTGGCGTTATCCGTGGGCATGACGACGGTCTCGACGTTGCTCAGCCCCCTCTTGACTCCCCTGTGGATTTGGCTTCTCGCTTCCACGTGGTTGGCCATTGATCCGCTCCCTCTTTTATGGACGGTCACGAAGATCGTCTTGTTGCCGGTGGCCGTGGGCACGTTGCTTCGCCGCGTCTGGCAACCGAGTTCCTGGTTTTTTGAAGGCATTCTTCCGCTCGCGTCAATGTTCATCATCGCATGGATCGTCGGGGTCATCGTCGGGTTGAATCACGATCAACTTCACGTGGCCGGTTTGGTCGTGCTGGCCGTTGTCCTGCATAACGCGCTGGGTTTAACGCTCGGGTATTGGGGACCTCGACTGGGGAACGTGTCGCCTCGACTTTGCCGGACCGTGGCCCTCGAAGTTGGCATGCAGAATTCCGGGTTGGCCGTGGCCTTGGCTGTGGCCCATTTCGGCCCTGCGGCCGCCGTCCCCGGTGCGGTGTTCAGTATCTGGCACAACGTAACCGGCTCCTTGCTGGCGACTATCTGGCGCAGGGCGCAGCATAGCAGCGATTCATCAGTCTCGTAGGCCGGGTGAGCCCTGCCTGACTTGTCGCCGGGAAAACCCGTGACACGACGGTTACAGGGTATTGGCAATGTGTTGCGTCAGGGCCAGGACGAAGCGGGCGGCAGTACTGAGTCTGTCGGGCTGGATGGTCTCGGGGGTGTCGGAGGGCTGATGAAAGTGTGGATGGGCTCCTGCCGTGACCACCGCCACCGTAGGAAGGCCGGCTTCGGCAAACGGCACGTGATCGCCTCCGGGAAAGAATCCATAGAGTTTGACGGCCCCCGAGAGCCCGGCTTGTTCAGCGGCGAGGGCGGCAACCTCCTTGGACATGTTGGCAACGCCCACGGTGAGTGTGCCGTTGCCCACGCCCACGTGATCCACGTTGATCATGGCGACAGTGTTCGCCAAGGGATGCGTGGGATGCCGGACGTACCGGGTCGACCCCAGCAGGTTTTGTTCTTCCCCGCTGAACGACGCGAACAGAATCGTTCGCTTGGGCGAGGGACCGTTCTTCAGAACACGCGCGAGTTCCAATAACACGGCCGTCCCCGACGCGTTGTCGTCGGCGCCGGGAAAGAGTACCCCCGCCTGGGTGCCGAAATGATCGCGATGGGCTCCCAGCACCACGACGTCGTCCTTCAGGACGGGATCACGGCCTGGAATCGTACCCAGCACATTCACCAATGAACCCGTCTGATGCTGACTCAGCCATTGCATGCGTGCCAGGCCGCTGAGCGTTCTCGATTGGACCACGCGATCCTTGTTCAAGCTGGTTTGGATATCCGTGATGGACAGGGCTTGCGCGTGGAAGATGGACGCGCCGATCTCGCCGCTGATCCAAACCCCGGGTAAGGGCCGGTCGTCCCCGGCGTTGGTATAAAACGCCAAGGGTTGGCGTCCCATGCCACGGCGCGCGGCGTATCGACTCAACACCGGCCCGGTGAAGGTGACGAATCCCACGGCGCCTTTTTCCCGGGCGATTTGTTCTTTTTCCGCGTGTTGCACGTGAACAGGATAATGTGGTGGTTTCCCTCGCAAGAACATGACGACACGGTCCCGGACTTCCACGCCTTCGTATTCATCCCATCCGCGCGCAGGGTCCGCGATGCCGTATCCCACGAAGACCAAAGGGGCCGTAAGATTGATGGAGGGCGAGTCAAGCACGGGAAGGAACTGCGAACCGAATTGCGGGACGATCGCGCCGGGTGTTTGCGCCTCGGGAAAAGAAAACGCCAGGGTGGCCGGGGTCTCGATCCGCGTGACCGTCACGGGGCCGGTTTGTTCCCATGCCGTCCGTTGCTTGCCGATGCGTTCCTGGCCGGCAGGTGTCAGGCCCAACTCTTCAAAACGCTCGGCGACGTATTCCGCCGAGCGACGTCCGCCCTCCGTGCCGGCTTGCCGTCCGGCAAAGTCGGGATGACTCAGGATCCGAATGTCCCTCATCATGCGGGGAAGGTCGGGCAGGGTGACACGATCGGCCGCGTCAACGGGAAGCGTGAGTGCAAGGAGCCCGCTGATGAATGCGATTGTAAAGGGGACCGGTTTCATCGACCCTACTATCCCATACTGCGCGGTTTATTGATATGCCCTGAGCCGTCATGCCTTCTCTTCTGCAAGCGGTTGTCATCCCTATGCATTCAGCGGCAAGACGTGAAGGAAGAACCGTTTCGAGGTCTTTTGTCAGCCTATGTGGTGAACGCAGACAGTTGCGTAGCCCAAGCTTTCGGGGACATGATAAGAAAATACCGGCAGTCAACGCGGGGAAACAGGCGAAGATTCTGATTGCCCAAGACATGTCCATTCAAGAGTTGTGCACATGCGGAAACTCGAAACACTGAATTTTGACAATACCTACGCCCGATTGCCTGAAGTTTTCTTTGAACGGGTGATGCCCACGGGCTTCGAATCCACCCATCTGGTCAGTTTCAATCCTTCAGCCGCGGCCTTGATCGACTTGGACCCGGACGAAGCCAAACGTCCGGAGTTCCATGAGGCCATGGGCGGCAAACTTCTCCTGCCGAGGAGTGAACCCATTGCCATGCTGTATGCGGGTCACCAGTTCGGTCACTACGTGTCTCCGCTCGGGGACGGACGAGCGATTCTGCTGGGCGAAGTGCGCAATCGCCGGGGCGAGAAGTGGGACCTGCACCTGAAAGGGGCGGGGATGACCCGCTTTTCACGGGACGGCGACGGCCGGGCGGTGCTGCGTTCGACGATCCGGGAGTACCTGTGCGGTGAGGCCATGCACGGCCTCGGCATCCCGACGACCCGCTCCCTGTGTCTCGTCGGCAGTGATGAAGCCGTGCTTCGGGAGAGCGTGGAGACCGGCGCGATGCTCGTGCGCATGGCCCCGAGCCACGTCCGGTTCGGGACGTTTGAAGTCTTCTTTTATCGCCGTCAGTTCGAGCACCTCAAGACTCTCGCCGATTACGTGCTGGCCGGGCATTTCCCGCAACTCGTCGGCGGTACGGATCCCTATGCGCTATTACTCCGCGAGGTGGCCGAACGCACCGGCAGGCTGCTTGCCCAATGGCAGGCCGTGGGCTGGGCGCACGGGGTCATGAATACCGACAACATGTCGATCCTCGGGCTGACTCTTGATTATGGACCCTTTGGCTTCATGGATGATTTCAACCCGGGGTTCATTCCCAATCATTCCGACCATCACGGCCGGTACTCGTTTCAGAACCAGCCGGATATCGGGTATTGGAACGTTCGTGCGATTGCGCAGGCCCTTTCCCCCCTGGTGGAGGAAGCCGACGTACTTGGAGCCCCCGAAATCTATGAAGCCACCATGCAGCAGACCTATGCGGGCCTGATGCAGGCCAAGTTGGGATTGAAAGAAACCCGCGAAGGCGACGACAAGCTCCGGCGCGATCTACTCGCGCTCATGCAGAGCAACCACGTGGACTACACGAATTTCTTTCGGGCGCTCGGATCCTTCAACCAGGACGACCACTCGGCGAACGGGCATCTGCGGGACCGGTTCCTGGACCGGGAAGGATTCGACTGGTGGGCGGACCGGTATCGCGCGCGGCTCAAAGCCGAACACAGCGTGGACGCCGAACGCAAAGCGAGCATGGATGCCTGCAATCCCAAATACGTGTTGAGGAATTATCTCGTCCAGGTCGCGATTGAACGGGCAGCCCGGCACCAGGATTACTCCGAGATCGACCGCCTGCGGGAACTCCTGTGCCGCCCGTTCGACGACCAGCCCGAGATGAACGAGTATGCCGCCCCGCCGCCGGATTGGGGCAAGCAGATCGTGGTGAGTTGCTCGTCGTAGTGGGGGATTCGCCTTTCTGCACAACCCCCTCTCCCCTGGAGGGAGAGGGCCGGGGTGAGGGTGCACAATGATACGAGGCGTTCTCCTGTTACTCCTGATCCTGATCGTATTGATCGGGCCGCAGTTGTGGACCAAATGGGTCTTCAACAAACATCGCGGTCATCGCGAGGACTACGCGGGGACGGGCGGCGAACTGGCCCGGCATTTGCTCGATCGGTTCGAGATGCCGCACGTACAGGTCGAGACCACGGAACTCGGCGATCATTATGACCCGCAGGCCAAAGCGGTGCGGTTGCTGCCTGATCACTATAACGGCAAGTCGTTGACCGCGGTGACGGTCGCGGCGCACGAGGTGGGGCACGCGATTCAGGACCGCACCGGGTACGGGCCGCTGCACGAACGCACAAAGCTCGTCCGGTTGGCGCAAGGCGCGGAAAAGGCCGGGTCCTTCGTCATGCTGGGGATTCCCATCGTGGCCGGGCTGACCCGTTCACCGGCCGGTGGCTTGCTGGTATTGCTGGCCGGGCTTGCCGTGATGTCGATGGGGGCGTTGGTGCATCTCGTGACGTTGCCCGTGGAATGGGATGCCAGCTTTCGCCGGGCCCTCCCGATCCTTGAGCAAGGCCACTATATTCCGCCGAAGGACATGGAAGGGGCGCGAACCATCCTGACGGCCGCCGCCCTCACCTACGTGGCCGCGTCACTGGGCGGGTTGTTGAACATCTGGCGGTGGATCATGCTCATGAGACGGTGAGCGGCTTGAAGAAGCAACTCCGCCCTATGGGCTGTTCTCCCCGATTCCTTCCTGCATATAATCGACAACAATTCTGACAAGCTGTTTAATCGTATCGTTGCACCTATGATATGTAATGTTTTCCAGAGCTCTGTCTCCATATTGTCGAATTGCGTCACTTATCAGTGCATGAATAAACGACTGCGTTGTTGCGTCAACACCGTCGAAATTCAATATAACCTTTTGATTTTGCGCCAGTGCTGGAAAAAGTTCGTCACGCCGGATATCCCTTGCGATGTCTTTGTTCTCTGCAAAAGATCCTGCTTTCTCAAAAATATTTATTCGTCTCATGATGTGAACCTCGGTTTTTTGTATCGTGCCTTCCTACGTTCTCGTATTTCTTTGCCATACGTTTCTCGGATTAAGTCTAAAAGTTTCGAGAATTCTCGTGTCCTATCGAGCGCAATATCTACGCCAACAACTGTGCCCTTCCAATAAGGGTATGTCTCATCCTTTGAGTGTTTATCTCTAAATGGGTCGGCGAATAAAACGGTGCGGCTCGTAGTTGGTTTTCGGAGTAATTTATACAATGCCTTCCCGCTGTAGATGATAAAGAAATCTCTATTTACACTCGCAATCGATTTGGTAAAAAACAATCCAGCTCCAGCGTTTTCCGGCGTCCCCCCCTCTCGTTTGGTCGTACCAGTTATCCCGGGCTGTAAGGCAAGCCGAATTGCGTCCATGTCAGTCAAGGCTGGATATGATTGATTTATGGCTTTCTTAATGCCAATCCCCGTATCAGCAATCCCAATCCCGATTGAATTGCTCTTTTTGTAATATTGGGCACATATAATTGCGCCATGTTCTGCCTGAGCATGTTCGATTACATTTCTGACTAATTCGCTAGCGATATAACTTAGGGTCTGGGCTTGGGTTGGCTTATCTTGAAGATGCAGTAATGGAATCATGTTTGTAATAAATTTCGTGGCTTCGTCTGAGTTTCGAATCCTCGACAAGGGAATAAACCGACCGGCAGGCTCATGCTCTAGAACCGCATCTTCTTCTGGGTCAAGCCCCAAAAAATTTAGGAGCCCCATGCGAATGATGTAATTTTTTGACTTTGCCGCGAATTTAATGCATTGAATATGTCGGGTTTCGACCGTTGAGCCAAGTGCCGCTATCATCGCCAAAACCACTGGATGTACAGACGTCCACTTCTCATTTGCTGTAATTTCGAGTTTTCCCGGCGAGACTGGGTCAAAATTTCTCAGAAAATGATTAATATTGCCCAGGAAGGCGCTATTTGGTATATAAATCTTCATGTTTTCAATATACCGGGAATCCAGGTGTTTTGTCAAAAACCTGTATTCCAGGAAAATTTACTTGAAAATGCTCAACGGTTCAAATGTAATATCTTCATGAAAAAGCTCAATCAGAAGCCACGCGCACAAGTGGTATCTGCCTTAGCTATGGAGGTTGGATCAGCCTGGCGTAATCCGACTATTCCGTTTCTGTCGGGTTACGCTTTCGCTAACGCGACCTGTTGTTGGAGTCATTCTAATTGATCATGAAAAAAGGAGACGGAAATTTTCGCTTTGTCGTGTGCGTCAACAACGATGACTATCCTGCTTCGCTCGAATTACGGAAGCTTTATCACACGATCGAAGATAAAGAAGCCGAACGCCGCAACTTCCTCCGTGTGGTGGATGAATCCGGAGAGGACTATTTGTACCCGGCTCATTACTTTGTGGCTTTACCCCTTCCCGGCGAAGTCGAAGAAGCCTTGACCAACCTGCCCTCCTGATTCCTGTTTCTATTCCTTTCAATGCAGCTTGCGGAGAGCGGTTTCCGCCGGGGTTTCCAGCTTCTTTTTTCGATTGCACTCGTGACATGCCGGCACGGTGTTGCCCTTGGTGGATTTCCCGCCGCGGGCCAGCGGCACCACGTGGTCCATGGACAGTTGATCCGGCTGAAATTGGTTGCCGCAGTAGTGGCAGCGCCCTTTGTGGAGTTGCTGTTTCCACCAGGGCGTACGCTTGAGCGCGCGGGCTTTGTCCCGCTCCTGGCGAATGCGCTTGGCGGTTTCGGGATCAGGGTCGATGTCAAAGTAGGGTTCGGGGGGCATGAATTCTACCTCCCCTTACCCCTCCTTACAAAGGAGGGGAGTCATAACGCTACCATCAAGTGATAGGCATCTCTAATGTTTGTTTCTAACTCGTCCAAGGTTTCACCTTGGCTGAATACGCCGGGAACTTCTTTGAGTTTTCCGACGTACCATTCGTCATCCATCCAGTATTCAAGTGTAAAGTGTCTTTCCATCTGCGTATCCTCTGTTTAACCCTAGTGGCAGGGATGGGTCCGATGATATGAGTGTAAAGAAATCTTCCGAATTTTTCACGTGTGTGCCCGAGCCGCTAGTCCAAGGCAAGCGTCAAGCATTTGGCGGAGCCGCCGGATTTGAGGAATTGATCCAAGTCGAGAGGGTGGGGCGTGTAACCCCGGTCTTTGAGCATGGCCGTGGTTTCCGGACATCCCGACGGCAGCACCACGTGACGCCCGATGCACACGGCATTGCACGCAAAGCGCGCGGCTTCGGCGTGGGGCACGACGAGGCGGCGGCGTTTGTCCACCCGGTCCGCGATCGTGGCCTGGGCATAGGTATCGAACGCGGCCGGGTAGTACAGCAATTCGCCGTTGCCGAGCGGGCAGAAGCAGGTGTCCAGGTGATAGAACCGGCTCGTGACGAGTTCCAACGGCAATATTTCTTTACCGTAGACGTCGCTTAACACGCGATGGGCTTTGACGTCGCTGCGTTGCCGGTACCCCCCGAACCAGGCATCAGGGAAGCCCAGCACGTCTCCCGCTCCTTCAAAATAACAACCCTCGTCCAGGAAGATCACGCGGTACCCATGTTTCCTGAACCACCGCGCGAAGTGTTCCTCTTCTCCGCGGCGTTCCCGATGCCGGAACCGGCTGACCACGGCCGTGCCGTTATGCACCACGCCGGCATTGGCGGTGAACACCAGGTCGGGCAGGCCCGGCACCGGCGTCATCCGTTCGAGTTTGGCCCCGGCGTCTTGTTCGAGCACGCGGGCAAGGGTCCGCCATTGGGCTTGACTCGCGTCTTTGTCGACTTCGTTGGACAGACGCATCCACGGGTTGATTTCATATTGAATCCCGAAATGATCCGGTGGGCAAACCAGGAAGCGGCTCATGGGGCTCCCAGGGCTTGCGCCAATTGTCGCAAGAAGGACGCCGCATCCATCACGAGGCCGATGGATTGGAAGCTGCCGCGGTCGCTGAGTTTGGTCGGAACGGCGGGGTTGATGTCCACGCACACGGTCGGCACCTTCGCCGGCAGGCAGTTCCCGGTGGCGATGGCGTGCAGCGTGGTCGCCACCAGTAACGCGAGCCCGACGCCGGGAAGCGCGGCGCGCATGGCCGTTTGGGCTTCTGCCGTGTCCGTGATGACGTCGGGCAGCGGTCCGTCGTCGCGGATGCTGCCCGCCAATACCATGTCCACGTTTCGGCGGACGCAGGACGCGATGACCCCGTCCCGGATCAGCCCGGACTCCACCGCGTGCTTGAGGCTGCCGGCGTTCCGGACGCGGTTGATGGTGCGAAGGTGATGTTCGTGCCCATGGGGAACGGCGCACCCGGCGCGCAGGCCGTATCCCAGGGACGTGCCGAACAGGCTGGCTTCCATGTCGTGCGCGGCCAGGGCGTTTCCGCAAAACAGGACGTGGATAAAGCCGGACTCGATTAGCCACGACAAGGCTTCCCGGCCTCCCGCGTGGATGATGGCCGGGCCGCCCACGAACAGCACTTTGGTGCCGGGGCCGGGGCCGCAGGCGGCCTCCCCGGACGCGCGCGTCTTCTGCCGGTGGTCACGAATCAGCCACATGCGCCTGGCTACGTCCGCGATCATCGCATGATGCGGCCGTTCCGAAGACACGTCCGCGGCCATGAAAGCGAACGCGTCACGTTCTTTGGGCCGTTCCAGCGGGAAGACCCGGACTCCCGTTCGACCCGTGACGATCAAGTCACCGGCTTTCACCTCGGCCATGGGGACGGCGCGGGCCGCGGGCGGATCCAGGGTCACGTGAACGGCGAGGTCCATTTCGATCGCCTCCACGTCGAGCCATTGGCGGTTGAGGCGGATTTGCGTCCGGAGGTGCGAGGTCGCATAGAACGAATCCGGCAACACCCCGTCTTTCGGCGCGGGTTCCACAATGCAATCAACCGCGTGTTCGACCACGGCCCCATGCGGTTGGATGGCGTGCAGGATGGCCGCGAGCCGTGGCGAAGAATCGGCATGCACGGCGATCCTGGCCGAGGAGGCGTCCTCTCGCGTGGCGCCGACGTGCATCTCGTTGATGGTGAAGGTGCCGCTTCTCTGCAGAATTGTGTCGAGCACCTTCGCCAGGATCAGGGAATCGATGATATGGCCTTCTAGGATGACGGTTTCAGTTGCCATGGTTTTATTGTACACCCATAGATGGCACGGGTCGGGGCTTGTCTTGGTTGAACGAAATGACTTTGGCGAGGACTCGGGAGGGTGTATACTGTGGACATGTCTCAGACGGAATCATGGAAACGGGTGCTGCAGTTTACAGGTTTGGCAGTGGCGCTTTGCATGGGGGGTATGAGTTGGGCCGCGATCGGCAACGGCGTGTTCCAGGGATTCATCCACCATATCGCCCAGCAGATTGACCGGGACAAAGTTGATTTTGCGGTGGCGGAGTCCTGTACCTCATGGTTTTATGAACAATTGAAAAAATCTCCCGGTGTTCGCCCTGACGTGAAACAGCTTTCTTTCGTCACGGAAGAAGACCGCTCCCATGCGTGTGCCGGTCGATACCCCGGCATCAACGAAGCGCGTCAGGCCTTTGCGCACAGCCAATCCACGCTCTCGTTGAGTCTGACGTTTTATCAATTGGCCCTGGTGGCCGATCGGGATGATGATGAGCGCTATGACGCGGGTGAGCTACGGGATATGCTGGACTCGTTGAACGTGGCGCCGTTGCAGAGCGATCATCTTCAGCTCCTTGCGAAGCTGAAGGGAAAATTCGACGACGTTCGTGAGGCGATTGAGTTTACGACCCTCACCGACAGCATGCAGGCCTTGTACAGCAAGGGGTACCGGTTCACTCCTGCGGATCAGGCCGCGATGGGCCGCGTGACGGGCGAGTCCTGATTCTCCGTCAGGGCACTAACACAACGTCGCCATGCGCCCGATAGCGCAATAAACCCTTAAGACATTCGTTCGACCGCTTCCCGTGACCGACTCCTCACGGTCTGATCCCAGTCCTCCTTCATCGTATATTCCAATTTGGCCTTGGCTTCCGTGGCGCGCATGCGTCCCAGGGCCAGCGCCGCGGAACTCCGCACGTACGCGTGGTCGTCTTCCAATGCCTTGATCAACAGCGGAATGCTTTCCCGATGTTGCACGACGCCCAGGTAACTGGCGGCCATGCCCCGGAAGCGGTGCTGTTTGTCGCCCAGGGATCGTTTGAACGTATACAGGAACACCTCGGCCATGTCCGTGGCGACACTTTCCAGCCCTTCCAGTTGAAACTCGTTCAGTTCGATCAGTTGGCTCGCGAGATCGAATCGTTTGCGCGGCGCCTTTTCGTTGGAAAATTGTTTGAGGAGTTTCTCCCGCCGTTCCTTCTTGTGTTTCGCGCGCTTGATCTTTCGGACGTTGACCCATGCGATGAGCGTGAGCGCGAGGGCCAGGAACAGGACAGGGACGACTTCATCGACGATAAAGTCCTGCGTGTCGAAGTCCAAATGGTTCCATATCCAGATCCCGCCGACGATCAGGATGATCAGGGCCAAAGCCACGCTGATGTTGGCCTGTCCCCGTTGGTTGGTGAGATGAGGTGAAGGCGCGTCGATGGCCATGACGCCAACTGCTAGTGAACGTGTGGAAGGTTCTCCCGATTTTCAAGAGCGGTCAGGAGCCGGCGAAATCGCCGGGCCTCAATCGTCTCTTGACGGGTTTCATACACGGCGATGAGGTTGCGAAGCATGCGCGCCAGGATTTGTGCATGGGAGCAGGGTTCGAGATAACGACGGTCGAACTCGACGCCATGGTTCTGCAACAGTCGCGCACAATCCCTTTCCGCGAGCATGGCCCCTTCGTGAAAACAATCGATGAACACCGGCTCCGTGCGCAACCCGACGAGAAAATGGCCCGGCAGGCCGACCCCGGCCACGGGCACCCTGAGCCGTTGCCCCAGAAGTAAATACACGACCGACAAGCTGATGGGGATCCCGACGCGGTCGTCCAGGACGCGGTGCAGAAAACTGTTGTTGGGGTCGTAATACTGCTGGGTATTGCCCCGAAACCGCAGGGTCTGAAACAGGTACTCGTTCATGTGGCGCACGACTTGGCGAGGGGTGCCTGAGGACAGGGGTCGGAGTTCCGCGGCCATGGCGTCGAGTCGTTGTTGATACGGAGCCGTGTCCGCTTGAGGGTCCCCAGCCCGGGCGATCAGGAATGCCCCGGCTTCCAGGTCGAGGTCCGGTGCCGAAGTCCTCAGGAGCGCGCCCCAGTGTCGTTCGACGTCCGCTTGAGCAATGTCCCCGATAACGGCGCGGATGCGTTCGGCCAGGGAAGGCTCGTCGCAGTTCGCGATGGCTGTTCTGAGGAAGGGTAGAGCCCCGGAACCGGCATCGACGAGGTGCTGGTGAATCTGCCGGGCGATGCGTGGATCCTGGTCGGACAGCAGGTCGACCAGCGCTTCAATGTCTGTTCGTTCAGTCGAGGATGAAGGTGCGTTCTTCATCGCGCAGAAGTTCGGTTCCACGAACCCTACCCGATTGCCCGGCGGAAGGCTTTCGCCCCGCCGTACAGGCACACGGCGTCGAAGATGGCCAGGATCACGAACGCCATGCCGACCTGGGGAATGGCCGCGTTCCATCCCGTGATGATGAGCGGGCGCACGGCGTCGATGACCCAGGTCATCGGATTCACCATGGCGACCACCTGCATCCATCCCGGCATGGCTGACAGGGGCACGAGCGCCGAACTGAGAAAAATCATGGGTAGGGACAGAAAGCCCAGCATGGAAAAGAAATCGCCGTGGCTTTTGACGGAAAACGCCAGGCCCATGGAGATGGCGGTCAACCCCACGCCGAACAGCATCCCGATCGCCAGGATCACGGCGATGCCCGGCAGTCCGGTTTCGAGGCGCACGCCGAAGACGAACGCGATGCTCAGAATGACCAGGATCTGCATGCCGGTTATGGCCATCACGAAGAGATACCGACTCAGGATCACGGAGGACCGGTGAATGGGCGTGGACATCAAGCGTTCCAGGAACCCGTTCTCTTTGTCGAACAACAGATCGACGCCGCCGGCCAGCCCGTTGTTGAGGACCGTCATGACGACCACCCCGCCCGCCAGGAAGCTCATGTAATTCGGGGCTTGCAGGATTTGGATGTTGGCGGCCTTCTGAAAGAGACTGCCGAAGAAGATCAGCCAGAACAGCATGGGCTGGACCAGGGTAAACAACATGCTGAATTTTTCCCGGCTGAGCCGGCGGACCCACCGCATCGTCAGGGCGAGCACTTCCTGTCTGTAGTGTTGGAAGGTCATTTGCAAGAACGATCAGGCCCTTTTGCCTTTTGAATTCCCGCCCCTCGTCTTCCCCTCCTTTGTAAGGAGGGGCGAAGGGGAGGTAGAAACTATTCCTCCTCCGCCGTGTCCGGGGTCCCGCCCCGTAATCCATGCCCCGTGTGGGCGACAAACACGTCATCGAGCCGGGGTCGATGATACTCGATTCCATCGAGACCGCAATCGAGGCGTTGGGCGACCTCGATCACCGCGGGCAGGGATTTTTCCGGAGATTCCACGAGAATATCCAGTCCGGTGGGGTTGAGGCGCACGTCCCGGACCAGGGGTAACGCCATGACCCCTTCACGCAGGCGAGGCAGTTTCTCCGCTTCGTGTTCCTTGATCGTCACCGACAGGCTGTCGCCCCCCAACCCGGTCTTCAATTCCAGAGGCGACCCGATGACACGAATGGTTCCACCGTCGATGATCGCGAGTCGATCGCAGAGTTGATCGGCTTCTTCCAAGTAATTGGTCGTCATGACGATGGTGATGCCGTTCTCACGGAGTTGCCGGATATAATCCCATATCTTGAGTCGGCTTTGGACGTCCAGCCCCAGGGTCGGTTCATCCAAAAACACGATCTTGGGATTGGGGAGCAGCCCGCAGGCAATATCCAGTTTGCGTTTCATACCCCCGGAATAGGTTTTGGCTACGCGGTCCGCGTGCTCTTCGAGATTGACGAGCTTCAGCAGTTCGTCGATCCGCGCGTTCGTTTCCGTCCGGGAGAGATGGTAGAGTCCTCCCAACAATTCGAGGTGTTCGCGGCCGGTGAGAAACCGGTCGACCGCTCGTTCCTGCGGCACGTAGCCGATCAGGCTTCTGACGGTATCCGCCTCCGTCACGATGTCGTGGCCCAGCACCGTGGCCGTGCCGGTGGACGGGGGCAGCACGGTGATCAGCATCCGCAGGGTCGTGCTTTTCCCGGCGCCGTTGGGGCCCAGGAGTCCGAAGATTTCCCCGGCGCGCACCGTGAACGACAGATCTTCGACGGCCGTCACCGGGCCGAAGGTCTTCCCCAAACGCGCGACGTCGATCACCACGGCGGGATCCATCATCCCCACCCTGATAATTGAGTTTCACCGTCGAGTTTGAACTTCAGGAAGTCGATCAAGCGGCGGGTTTGTTGGTGCAGGCTTTCGGCTTCGAGCAGGAACTGTTTTTCCAGCGGCGTCAAGTCCAGGCACGAGGATAGCCCGTTGACCAGGACGCGATCCGTCATGGCTTCATCGGTCACAAGCTCGCAGAGCTTATCGGCCTTCCGGGATTGCAGGTAGCGCATCGCCAACTCGGTGAGGGTGGTGCGTACAGGCCCTTCGGCAATCGTTTGAAACGGCGCACTCGGTCCCAGCGTGATCTTGGCCTTGCGATACCGGGCGTCAAAATATTACTCTTCAATCGTATACCGATACAAGCCTTGCAGGATCAGGTTTGACCGGCCATCCTGCAGCGGCTCGATATGGGTCATGCGACCGACGCATCCCAGGGAAAAGACCGGGGGATTGCCGTAATACTGACTCTCCCATCCTTGTTTGAACAAGACCATGCCGATGCAGGAGCCCTCACGGCTGGCATCGGCCACCATTTCCCGGTAGCGTGGCTCGAAAATATGCAGGGGCAAATAGGTGTCCGGAAACAGGACGACGTTGGGAAGCGGAAAGATCGGGATGATCTCGGGAACCGGAAAGGCCTTCGAAGAAGGCGTGTCATTTACTGCAGGCATGCGGTACGATAGCCGACGCTCAAAATTCCTGTCAACGTGAAGGTCCGTGAGTACTCGTACGGTTACCATGCGAAAATGCCGTGCCGTGTGAATAGTCTGCGAAGCAAGAACTTCGGGGTTCGGGCCGGAGGGAGATATCCCTTGCCACGCCTGCGTTCGAGGGTGGCCGGTCTGTGTTGTGCGTTGTCGATTTGTCTCCCTCTACTGCTGGGAGAGAGCCGAGGTGAAGGGGAACTTCCTTCTCTTACCGAAGGTCTCACGGGTGCCGCATCCGCCTCCGTCCCGTCGCAAGACCTGATCCCGGCACGGCCGGGGTACGTCTATGCGTTCCCCCGCGATCACGGGTCCCATGATGACTACGGCCTGGAGTGGTGGTACTTCACCGGTCACCTCTATGATCAATCGGCGAGACGGTTCGGCTATGAAGTCACGTTTTTCCGCAAGGCCGTCGATGATGAGCGCGTTCGCGAACACCCCTCCCGTTGGGCGTTGCGGCATTTGTATTTCGCGCACCTGGCCTTGACCGACGTGGAAGGGGCCGCCTTTTCCTTTTCCGAAAAATTAAGTCGCGCGGCCTTTGGGAAAGCCGGCGCCGATCCCGGGCGGATGAAGGTTTGGATCGACCGCTGGGTGCTGGAACCCGTGACCGAGGAGCATCAGCAGTTGCGTCTCACGGCCCATGATGCAGGACTCGGGGTGGATCTGACGCTCACCCTGAACAAGCCACCCGTGATCCACGGCCGGGAAGGGATCAGTCGCAAGGGCGCCGGCCCCGGCCAGGCGTCGCATTATTATTCACTCACGCGCCTGGCGACCCGGGGCACCGTCCGGGTCCGGGGCGACCCGTTCGAGGTCACCGGGATCAGTTGGATGGATCATGAGTTCGGGTCCGGCGGCTTGGGCGAGGATCAAGTCGGGTGGGACTGGTTCAGCGTGCAATTTGATTCGAACGTCGAATTCATGTTGTATCTCTTGCGGAAACGGGACGGGTCCCATGATCCGGCGTCCAGCGGGACGTTGATCCTTCCGGACGGCACGAGCCGGCACCTGACACGCGCGGATTTCGCGGTGCGAACGACGGATCAGTGGACCAGTCCACACAACCATGCGGAGTACCCGGCGAAATGGATTGTGGAGATCCCGTCCATCCCGCTTGAGGTCACGATAACGCCGGTGCTGCCCGATCAGGAACTGCGGACCGAAAACAGTACCCGGGTGACGTATTGGGAAGGAGCCGTGGACGTACGCGGTCATTACCGGAATGCGCCCGTCACCGGGACCGGATACGTGGAACTCACCGGATATGCGGACCCGCTGAAATTGGACCGTGATTCACGCGAACGTCACTTGAGCCGATGAAGACCGTCATTCGTTATGCCGTGGTGTTTTCGATGGTGCTGGGTCTGCTGCCGGGATGCACCCAGCGCAGTGATCGAGTGGTCGCGGTCGTCATTCATCCGGCCAAATCGAAGTTGGTGTACGCGGCGACGGAGGAAGCCGTGTATAAGACCCGGGACGGGGGACAGTCGTGGAAGCGGTTGTCGGAGGGGTTGACCCGCGTTCGGGTCATGAACCTGGTCATCGATCCGAGTCTCCCGGCGAACGTGTTTGCCGGCACGCTGGCCGACGGGGTGTACAAGAGTCCCGACGGCGGGCGACGTTGGCTCCCGCGCAATGCCGGCATTCAGAAAGGGACGATCTCGGCCAACGTGAATCAACTGGTTTTCGATCCGCGGGACTCGCAAGTCCTGTACGCGGCCACGACCGTGGGGGTGTTCCAGACAAAGGACGCCGGCCGGTCCTGGACCGAACGCATGCGAGGCATGAACGAAATCAATTTCATCGTGGCGTTGGCCGTCGATCCGGTCAGCCCCAATATTCTCTACGCGGGGACGAGCGGTGGGGTCT
>VXOF01000101.1 GCA_009840285.1 Nitrospira sp. SB0662_bin_26
GAGCGAGGACACAACGCAGCCATGCGCCCGATAGTGCACTAAATCAGAGGTTCCTAGACTCACTTCATCGTTTCTGATGAACTCGCGGCATGCCGACCGGTCACGACTCGAACCACACCCTCGCCAACCTCTTTCTGTCCATGGCGGAGTTGTTGAAGAAACACGAAGAAAACCCTTACCGCATTCGAGCCTATCGACGAGCAGCCGACACGATCGCCAATTTGGAGTCGCCCATCGCCGAACTTGTCCGGGCCGGGGATCTCCGAACCCTTCCCGGCATCGGAAAAGACCTCGAGGCAAAAATTCAAGAATACGTGGAGACCGGCGCGATCCAAGCCTATGAAGAACTCACAACGCCCCTCCCGCCCGCCATTCGTCAATGGAGCGCCCTGCCCGGCCTTTCCGATCCCATTGTGCATGACTTGTATTATCGACTCGGGATCAGGACGCTGGACGACCTGGAGACGCTTGTCCGTTCCCATATGTTGAGAACGCGACCGGGAGTCGGCGTGACAGCGGAGGAACTGCTCGCAGCCATTCAACGTTTACGCGAACAATCGAGGAACGATTGACCGGGCAGGAAGGCCTTTGATACGGTCACCCACGGAAGAGCCTGTTCGCTCTTCTCCCGTGAAGGGTCGTGAAAACCGGCACCGCCGTTATCCTCAACCTGTGACTCCCGATTCGAGGGGGTGCAGGCCCTTGAAGACTTTCCAGGTCTTGAGCAACTCGATCGCCTTTTGAAGCTGCACGTCCTTTTTCATGAGTTCTGCTTCAAGATCCTTCGGCTTCTCCGCATCGGCGTCCGGCTCAGATGAAGCACCGGCCTCCGTTTCCGGTGAGGGCGACTCTTTTGGTTCCTCATCCAACTTGATCGGTTTGGGCTCGACCACGATGTCCGGTTTGACGCCGACGGAATGGATCGACTCGCCGCGGGGCGTATAATATTTCGCCGTGGTCAGCCGCAGTCCCGACCCGTCCGACAACGGCAGAATCGTCTGAACGGAACCCTTCCCGAACGTCGTCTTGCCCAGGATGACGGCTTTTCCCCAATCCTGCATGGCGGCCGCCACGATTTCCGACGCACTTGCCGAACCCTGGTTGACCAGGACGATCATGGGATATTCGGGGGGATCCATCGGCGGGCTCGAACGATACTCATCCTTCCGACCGTCACGACCCTTGACCGACACGACCAACGTATCGGGCTGTAAAAACTGCTCTGATACCCCCACCGCCGCGGACAACAGGCCTCCCGGGTTATTGCGCAGATCCAGGATGAGGCCTTGAGTGCCATCTTCGTGCAATTTCACCAATTCTTTCCCGAGATCCTGGGGCGTGGATTCCTGAAACTGTGAGATCCGCACGTAGCCGATGTGATCGTCGAGGAGCCGTGACCGGACGCTGTGAATCTTGATCGTATCCCGAATGATGGTAAAGCTGAGGGTTTCCGTGGCCCCTTCCCGCCGGACCGTCAGCGTGACCGAAGTCCCCTTGGGCCCCCGCATGCGTTGCACCGCTTCCATCAGCGTCAGGTCTTTCGTCGGTGTCTCATCGACCTTCAAAATTACGTCTCCGGTTTCGATGCCCGCGGCGTGAGCCGGCGTTCCTTCGATCGGAGCAATGACGGTGACGTGATGCTCCTTGATCCCGATCTGAATACCCAAGCCCTCGAATTCCCCCTTGGTTTCCACTCTCATTTCCTTATACATCTCCGGGGTCATATACGCGGAATGCGGATCCAAGGTTTTGAGCATGCCCCGAACGGCCCCATGGACCAGATCATTCGTCTTCACGTCTTCGACGTAATGTTTCTTGACTTGGGTCAGGACTTCCGCAAAAACTTTGAGTTCTTCGTAGGATTCACTGGCATAGCCCGTTTTTTCGACACCCTTTCCAATCAACAACCCCAAGACGAGTGCCCCGACGACCACCAGTCCTGAAACCCACGTTATTGAAGCGCGTTCCTTTTCCATAGCAGCGTCCTAACTCTTTAAAAGATAATGAATACGGTGTATCCGTTACCGTCTGGCCAACCAGCGCAATGGATTCACCGGCTTGGTGCCTTTTCTCAACTCAAAGTATAAAATGCTCCTGTTGGTCAATCCGGAGGAGCCGGTTTCCCCGAGCACGGCTCCCTTCGCCACCATTTCCCCTTCCTTCACCAACAACTTGGAGGCATGGGCATAAAACGTAAAATAATTGTTGCCGTGATCCATAATCACAACAAGTCCGTATCCTCTGAGCCAATCCGCATAGACCACGTCCCCGCCTGAGACCGCCCTGATGGCACTCCCTTCTTTCGAGGCGATTTCAATCCCTTTCTTCCGGACATACGTGTCAAATGTCGGATGCTTTTGCCGACCGAAGACTCCCACCAAATCTCCGTCAGCCGGCCACAACAAGGCGCCCCTTCGAAAGACGTCCGTTGTGTGTTTCTTGATTGTTCCGGAAGCTATTTGACTGCGCTGCTCCAATTTTTTGAGCAGGGTTTCCTTTCGACTTTCAGCTTGATCGAGCGTGCGCAACATGAGCTCGTGAGAACGCGTGGTCTTTTTTAAACTCGACAGCACCACGCGCTTTTGGGACTTCACGTCTCGAATGACGCTTAATTTTTTAGCGATGCGACTCTTCCGTGCGACCAAAGATTCTCGGATTTTCTCTTGTTTGGCATGGAGTCGCTCACTTTGAGCCACCTGTCTCCGGTATTCTTCAAACAGGTTGCGTTCCCACTTGGCCAGCGAGGAGAGATACAGCAAACGGCGTTGAAATTGCGGATAAGAAGTCGCGGCCACCAACGGCGAGACCCAGCCGGCTCGTCCTTCCATATAGAGTCGTTTCAATCGGATTCCTATGACGGCCTGTTTATCCCTCATGTCCGATCGCAGTCCAGTCAACTGCGCGTCAATTTTATCCAGTTCCCGGTCGATTTGCTTGATTTCCCGATTGATTGAAGTCGATTCCCGCCGTTCCTTGTGCAACTGGCGATCGAGACGCTCAATCGATTGCAAAACCTCCGCCTGTTTCTTTCGTGATTGATCCCGCTCTTTCCGGGTCTTTCGAATTTCCTGTTTGAGCTGTTGAAGGGTCTGCTTTTCCTTTTCAATTTTTTCCTGAAGAGAGGCTCCCCACGACCACAAAGGGGTAACCAAGGACAGCACGACACAACACGCGAGCACTAGGCGACGTTTTTCAACCCAGATTGCGGATTGCGGATTGTGGATTGTGGATTGTGGATTTCCCATCAGTTCCTCGCCTTCATCAAGCCGAAAACCGAGAGCACGCTACTTCCACATCCTAACAGCATACCGGTCATCACCAAAAGAAACGAGACCTGCCGCGGGAAAATCGGGAGAATATGCTCCACGCCCACAAACCAACCCGACGCATTGAGTTCCAATCGAAAGAATTCGAACACCCCTTTCAACAACGCGAGGGATAGACCGCCGCCCATGGCCCCGAGAATCGTGCCTTCGATCACGTAGGGTATCGCAATGAATACTCCCGTCGCACCGATCAGCCGCAGGATCTCGATTTCTTCTTTTCTGGTGTGTAATGACAAACGGATCGTATTGGCTATAATCGTCACCGTGGCCATGGCCAGAATCAACCCGATCACTACCGCCCCCAACTCGAAGTAACTGACCACCAACGTCAACGTATCGACCCAGTCCTGACTGTACGCTACGTGGGTCACACCGGGAAGCTGCTTGAGGCGTTCCGCAAACGCACTCAGCGATTCGGTATCCAGAAATCGCGGGGACAGATTGACAACCACGGACGCGGGTAACGGGTTCGCGTCCATCCCTTCCAACAGGAGCGATTCCTCCGGAAATTGTTCGGAAAACTCTTGAAGGGCCTGTTCCTTGGACACGAACGTCGACGTCACGGCTGCCGGTTCGGTGTCAAGACGTTTTTGGACCAAGGACACGACTTGCTCCGACGCTCCGGGCTCCAGATAGACGATCACTTCAATGTCGCTCTGCAGCGTTCCCGTCACGTTTTTCAGATTCAGATACAGCAACACAAACACGCCGAAACACACCAGCGTGAAGGCGGTCGTCACGATGCCGATCAGCACGTTTCCCCGATTCACGCGGAGATTGTGCATCGCCTCCCGCAGGAGATACAGCGGCCGCACTACGAGTCCGCCTCCGTATCAGTCACGACTCGGCCTTCCTGCAAATGGACGACCCGACCATTCATCTGCTCCACCACCTGCTGGTTATGCGTCGCCAGGAGAATCGTCGTCCCCTCGGCATGAATCCGCCTGAACAATTCCACGATTTCTATCGTCAAGTCCGCATCCAAATTACCCGTCGGTTCGTCGGCCAACAACAGAATGGGGCTGTTCACGATGGCCCGGGCAATGCAAATGCGTTGTTGTTCTCCGGCCGAAAGCACACCCGTACGGACCCTCTGCTTATGATCCATGCCGACGGCCTTCAGGACGTCCATCACTCGCTGCCGCGCTTCGCGTCTTTTGACGCCCTGAATGATGAGCGGCAGGACCACGTTTTCATAGACGGTTTTCTTCTGAAGCAACTGAAAATTTTGCAGCACGATCCCCATGGTGCGACGCAGGTAGGGAATGGCACCCCCGCGTAACCTGGCGACGTTGCGGTTCTGGACGAGAATCTGACCGGCATCCGGAATCTCCGCGCCGAAGATCACCTTCAACAGGGTGGTCTTGCCCGCGCCACTCGGTCCCGTGAGGATGACACATTCGCCTTTGTCGATCCGAAACGAGACATCATCAAGCGCCACGCATCGGTCATAGAATTTGGAGACGTGGAACAGCTGAATCATCGTGACAACGGCTCGCCACGGCCACCTGTTCCCCGGCCCTGATGGTGATCTTCCGTGTGCTTACCAACGCCGATCATCGCCGGCCACCTCAAAGGCGTTTTCGATGTGTTCAAGCACGGGGGACGCAGAATCCCCGGCATCATAGAGAAGCACGTCGAACCGGCACGGCTGACGTTCCAGGCGACGGCGCGCCAGGTAGCGGGCGGCCAATTGAATGAGTTGGCGCTCCTTTCGTGCCGTCACCGCGTATGCGATGCCTCCGTAACGATCCGTCCGGCGCGCTTTGACTTCGACGAAGACCAACGTCTCTCCCGCCCGGGCCACGATATCCAACTCGCCGCGACCGACCCGCACGTTCCGATCGAGAATCCGGTATCCTTTTCGGCGAAGCAACCCTTCGGCAGCGGCTTCGGCTTCCCTGCCCAGAAGTTGCCGGGTAAGGCTCACACACCCTCCCGCACGAGGCACCGTCGCACCGGACCAAAACTGTGCCGGTGAAGTGGACTCGGTCCGAACTGACGGAGTAACCGGAGATGCTCCGGCGTGGGATATCCCTTATGAACGTGAAAGCGGTACCGGGGATCCCGCTGGTGGTATTCGCACATAATCCGATCACGGAAGACTTTGGCCAGGATGGACGCCGCGGCAATGGAACACGAAAGCCGATCGCCGTGAATCACGGATCGATGGGGGATGCCGAAATCAGCCCCCAGGTGCCCATCGATCAACAAAAAATCCGGTGGGACATGCAACTGGTTCACGGCCCGCTGCCAAGCCAGCCGCGTCGCGCCCAGCACGTTCAGCGAATCGATTTCGGCTTCGGAGGCGACGCCAACCCCCCAAGCCGTGGCTGACTCGGTGATGACCGAAAACAGCTCCTCCCGTTCCGTGGGACTCACCTTTTTCGAATCATCGAGGCTCCGCAATACAAACCGGCGAGGCACAATTACCGCCGCCCCGACCACCGGACCGGCCAGGGGTCCACGACCGGCCTCGTCCAGCCCGGCGACGCGTCGATAGCCACGGGTCCGTGCTTCCTCTTCGAGATCACACGTGGGACCAGCGGCGCCCAACCCTATGGCGTCATCGGTCAATGCCACACGACATCGAATTATTCGGCAGGATCCTCTGCCGGAGTCTCTGCGCTTGCCGTCGCCGCCGGTTCGGTCTTGGGAGCCTTGGGTTTGTTGGCCGCCCGGAAATAATCCCGTTCAGCGACTTTGGCCCGCTTCCCTATCTTGTCGCGCAAGTAGTACAACTTGGCCCGCCGCACCTTCCCTTTGCGGATCACGTCGATTTTCGCGATATTGGGCGAGTTGACCGGGAAGATCCGCTCAACCCCCACCCCATACGAGATTTTTCGAACGGTAAACGTCTCACTGATTTTCTTGCCCTTGCGAGCAATCACCACGCCCTCGAATACCTGGACCCGTTCTTTTTCACCTTCGATCACTTTGACGTGCACGCGAACGGTATCCCCGATTTCAAAGACGGGGACCGGGTTCGTCGGGAACGTTTGCTCTAACCGTTGAAGCCGATTCATGACGTTATCCTCCACTCTCACTCATGACTTGTTCACACTCCCGGGAAATATCCGACAGCAATTGTTGATCTTCCTGAGTTAGCGATTCCCCTTGCAACAAATCCGGCCGCTTGCCATAGGTGTTGCGCAAGGCTTCTTTTCGACGCCACCGCCGAATAGCCTCATGATTCCCCGAAAGCAAGACGTCGGGCACCTCGTATCCGCGCACCGTCTGCGGCTTGGTATAGTGGGGAAAGTCCAACAGGGGTTCGACAAATGAATCCTGTTCCACCGACGCAGGATCCCCTACCACCCCGGGCACCAATCGCACGGCGGCATCGAGCATCACCAAGGCCGGCAGTTCCCCTCCGGTCAGTACGTAATCGCCAAGCGACAGTTCTTCGGGCTCGAGCCGGAGCAGTACGCGTTCATCGATACCTTCATAGTGCCCGCATATCCACACCAGCCGTCGCGCTTCCCGGCTCAACTCTTTGGCAAGACCTTGCGTGAACGGCCGTCCCTGCGGTGACGGCATGATAATCCGCAATCCACCCCGGTCCTCGCCCAATGCCTCGACCGCCCGGAAAATCGGCTCGGCCTTCATGATCATACCGGACCCGCCCCCGTAGGGCGTGTCGTCGGCCACGCGATGCCGGTCGTCACTGTAATCACGAATATTGTGGATGCGAATCGACACCAACCGCTTGTCCTGCGCGCGCTTCACGATCGAATGCGATACGACGTTCTCTGCCACTTCGGGGAACAAGGTCAAAATGTCACACTGCATCGTCACCCACCCATTCCACACTCGGTTTGACGATCATGACGCCTCCGGCGGGGTCGACCGACATGATCCATTTCCGCAAAGCGGGCAAGAGATATTCCTTGTCCGGTCCGCGCACCACGAATACGTGTTGGTGCGGTAAGGTCATCACTTCCTCCAACGTCCCAAACACGTGGCCCGACTCGTCCTGTACCGATAACCCGATTAATTCAAACTGGTAATGGTGACCATCCGGTGCGGGAGGAACCTCCGTTCGAGGAATTTTCAACCACGCCCCGCGATAGGTCCCCACCTCATCGGGCGTCGAGAATGCCCCGAATCGCAAAAGATAGGACCGGCCGTCCGAATGGACGTCCGTGACCGTGGTCACCAAAGTTTGGCCCGTGGGTGACTCCAGGGTCACTTCCTTGAGATTCTCGAACCTGTTCGGAACGTCCGTGAGTGAAAGAACCCGGGCTTGCCCTCTCACGCCAAAGGGCTTGACCAGTTTCCCGACAGTGACCATGTGCTCCAGCGACGTCACGGTTCTCTCATCCATCAAGATTCCGACACGCACGCTTGTCGAGACCCCCACGTCCCCGCATCCGACAAAACGATCAGGCGTTCGCCTTCTTTTTCGATTCTTCGAACGTCTTTAAAATTCCCGAACGTCGAAGGAGCGTACGAACGGTCACCGAGGGTTGGGCCCCTTTGTGAAGCCAATCCAACACCCGGTCCGACTTCAAATTTGTGACAGCCGGGTCCTGCAAGGGATCATGCGTCCCGACGATCTCGATGTACTTGCCATCCCGGCGCGCCCTGGAATCCACGGCCACGACCCGATAAAAAGGCCGTTTGTGCCGGCCCATACGGGTTAAACGTAAATGCACTGCCACGACTCTACACCTCCTGCAAAATGAGTTTTTTCAAAAACGGAATATTATACTGGGTTCATACTCAGAAATACACCCTATGCCGCTGTTCTGTCGATGATAAGACAATCGGGCTAAGGGGATTGAAGGGCACGGATCAATTTTCCCCGCTTCTTGAGTTTTCCCGATTTCCCCGGTTTTCCGGGCTTTCCCCCAACCAGCGACTTCAACATGTTGCGGGCCGTCAAAAATTGCTTGAGCAGCCGATTGACCTCTTGCACGGACGTTCCGCTCCCCTTGGCTATGCGTTTCTTGCGACTGCCGTTCAGGAGCCCATGATCCGAACGCTCAGCGGGCGTCATCGAATCAATGATCGCAACCACCCGCTTCATTTCCTTTTCCGGCAGTTCCCGGCTCACCCCCGGATTCATCATCGTCTTCAACTTTCCGGCTCCGGGCAACATTCCCAAAATTTGCTCCATGGACCCCAACTTGTTGACCTGTTTGATCTGGTCGCGAAAATCTTCCAGGGTCAGGGTATTGCTCGAGGCCCGTTTCTGCAGTGCCAGGGCTTGCTCCTGCGAGAAAGACTCTTGCGCCTTTTCAATCAGCGACAACACGTCGCCCATCCCCAAAATCCGGGAGGCCATGCGATCGGGATGAAAGGGTTCCAGGGCATCGGATTTTTCACCCACACCGAGATACTTAACCGGCTTTCCGATTGCCGCACGCATCGAAAGCAGGGCGCCGCCTCGCGCGTCGCCTTCGATTTTCGTCAGGATCACCCCGGTCACGCCCAAGCGTCGATCGAATTGCTCGGCCACGTTGACGGCTTCCTGGCCGGTCATCGCATCCGCGACCAGCAGCACCTCTTGCGGAGTCACGCCGGCTTTGACGGATTCCAGTTCTCCCATCAATTCGTCGTCCACGTGCAACCGGCCGCCGGTATCCAGGATCACGACGTCATAACCATGGTCACGACCGCGACGGACACCCTCCGAACAAAAACGCACGACCTCTTCGCGGGTCGCCGGCGACCGGTCGGCCCGATGCACGGGAACGTCCAGGCCGGCGCCCAGGGCGGCCAGTTGCTCCGCGGCGGCAGGACGGCGGGGATCGGCCGCAATCAGTAACACGCGCTTTCCCTGTTGGGTAAATACCCGGGTGAGTTTGCCGCAGGTGGTCGTTTTCCCGGCCCCTTGCAGGCCCACCATCATTACGACCGTGGGCGGTTGCGAAGCCAGTGACAGGCCGGCATGTTCACGGCCCATGAGGTCGCGTAATTCCTCCCAGACAATCTTGACAACCTGCTGACCGGGAGTCAGGCTTTCGAGGACGGTGCTGCCCGTGGCTTTTTCCTGCACGCGGCCGATGAAGTCCTTGACGACTCGAAAATTGACGTCGGCCTCGAGCAGAGCCAAACGGACTTCCTTCAAGGCCTGAATGACGTCCTGTTCTTTGAGAACACCGGCGCCCCGGAGTTTTTTGAGAACACCGTCAATTTTTTCGGTGAGAGACGAAAACACGAAAAACTCCTAACTATCGGAAAATACGACAAAAAGGCCGCATAGTTTAATCAAGCCTCAAAAAGACTGTCAAGAAACCCGCTTTCTTGACTTACACGGGAAATTGCCGTACGTTTCCCCGTAATTTCCCTTATTTTGGGAGAGTACGCCTTCTCAATTTTCGGCCTCGGCGAGTATACCCGTGAAAAAATCAGGTTGGTCGTTACTTGGGTTTATTTTTATCGGTGGTCTGCTGGGTGGGATGCTGGGTGAAATTCTCACCGTGTTTTCTCCCTCCGAACCGATTCAAACCATTTTTGCGCGATCGCTGTCCCCGGGCATAGATCCGCCCCTTACCATCAATCTTGTCCTGTTCAAGATTACCATCGGCTTTCTCTTGAAAATTAATCTGCTCACGATCCTGGGCATCTTGCTCGGCATCTATCTCTATAAGAATATCTAGCCCGCAAATTCACCAAGCCCCGGAGCACGTCAGCGCATCGATTCGCCAAACAACAGTTCCTGCCGCCGCAACGCCCGAAGCCGGTCACGCAACTTCGCCGCCCGTTCAAACTCCAGCTTCTTGGCCGCCGCCTTCATCTCCCGTTCCAAGGAAGCCATCGTCTTCTCCGCGTCGGCTTCCGATGTATAGACGACTGCATCTTCGGCGGCGATGCTCACTTCCACGTAATCGGCCTCGGCCATGTGATAGTCCAGATCGTGAATGCGTTTCCTGATGGTCTCGGGCGTAATCCCATGCTCCTGGTTGTAACGGGCCTGGATCTGACGGCGCCGCCCGGTCTCTTCGATGGTGACCTTCATGGAATCGGTGACCGTGTCGCCATAGAGCACCACTTTGCCCTCGCTGTTCCGGGCCGCACGTCCGGCGGTTTGAATCAACGCCCGGTGGCCGCGCAAAAACCCTTCTTTATCCGCGTCCAACACGCCGACGAGCGCCACTTCTGGTAAATCCAGCCCTTCGCGCAGCAGATTGATGCCGACCAGCACGTCAAACACACCCCTGCGAAGATCGCGAATGATCTCCGCCCGTTCAAGTGTCTGGATATCGGAATGCAGGTACCGCACCTTCAAGCCCAAGTCGTGGTAGTATTCCGTCAGGTCCTCGGCCATGCGCTTCGTCAAAGTCGTCACCAGCACCCGAAAGCCTTGGGCGATGACCGCCTTCACTTCGTTCAATAAATCATCCACCTGCCCTTTGGCCGGCTTGACTTCGATCACGGGATCCATCAGGCCCGTCGGCCGGATAATCTGTTCCACCACGCTCTCGCCGGCATGCCGCAATTCATACGGCCCGGGCGTGGCCGATACGTACATGACCCGATGCATGACTTTTTCAAATTCCTGAAATTTCAACGGCCGGTTGTCCATGGCCGACGGCAGCCGAAACCCGTATTCCACCAACGTCTTTTTGCGCGAATGGTCTCCTTCGTACATCCCGCCGAATTGCGGCACGGTCACGTGGGACTCGTCCACAATCAACAGATAGTCCTTGGGAAAATAGTCCAGCAGTGTCGGGGGCGGCTCACCGGGCGCCCGGCCGCTCAGATGCCGTGAGTAATTCTCAATGCCATGGCAATACCCCATTGCTCGAATCATCTCGAGGTCAAACTTAGTCCGTTGCTCAATGCGTTGCGCTTCGAGAAGTTGACCGTGTTGCCGGAAATGGGCCAGGCGTTCCCCCAATTCTTCTTCGATGCCTTGGAGGGCCTGGTCGTACCGATCGGGCGCGATCACGTAGTGGCTCTTGGGATAAATCGGAACCTTGGACAGACGCCCGAGTGACCGGCCGGTCAGGGGATCGATTTCCGTAATCGACTCCACCACGTCGCCGAATAATTCCACGCGAATGGTATTCGAATCCGAGGCCGCGGGAAAAATTTCGACCACGTCTCCGCGTGCCCGAAACGTGCCGCGCTGCAACTCGACGTCGTTCCGGGAATATTGAATCTCCACCAGCTTGGCGAGCATGTCCTCTCGCCGAACGGTCATGCCTTCTTCGAGATACAGCAACATCCCGTGATAGACTTCCGGCGAGCCCAGGCCGTAGATGCAGGAGACCGAGGCCACGATCAGAATATCGTCACGCTCCAACAGGGCCGACGTGGCCGCGTGCCGCATCTGGTCGATGGTATCGTTGATCGAGGCGTCCTTGGCAATATAAGTATCGGTCGAAGGGATGTAGGCTTCCGGTTGGTAATAATCGTAATAACTGACAAAATATTCCACGGCATTGTGTGGAAAAAAACTCTTGAACTCCTGGTACAACTGGGCGGCCAACGTCTTGTTATGCACCACGACCAACGTCGGCTTCTGGACCTTGGCGATGACGTTCGCCATGGTAAACGTCTTACCCGAACCCGTGACTCCAAGCAGCACCTGATGCCGCTTGCCGGCGTGCACTCCTTCGGTCAGCGCGTCGATCGCCTGTCGCTGATCGCCCTTGGGCGAAAATTCCGATTCCAGCTTAAACGCGTTCATAACGCCGTCATCATAGCACACTCCCTGGCATGCCGAAGGACAGGCTGCCGGAAAACATCACGTTTCATCCCGAACTCATGGTTCGTGACGATCAATGGAGTTCTGTACGGAATTGGGAAAGAGGGGGGAAGACGACACGACCGCCCATCCCGTCTTCAGGATTCTCTCTTAAAACAGGCCGACGATGTCGCCTTTGGCATCGAGGCCTACGTCTTCGGCAGCCGGGACGCGCGGGAGACCGGGCATGGTCATGATCCCGCCGGTCAGTACTACGAGAAATTCGGCACCCAGGGAAAGGCGGACTTCCCGAATGGGGACCGTAAATCCGGTGGGAGCGCCTTTTTTGTCGGGGTCGGTGGAAAAGCTGTATTGGGTCTTGGCCATACAGATGGGAAACCGTCCGTATCCCTTGTCTTCGAGTTCCTCGAATTGCTTGAGCACGGGTGACGGGATATCCGCTTTCTCCGCGCCGTAAATCTCCTGCGACACGATCCGGACTTTTTCAGCCAGCGGCAGTTCGTCGCCATAGAGAGGACGAAATTCGGTGGGTTCGTCTTCGATCGTTTTGACCACCATTTCCGCTAACTCGACGGCGCCTTCTCCGCCTTTGGCCCAATGCGTGGCCAAGGCCATTTTCACGCCGCGGCCCACGCAGATTTCCCGAACCAGATCCAATTCGGCTTTGGTATCGCTCGTGAATTCGTTAATAGCCACCACCACGGGCACTCCGAATTTCTTCACGTTGTCCAGGTGACGGACGAGATTCGGCAGGCCGCGCTTGAGCGCCTCGAGGTTTTCCGTGGTCAGTTCCTTGGGATTGGCGCCACCGTGCAGTTTCAACGCCTTGACCGTGGCCACCACCACGGCGCAGTCCGGCTTCAACCCCGCTCGACGACACTTGATGTTGAAAAATTTTTCCGCGCCCAGATCCGCACCGAACCCGGCCTCGGTCACGACGTAGTCCGCCAATTTCAGGGCCGCCTTCGTGGCCACGACGGAATTGCACCCATGGGCAATATTGCCGAACGGGCCGCCGTGCACGAAAGCGGGATTCCATTCCAGGGTCTGGACCATGTTGGGGCTGAACGCGTCCTTCAACAACGCGGTCATGGCGCCCTGGGCTTTCACGTCCTTGGCCAGAACAAATTCTTTTTGTGGAGTCAGTCCGACTTTGATATTCCCCAACCGTCGTTGCAGATCACGCAAATCCGTTGCCAAACACAAAACCGCCATGACCTCGGAGGCCGCGGTGATGTCGAAGTTCCCTTCCCTGGCAAAGCCGTTCACGGCCGAGCCCAGGCCCGTGACGATCTGTCGCAACGATCGATCGTTCATATCCATGATCCGGCGCCAGGAAATCTGCCGCGCATCCAGGAACGGGGTATGGCCCCAATACAAGTGGTTATCCACCATGGCTGCGAGCAGGTTGTGCGCCGAGGTAATGGCGTGGAAATCTCCCGTAAAATGCAAATTGATATCGGTCATCGGCACGACTTGAGCGTACCCGCCTCCGCAGGCGCCGCCCTTCATGCCGAAACAGGGGCCCAGGCTCGGTTCCCGCAAGGCCACCATGACTTTTTTCCCGATCTTCGCCAGCCCATCGGTCAGACCGACGGACGTGGTGGTCTTACCTTCCCCGGCCGTGGTCGGAGTCATAGCCGTCATCAATATCAATTTCCCATCGGGCCGTTCGTTCAGGCCACCGGGCAAGGCAAACGGAATTTTGGCCTTATATTTTCCATAGAGATCCAGGACATCCCGCTCGAGTCCCAATTTTTCCTGCGCCACTTGCTCAATGGGCCGGAGGGTCGCCTTGGCGGCGATTTCACTGTTGATGTTTGTCGATGCCATGCCTCACCTCAGTCAGCAACATTCACGTTTTTGACCTCTCCACGGTGAAAAAGCATACTGTGTTGCCCTATGCCTGAACAACCTGTGGCTCGGACGGGAATCCGCCCCACCCTTCTCAGCCATGGTTTTGGTCTGTCTGAGCAACACATGCAGGAGATAATATGCAGGTTGGTTTCCTGGTTCTCAGCCTTGTCGTCGTAGCGACATTCGGAAGTTTCGAGGTCATGCAACTCTCCTCGTCCGATGCCTCCGATGAGACCAATCTTCCTGTTTTCCAGCAAAGCCATTCTCAGGAAGAAGCCTTGGTGTGGAAATCTTCAACGGACTGCCAACGTGTTGTCAAGGATGGTGGTCGTATGGCCATCCCCGTTCCCGACACCCTTCGGGTCGGAACGTGGAATATCCGCTGGTTTCCTCATGGCAGCCCGCCTGACCGGCCCGAGCAAGCGGCAACGCCGACCGATCTCGAATGGCTGGCATGCACCCTCGTGTGGATGCAAACGGATATCCTGGTCGTTCAGGAAAGCCTGACAACCGCGAAGGCCCGAGCCGCATGGGACCGGATTCTGACGGCGCTCGAACGACACACGGGTCATACATGGCAATGGTCCGTTCAAGAATGCGGACAGCCTGACGGGCATCACGTGGGAATATTATGGAACGTGAGTCGGGTGACGCTCTCTGCCTTTCAGAGCCTCTGGTCCTTGAACAGTAAAGCCACGTCCGCGCACAACCCGTGCGAAGGCGGACTTCGGCCGGGCCATTACGCGCGCGCGCAATCCAAACGTCAGCCGGGTGCGGATTTCCACGTGATCGGTCTTCACCTCAAGTCGGGACCTACGGTCTTTGCGGTTGAAGCCCGCCAAAAGGCACTCAACCGGATCGACACCGCGGTCGCGCCCTTTCTCGAAGAGGATGAGGACGTGATCATCCTCGGCGATTTGAATGTCATGGGTGCCGGCGATCGTCATTCGCAGCGATCCGAGTTGAAATACCTCAGACGAAAGGTGGCAAAGGAAATGCCCGGATTCGACGATCTTATCCCGGAGCCCGGGTGTTCACATTATTTCCGCGGCCGGGGTGATTGGTTGGATCACGTGCTGGTCGCAAAAGACATGGATGAAATGCGCACGCGATCGGCGCGCGTGACCGGCTATTGCGCCGTAGCCGGATGCCGGCGGATCAAGGGGGAATACCCGTCGGCGTATCAACGTTTATCCGATCATTGCCCCGTCATCGTCGAGATCGACAACCTGGACAAGGATTGATGACGAGTCGGGCGGCACCTACACGATGTTCCTGGGCCACCAACCCACTCCTGACCCAATACCATGACCAAGAATGGGGCGTCCCCGTACACGACGATCGACGGTTGTTTGAATTTCTCATCCTTGAAGGGGCGCAAGCCGGGTTGAGTTGGAACACCATTCTTCAAAAGCGCGATGCTTTCCGGACGGCCTTTGATCACTTTGACCCGGTGGCAATCGCCAGGTACGACGCACGAAAAATACGACGCCTGCTGAGCAACCCCGGGATCATTCGGAACCGACTTAAGATTCAAGCGGCCATTTCCAATGCGCAGGCTTTTCTTCTGGTCCAAAAGGAGGTCGGCAGCTTTGATCAGTATATCTGGGCATTCGTTGACGGCCGACCGATCTCCAATCGCTGGAAATCTCCACGCGACGTTCCCTGCAACACGCCGGTTTCGGATACCATCAGTCGAGAGCTGAAACGCCGGGGCTTCATGTTCGTCGGCTCGACGATTTGTTATGCCTTCATGCAAGCCATTGGCATGGTCAACGATCATACGACCAATTGCTTTCGATACCGTCAGTTGCGCTAACCAGCTTTCGTCGTCCACGGCATTCATTGTGTATCCGACCTGATGTTGAGCGAGAATTCACGTTGCCACCTTAGCTTCATGTGACTGCGGTCGTCTTTCGTGAAGGAAAGGGATTTGTTTGACGATAGACAAGAGGCGTCTCGCAAGCACGTAGGGACAAACGCAACGAAAAAATTAAGGAAACTTCAAAATAAAATTAAGCGTCACAATATATTGTATTTTATAAAAACATAGACTACAATATATTGCGAAATAAAAATAAATAGTAAATTGAAAAAAATAAAATAAATTGGTATAGTGTACTTGGAACGTTTGTTCCATAAATCATGTGGAATGGCAAAACGTTGCCATCCTCTTTGTTGCCGTCACTAC
>VXOF01000017.1 GCA_009840285.1 Nitrospira sp. SB0662_bin_26
CTCCGGGACGCCTTGCCCTGCATCCCGCTATCACAATAAATCAGAGGTTCCATAAGAAAATTCCTTCCTGCGAGGCCATTCAGGGCCGTTGTTTTTTCCTCCCCTTTGTAAGGGGAGGCGCAGGTGGGGTAGAGTCATAGAGCAATTCCGGGCACGGAGGTACGTCGTCTCAGCCACCGACTCTACCTCCCAACTTTTCCCTCTTCGGAAAAAGTTCCCGTCCTTACAAAGGAGGGGAACAGGCTGGACGAGATATATCCCGGAAAGAACGCGGCCCGACAACACACGCAGGAGCCTTGATGGAAATCAATACCGACACGCAATTGTGCGGCGTCCTCGGCCATCCGGTGAAGCACTCGCTGTCTCCGGCCATTCACAATGCCGCGTTTCAGCACTTGGGGCTGAATTACGTCTATCTGGCGTTTCCGGTTGAAGACGTGCCCCATGCCCTTGACGGAATCCGCGCGTTGGGCAACCTCAGGGGGTTCAGCGTCACGATTCCGCATAAAGTGTCGGTCATGACCCACCTGGATACGATCGAGCCCACGGCCCGGCACATCGGGGCCGTCAACACCATCGTGAAATCGGACAACACCCTTTCGGGATACAATACGGACGCCTCCGGCGCCCTCCTGGCGTTACAACACGCGGGCGTGGACCTCGCCGGCAAACACGTGGTCATTATCGGATCCGGCGGAGCCGCGAGGGCCATTGCCTTCGGGCTCGCGCTTGAGACTCCGGCCGGCCGGCTCACGATCCTGGGGATCGAGGAAGAGGAACGCCAAACCCTGGCCCGCAATCTCCGTGAGGGCACGACGCTTGCCATTGAAGACCGCATGCTCGACGCGGACACCCTGGAACCGGCCCTGGATCAAGCCCAAGTCTTGATTCACTGCACCCCCGTGGGCATGGACCCCCACATCGACCAGACCTGTGTGCCTCAACAATTTTTCCATCCCGACCTGACGGTCATGGATATCGTATACAACCCCTTGGACACGCGATTGCTGAAGGAAGCCCAAAACGCCGGCTGCCCGACGATCCGGGGTCTGGAAATGTTCCTGCATCAGGCGGTCGCCCAATTCGAGTTGTGGACGGGCCAACCCGCACCGGTCCCCGTCATGCGTCAGGTCCTGGAGTCCCACTTTTCATGAACCTGGCACTCATCGGTTACCGGGGAACGGGGAAAAGCACCGTGGCGGAACTCCTCGCGACGCAACTCGGATGGAAGGCAATTTCCACGGACGCGCTGATCGTTGAAAAGGCGCAACGCTCCATTCCCGACATTGTCGCGAGCGACGGATGGGAACACTTTCGCAATCTCGAAACGGAGGTGTGCCTCGCGCTCAAAGACCGGGACCGGTTGGTCATTGATACCGGCGGGGGCTTGATCCTGCGACCGGAAAACATGGAAGCGTTAAAAACCAATAGCCTGATCTTCTGGCTGACTGCCACGGTCTCGACGATTACCCGAAGGATCGCGGATGACACGCAACGCCCGGCGCTCACCGCGGGGAAGACGTTCGTCGAGGAAATCCGGGACGTCCTGACCGAACGGACGCCGAAATATCAGGCGGCCGCGGATCATACTCTTTCAACCGACGATCTCTCACCGGAGGAGATCGCCGCCCGGATTCTGACCATTGCCCGCAGCCACGGTATCGATTGATCGGGCCGGCTGCAACGGTGCTTCCGCATTGACGGGACGATGAATACGGGTATTTCAGAGCCGTTGCCGCCCATGGACCTCACCTGGATCCGGTGGATGTTGGACAGCTACGCGTTCTGGTTGAAGCGCGAACTCATCGACCGGACGGGCACGCTGGAGGAGCAAAGCAAACGGCTCTTTGTTGCCCCGTTTGTGGTGGCCTCCCACACCGATGCGGAAGACCCCATCCTCAATTACGGCAATCGACAGGCCCTCGAATTATGGGAAGGGAACTGGGAGGAATTTACCGGGCTCCACTCGCGATTGACCGCGGAACCCGTGAATCAACCCGAGCGGGCACGGATGCTCGAGCAGGTGGCGACACACGGATTCATTACCGATTACCAGGGGATCCGCATTTCACGAACGGGGCGCCGGTTTCTGGTCAAACAGGCGACGGTCTGGAACATCCTGGACGACCACGGAGCCATCCAGGGCCAAGCCGCGACGTTTTCACACTGGCACCCGCTGGCTGAAAAGTAAAAAATGGCCCTGCCCGACACTCGTTGCAAAGGACCATCCGCTTCTTTTATGGTGGCTGTTGTACAGCAACTATCGTCTTGACATCCTCACAACTTCTCCAGTCTCTACCTCCCCTTCGTCCCTCCTTACAAAGGAAGGGAAGAAAGACGGCGGGAACGGCCAACGAAGTCGTGAACACCTGAATGACAAAAAGGAAGAACCATGATCGTAGCGGGAGACATCGGCGGAACCAAAACCTATTTGGGATTGTTTGATTGGCAGGAGTCCCGCGTCGCTCCCATTCGGGAGGAGAAGTTCTGGAACGCGGACTTCGAGTCGTTCGAGGAAATTCTTGAGGAATTCTTGCGGCCCCCCGCTCCTCCGGACGAGGACGAAGGAGAAGAAGCCGAAGACGCAAGCGATGAGAAGGAGGCCGTCGAGATTTCCTCGACCATGCCCCTTCGGGCGGCCTGTTTCGGTGTCGCCGGCCCGGTCGTCGACAACCGCTGCCGCACGACGAACCTCCCCTGGACCATCGATGGGAACGCCCTGACCAACACCTTGAACACCGCAACCGTGCGCTTACTCAACGACGTCGAAGCGATGGCCCACGGCGTGCTGGTCCTCGAGCCGGAAGAAACCGAAGTGGTCCACGGCGAACCGCAGGAAGACGGCACGAAAGTCCTGCTCGCTCCGGGAACCGGTCTGGGCGAAGCCGTGCTGTATTGGGACGGGGAGCGGTATCACGCGCTGCCGTCCGAAGGCGGGCACGCCAGTTTCGCCCCAAACAGTGATCTCGAGATCGACCTGCTCCGGTACCTGCGCACGAGCTTTCTACACGTGAGTTACGAACGCGTGCTGTCGGGAACCGGGCTGCACGGCATCTATCAGTTTCTCCGTGACACCAAGAGAAATGAACCCACGTGGTTTGCCGAACGTCTTCCCACCGGGGACCCGCCGGCGCTGATCGCCGAAGCCGGGCTCGCGGGCAAGCCCGACATTTGCGTCCAGGCGCTGGACCTGTTCGTGTCCGTCCTGGCCGCGGAGGCCGGAAATTGCGCCCTGAACACATTGGCGCGGGGCGGGGTGTACATCGGCGGAGGAATCCCGCCGAAAATCATCGACAAGCTGCGCGATCAACGGTTTTCCCAGGCATTCATCAGCAAAGGCCGGTATAAACGGCTGCTCTCATCGATTCCGGTCCACGTCATCCTGAACGATAAAACCGCCCTGCTCGGCGCGGCGTCCGTGGCTGCAAGCATGGAAACGGAATCGTAAGCCAACCATGACGCAGTCGCCGTCTCCGCCATCGCCCGACCAACAGGAATCCGGCAAACGCGCGGCCGGCGAGGCCGCGTTGGACTGTATTCAAGACGGGGCGCTCGTGGGCCTGGGCACCGGCTCCACCGTGAAATATTTTCTGTTGGCCCTCGGCGAACGGGTCAAGGCCGGGCTCCGGGTGCACGGCGTGCCCACGTCTCGCGAAACCGCGAAATTGGCCGAGCAACTGCAGATCCCGCTTCTCCCGGAGGAGGGCGAGTGGGAATTGGACGTAGCCGTCGATGGAGCGGATCAAGTCGACTCACAATTTCACCTGATCAAGGGCGGAGGGGGAGCTTTACTGCGGGAAAAGATCGTGGCAGCGGCCGCGCGCACGTTCATCGTCCTGGTCGATCCCACGAAATGCGTCCCGGTGCTGGGCAAACCTATGCCCGTTCCCGTGGAAGTAAACCCGTTCGGATGGCCGCAGACCGCCAAGCAGCTTCGGGCGTTGGGCGGCGTCCCGACGCTCAGAGAAAAACACGGAAAAGTATTCGAGACCGACGGAGGCCACTACATTCTCGACTGGCTGGTGGACTCGATCCCGGACCCCGTGCAACTCGAAGCGCGGCTCAATCGCATACCCGGCGTCGTGGAGAACGGCCTCTTCGTCAACCGGACGTCCACGTTGATCATCGGCTCGCCCGACGGCGTCCAAATCAAACATTGCCCGCCTTGACCGGGTTCCTGCTCTGTAACCTACACCGGCTTTTTGTACACTCTGCTCCGGTGTGCGACGCGAACGACCAGGACGACGAGTTGTTCATCCTCGATCCGGCAAATGGCACGGTAATCCCCTATGCGATAGCGCCACAGACCGGGGAAAAGGGACTTAAGAGATTTGCCAAAACGGCGAGGATTAGGAGAAAGGGCAATACATTCGTCAAAGTAATCAAGGATTTGCCGCTGGACGTTTTTGTCCAGCTTTTTCATATCCTTCAAAACCCGACGGTCATATTCAATTTTCCAGCCCAAGTTCCCGCCTCATATTTTTGCTTGTCAGGCGATCGGCAGGATGTTCAAGTCTGGACTCGGCAATATAGCGATCTTCCAATTCATCGATATGGTCTTCGATGAGTTGGCGGATATAAAACGTTTTGGTTCGTCCGGTTGTTTCTGCCAGATGATCCAGCCTGTTTTCCAGTTCCTTAGTCAAACGAAGAGACGCCACGTTCACCCTCCATATTCACTAGGCCGCATTCTTCAGTTGTAATACATATGCGACACATAATACACGCTGGCAAGCTATTCTTCAATACGTCGCAATCTCGGCCCCGGATTGCACGGCGTCTTTCGGTAATGGTAGAGTGCTGCCGTTTCAACGAAACGACAACGACTGCAAAACCTATAGGCTGGTCCCATCGTCTAGCTTGGCCCAGGACGGCACCCTCTCAAGGTGCAGACACGGGTTCAAATCCCGTTGGGACCACCATTTCCCGCTTCCGATGTCCCCATGACAACCGGCCTTTTTCTCATGTCCTTTGAGACGGGCAAGACTGGTGCCGATCCCGCCTCGCCCTTCTTCGCCATGCCTCGACTTCGTATCGGGCGACAAAGCGACCGGAAAATCCCATGACGCGAGCCTTTCATGACGGGGCGGACGACGGGCTTGAGGCCCTGGAAGCGCTTGACCCCGCGCGCATACATTCCTTCTCGGATCTGCTGGCCGCGATGAAAAAAACCGCGTTCGGGGGCCGGCGGCTCGGGGAAGCCTTCGAGGTGCTCAAGGTCATGATCGAGGACCCCGACTGTTTCGTGGTCATGACGCTGTCGGGGGCCATGACCATCGCCAAAATGGGAAAAATCATCTGTGCCATGCTCGACCGCGGGATGGTTCAGGCCATCGTCTCCACCGGCGCATTGATGGCCCATGGCATGAGCGAGGCCGTGGGACAAACGCATTACAAATATCAACCGGCCATGGACGACGTCGAACTTTTCGAGAAAGGATACAACCGGGTCTACGACACGCTCGAAATGGAATTGAACCTGAACCACGTGGAGGAAGTGGCCGCGGCCACCCTGAACAGGCTCGATCCCGACGAACCGCTCTCATCGGAGATCCTGAACCGGGAACTGGGGCGCACGCTGGCCGAACACTATTCCGGTCCGGGCATCCTCAAGAGCGCCTTCCTGCAAGAGGTACCGGTCTACGTCCCCGCGTTCACGGATTCCGAACTGGGGCTCGACACATCCATTTGGGCCATGAAAAAGCAGGGACAGGCGACGCAGAGCAAGGAACCCGGCGATAACCAAACGATCTGGGACCGCCTGCAACAACATCGTCCCGCGTTCAATCCGTTTCTGGATCTGAACAGCTATACCCGCAACCTCCTGGGCGCCAAGAAGCTGGGCATCTTTACCATCGGCGGCGGCGTGCCCAGGAATTGGGCGCAACAGGTTCCGCCGTACATCGAAATCCTGAACATGCGGGTGGGCACGACCATCACCCCGCCGCGATTCCACTACGGCGTTCGCATTTGCCCGGAACCCGACTATTGGGGCGGGCTGAGCGGCTGCACCTACCAGGAAGGCATTTCCTGGGGGAAGTTCGTGCCGCCTGAAGAAGGCGGACGATTCGCCGAAGTCTTGAGCGACGCGACCGTAGTCTGGCCGCTGTTGATCATGGCCTTGCTCGAAGGCTCCTCCGCGTCATCGGACACCGTGTAGCTTGACAGACGCGTTCCGGCAACCCACACTGTAAGCAAGAAATCGTTTTCGTCATGAAAGAGGAGACGCGATGAAACTATCTTCATCATCGGCATATATATCCGGCCGTTCGAACATCGCAGCAGGGCTGGCCGTAGCGGTCTTGAGCCTCGGGCTCGCGATGGGTGCCTACGCGGCCCAAGGGTTTACCGAGGAAGATGACCGGGTCCGCGGCAATCCCCGTGCCCCGCTTACGCTTCTGGAATATTCGGATTTCACGTGCGGGTTCTGCGAAAAATTTTTCGCGGAAACTTGGCCGATCCTGTTTTCCGAATACATCGACACCGGCAAGATGCGCCTGGTGTATCGTGATTTCCCGCGGGCCCTCAGCGGTCCGAGCGTGGATACCGCCCTGGCCGCACGCTGCGCAGGGGAACAGGGGCAGTATTGGGCCATGCACGACCGCCTGTTTTCCAGCAGCGACAAATATTCGCCGGCCGAACTCCGACAGCAGGCTGACGCGCTCCAACTCGATGCCAAGAAATTTACCTCATGTTTCGAGGCGTCACGCTATACCACGCAGATTTTTAAGGACCGGATAGAAGGGGGCCAACTGGGGGCCCGTGGCACCCCGTATTTTATTTTATACGCCACGGAGAATCCGCAAGAGGCCGTCGTGCTCCCCGGCGCAATGCCCTATGAGATGTTCAAGGAAGAGATCGACAAACTGCTGCAAACGGTTTCTTCACCCAAAGTATCTTCCGAATCCTTGTAAGATGCTCCCTGCAAGCATGCGAGTACAGGAACCTCTGATTTATTGTGATAGCGGGATGCAGGGCAAGGCGTCCCGGAGCGAAACCCGAGGCTTATCAGAGAGATAGGTGAGGGTTGAGCGAGGACACAACGCAGCCATACGCCCGATAGTGCATTAAATCAGAGGTTCCTACAGTTGAACGTTCAACGTTTCGCCTAATTTCCTCCCGTGTCCGTGGAAACCATCGCTCCCATCCTCGTCGGTGCCGAATGGCGTGAAACGCCCGCGCGCCAGGCCGTGACCAACCCGTTTACCGACGGCTCCGTGGCCGAGGTCTGTCTTGCCCGACCTGAAGACGTCGAGGACGCCGTCACGCTCAGCCTGCAAGCCTTTACCAATCTCGCCCGCTCCTCGTCCCACGCGCGCGCCACGGCCCTCCAACACGTGGCCCTCAAGCTGAAGGAACAAAAGGAAGACTTTGCCCAAACTATCTGCCTGGAAGCGGGCAAACCCATCACCGATGCGCGGCGCGAAGTGGACCGGGCCATTCAAACGTTTTCGATCGCGTGCGAGGAAGCCAAACGCATACCGGGAGAAGTCATTCCGATGGACGTCAGCCCGGGCATGGAGCACCACCTGGGTCTCGGGCAACGCGTACCGATCGGGCCGGTGCTCTGTATCACACCGTTCAACTTCCCGCTGAATCTGGTCGCGCACAAGGTGGCCCCATGCCTCGCGGTGGGTAATCCCATCCTGCTGAAACCGGCGCCGCAGACCCCGCTCACCGCTCTGGAATTGGGACGGCTGTTTCAGGAACTCGATCTCCCTGAAGGAACCTTGAGCGTCCTGCCGTGCGAAAATGCCCTGGCGGAATCCATGGTCCGCGATCCGAGAATTCAAGCCTTGAGCTTCACGGGCAGCGCAACCGTGGGTTGGAGTTTGAAAGACAAAGCCGGGAAAAAACGGGTCCTGCTCGAGCTGGGAGGCAATGCCGCGGTCATCGTCGAACCCGACGCCGACCTGAACCTGGCCGCCCAACGATGCGTCACGGGCGGATTCGCGTATTCCGGACAGACCTGCATCTCCGTCCAGCGCATTTACCTCCATGATGACGTGTATGACGCCTTTCTCGACAGACTGATCCCGCTCGTGGAAGCCTTGCCGGCCGGGAACCCTGCCGAGGATGCCACGGTTGTCGGGCCGTTGATTGACGAACGCGCGGCCGTCCGGGTGGAAACCTGGATCCGGGAAGCCGTCCAACAGGGCGCCACGCTCAAGACCGGAGGAACCCGCGATAAATCCTTGATCCACCCCGCGGTCCTGACGGACGTGGACCAACACATGAAGATTTCCTGCGAAGAAGTCTTCGGGCCGGTCATCACGCTCTCCAGATATCAGCATCTCGACGAGGCCTTCGACATGGTGAATGACTCCCCCTACGGACTCCAGGCCGGGATCTTTACCCGCAACGTGGATTCGATTTTCCGTGCCTACCAGGCCCTGGACGTGGGGACGGTGCTGGCCAATGAAATCCCGACGTTCCGGGCCGACCACATGCCGTACGGCGGGATGAAAGATTCCGGGCTGGGACGCGAAGGCGTCAAATACGCGGTCCGGGAACTCTCCGACCAAAAGCTGTTGGTCCTGCACCTGTCGCAATAAGCCGCGTGCCGCTTTGTCGTCGCGCCATACAATCGGGACGGCACCCTTCGACTTCGCTTCGCTACGCCTGTCCTGAGCCTGTCGAAGGGCTCAGGGTGAACGGATTATCACTCCCCGTTCATCCTTCACCCCCGTTCGTCCTGAGCGTAGTAGCGTTAGCGAAGTCGAAGGGCGCTCAGGACAGGCAAAGGAGGGGAAACGAAGCCTTGCGGTTGCCTGCGAACATTTGTCACTATAGCGCTCGTTTTTCCACTCACAGGCAAGTCCGGTCTTGAAGACCGGGAGGAGTCATGGTTCCTACGCATATTTTTCTGACCCGCGGGGTCGGCGTCCATCGGGAAAAACTGGCCTCGTTTGAAGAAGCCTTGCGCAGCGCCGGCGTGGCCGCTTGCAACTTGGTCAGCGTGTCCTCCATCCTGCCGCCCAATTGCAAGATCATTCCACGGAAACGGGGCGAAAACCTCTTGAATCCCGGGGAGATTACCTACTGCGTCATGGCCAGGAGTGAAACCAACGAACGCAACCGGTTGATCTCGGCCTCCATCGGCGTGGCGATCCCCCAGGGCCGTCATAAAACCTTTGGTTATCTTTCCGAACATCACGCGTACGGGGAAACCGACGAAGAAGCCGGCGAGTACACGGAAGACCTGGCGGCCCAAATGCTGGCCACGACGTTGGGGATCGATTTCGATCCGGACGTGGCCTGGAATGAACGCAAACAGGTCTTCAAAATGGGCGGGAAGATCGTTCGGACGCAGAACATCACCCAGTCGGCGATCGGGAAGCCTGGGGTGTGGAGCACCGTGGTGGCCCTCGCGGTGTTCATCCCGCTTGAGAATATTCCCCACACCATGAAGCGGCGACGGAGCCGGAAGTAGTCAACTGTCCGGTTACGCTACGCCTGTCCTGACCCTTCGACTCCGGCCTCAAGAGGCCTACGCTTCCTTCGACTTCAGGCGCGTTGCGCCTTACGCTCAGGATGAGCGGATTATCACGCCCCGTTCATCCTTCCCCCCTGTTCGTCCTGAGCGTAGCGCGGCAGCGCGAAGACGAAGGAAGCCTGTCGAAGGGCCAACCCAACCAAGCATAGCAGAACATAGCAAAAACATAGCAATATATAGCACAGGCATAGCAAAATATAGCAATAACATCGCAAGACATAGCAGTTTCATAGCAATTCATAGCAGAACATAGCAATAAGGTTACAAGGAAAATTCCGCCCAGAGGACGGTATGGTCGGACGGAGTTTTCCCCTGCCTGGGCTTGATGTCGACTTCGACGGCCGTACAGCGCCGGGCCAATGACCCGGTCGCCAGGATGTGATCCACCCGCCATCCCCGGTTGGCCTTGAGGGCGTCGGGGCGCCGGTAATCCCAAAACGTGAACTGTTGCCGGCCCGGATGCAGACGCCGGAAAAGGTCCTCGAACCCCCACTCGACCGCGTGCCGGTAGGCACGCCGGGCCTCGTAATGAAAACAAACGTGGGTGAAGTGTTTTTCCGGATGATGCACGTCCATCGGTTCCGGCGCCACGTTCATGTCCCCGCACCAGATCGCGGGCTCATCCGGAGACAGATGCCGGCTGAAATACCGGCGCAGCCGTTTGAACCAAGCCAACTTGTATTGATACTTGGGATGGTCGATGCGGAAACCCTGCGGAATATACGTGTTGACGATGGGAATGCCGTCCACCACGGCGTGAAGCAAACGCGGCCCGTCCCCGCCGGGCCCCTTGCCCAACCCATACGAAACCCGGTCGGGTTCGCGCCGGGTGAAGAGCGCTACCCCGTTGTACCCCTTCATACCGCAAAACCGCACGTGATAGCCCGTGGCGGCAAACTCTTTAACCGGAAACTCCGAGTCCTGCACCTTTGTCTCCTGGAGACACAGCACGTCCGGCGCATGGGTTTTCAGCCACCGTTTCACCACGGGCAATCGCTTCCGGATCGAATTCACGTTAAACGTCGCCACTTTCATGAAACCACTCCCGTGCTTGCAGCCGTTTCCCGGACCATTCTATAAGCACGGGCCACGTGCAAACGGTCAAATCGATTGGCTTGATGGGGCGTAGCGTCCCGAATCGCGCTATCCGTGCTCGCGCCGCGCCCGCACGTAGCTTTCCAGCACGCGGTTGATCCGCGTCTCGTAGCTCTTGCCCGGCGCTTTGAAATGGGCCAACACGGAGCGCTTGACGCGCAAGGTGATCTCTTCGGTGAGATCGGGTTCAACGAGTTCCGCCTTCTCCCAGAAGGTATCGTCCAACTCTGGAATATCGCTGAAGTCGATACTCTCGTCCTCGGTGTCCGCGATCTCGGCGGGGGTGAGGGGTTTATCGTATCCGTTCATGATAGGCCTGCTTTTCCCTACGGGACGCCGGACGAGCCGAGATCAAACGGATGCGGCTCTCCCGATGGGTATGGGCAACCACGAGCACCCCGCGCGCGACCCGGCCGATGGTGATATAGCGATCCTCGCCATAATCCTTACGCTCGTCAACCCTGGTCACGACGGATCCCTCGAAGATGCGTTTGGCGGTTTCGAAATCGACCCCATGCTTGCGGATGTTGGCCTGGTTTTTGGCCTCGTCCCATTCGAACGTGATCAATCAGCTATTCCTCTATACGGTAGTTATAACAGGGCCGCAAAAAAAAAACCATCCGCGGAGCCCACCGCTCACGGCAGGCGCGGCACTCCATGTCGTGGCCAAAGCTCACTCAACGACCTCAACCGGGCTACGAACAAGGCGGTGGCATTGAAGGGGGCACCGTAATGATTTATGGTGACCCATGAATTTCACCGCCAAAGAGCTCACCCTTCTGTCCGACACCGAATTCTTTGCAGCCAAGGCCCACGTCTCCCCGAAGATCCGGCACCTGTTGGAACAGATCCATGAATCCTTTCAACGGGAATTCACGAGCCATCGCCTCCTAGTTCCCGACGGCTTCGACCCGGACGCCAGCCAATTCGTCAAGGGAGAACACCTGGAGGATTTCCCGTATCAATACCTGGATTACCCACGGTTTTTTACAAAAGACGTCAAATTTTCCTTTCGTTCCCTCGTCTGGTGGGGTCACCACATGGTCTTTGCCCTCATCCTGGAAGGCGGCCATCTCCGGCGGTACAAAGAAAACCTCATCAACCGCTTTCCGTCCGTGGCGGACAGGGATATCCGCCTCTGTTTGAGCCATTCGTTATGGGAATGGAAACAGGGCCCCGGCTACACGCTGGACCTGACACGGGAACGATCTTCCGAAGTGGCGGCCGTGTTGGCAAATCGACCCTTCTTCAAACTGGCTCGATTCGTTCCCTTCAGTGATCCCGCCGTCCAAAACGGTGAAGCGCATCACCTGGCGCATCAGGCCTTACGCGCCGTGCTGCCCGTCATTGCCGAATAGATGCCTTTTATTGCGCTATCGGGCGCATGGCGGCGTTGTGTCCTCGCTCGCCCCTCGCCTATCTGTCCTGATAAGCCTCGGGTCTCGCTGCGGGACGCCTTGCCCTGCATCCCGCTATCACAATAAACCAGAGGTGCTATTGAAGAGCCTTCCCGTCTCCCCGCTTCACGTGTCTTCTTCCAGATCCAACAGATTGGTCAACTGTTCCACGCTATACCGGACTTCCTGATCGAGCCAGATCACCGCGATCCCGGCCTTCAGGAGCAAGGCCTCCCGTAACCATTCCTGGGCTTGCGAAGCCGTGGCATCGTCGCCCGGTTTTTCGAGGAACACGGCTTTGACGGGCAGCCGGGTCCCCGGATGGACCAAAACAAAATCCACCGTCACGTTTCGTAGGGCCTGAGCCACGGCTCGTTTGGAGGAATCGTCCTCGACGCGCAGCTGCAGGAGGTTTCTCAAGGGAACTTTCGACAGCAACAAGAAATGATCGCGAACCGCCAGAAGCAAGAGGTTGAACACCGAAACCTCCGCGTCGTTCAGGAGTGGTTGGGGCTTCGCCGTAACCCGTTCTTCAATCCCGTCGATCCACGCGTCGTGAGCAGGTCCGCTTTGACGTCTCCGCGGCCGCATCAAGACAAACACAAAACCCGTCAATAGGATCAGCCCTACCACGAGTAGCTGAGAAAGCGGGGGATGAGAAGCAAGGGGGAGCCATTCCAGTACTTTCTCAAGGACTCTTTCGAAAAGATCCATCGTTGCTCCACACGGGCTATTTTGTGAAAACCACCGGCTTCCGGCCCGGGATCACCGTGCCCAGCACGACGGGTGACGCGGCGCCGGTGACCCAAGGCAAGTTGGCCGGCACACCCCGGATGGTTTCATGGGCCAACACCGCAAAGGCCATGGCTTCCAACGCCTGGCTCTTCACACCGGCTCGTTCCATGGACGTGACGTGACCCGGCTCGAATTCCCGCTTGACGGCTCGCAGGAGACCGCGATTCCGGACTCCGCCTCCGCCGACAATCACCTCATCCACCGCCCATGACCCGGACTGACGAATCGTTCGCGCAATCGCAACACAACTCGACGCCAGTGTATCATCCAACGAAAGCCCGTGTCGCGCGGCGACCCGCCTGACGTGCCGGATATAGCCTTCGCCGAATTCTTCGCGTCCCGTGGATTTCGGAGGACGGCGGGCAAAAAACGGATGGCGCAGAAGTTCGGTGACGAGCACGTCTTGCGGACACCCGCGAACGGCCAGGGCCCCGTTCCGATCGATCGACTGTTGTCCGCGCGTGGCTTGCCTCATCAGCCCATCCAACAACAGGTTACAGGGACCCACGTCAAACGCAACCACGTCGCGCAAGCCGCCGTTTTTCGGCAACCAGGTCACGTTCGCAATCCCGCCGAGATTGACGATCAGCCGCGACGTATTGCGGGACCGAAAGACATGGTAATGCACGTAAGGCGTCAAGGGCGCGCCCTCTCCGCCTGCCGCCAGATCCCGGGCGCGAAAATCGGCAACCGTCATGATACCCGTTCGCTCGGCAATGACCGAAGGATCGCCGATTTGCAACGAGGACCGGATCGATCCGATGCCGGGCACCGGCACCCGCTTGGGGGCGTGCCACACGGTTTGTCCATGAGAGCCGATCACGGCAACGTCCGTGGCCGACAGCTTCGCCTGCCGGATGGTCCGGCCGGCCACGCGCGCGAACACCTCGCCCACGGCCGCGTGCAACCGGCACACCGTCTCGACCGTGCCGGTTCGGACAAGGGACAGGAGTTGCTCCCGAATCGCGGGCGGGTACGGGTAAGTCCGGTGGGCAAGCAGTGTAATCCGTAACGTAGAACGGCCGGGCGTCACGTCGATGACGGCGCAATCCACGCCGTCCATCGAGGTCCCCGACATCAACCCAAGGCATTTCATAACGGTGCTCCGACCTCCCGGCGTTTTCCGTCAAACGACTGGAAACCGTATTGTACGGATTTGGACACGCGCATCAAATCATACTGGACTCGGCGGGTGAATGATACCGCTTCTCCAGCGAAGACGACTCGTCTGAAGCCGTCGGATTCATACGATTGACCCTCCGTCGCCGCACGCGCCCCACGGCCCGAGGTTCGTGCCGGACGACGGGGGGTGGACGCCGGTGAGACGTTCCGGTACCATGGCACCAGCATGAGCGGATAGGTTGTTCCTTCGCAAGCCTGCACCTCGTTGGCCTCATGTACCTTTACCTCACCGGAAAGGAGAAAGAGCCCATGACCGACGATCACAAAACTCACGATCAAGCCGATCACGGAGATCATACCCATGGTCCCGGTTGCGGTCACACCGCGATTCAGCACGAGGGGCACACCGACTATCTGCACGATGGTCACATGCACCACGAGCATGACGGGCATCAGGACGAACATGCCGTGGGCGTCACGAGCCAGAACCCCGATTCCTGTACGCCCGATCATTCATGCAGCGACCATGGAGCCGGGCATCAACATGGCGCCGATTGCGGCCACGAAGCCGTTCCGCACGGGGATCACACGGACTACCTGGTCGCCGGTCACCTGCATCATCCACACGGTGACCACTGCGACGACCACGGCAGGGTCGCAGCCTGAGGTACAGACTATAGGCCGAGGCCCGGTAACCGAGAGAGCCACTGGTCCGTTCCAGCGGCTCTCCGTTTTTCCCAAGCGGAACAACCCTGCCGAGACGGCCGGAGCAAAACGGCAAACGGGTATGAGGGGTGTCGTCATCCATCATGGATCCTTCTAGCTCCCTGTTGCTCCTGGCGGGATACTCCGTCGTCATCATGGCCGTCTCCTTGTTCGGGGGATGGCTGCCGTCCATCTTCCGGCTGACTCACACGCGCACCCAGATAGTGACGAGTTTCGTGGCGGGCGTCATTCTCTGCGTCGCCGTGTATTATCTCCTCCCCCACGGTATGAAAGAGCTTCCCGGCGAGCACTCCGCGGAAACAGCCGTGTGGTGGATGCTGGTGGGCACCGTGGTCATGGTGGTGCTGTTGCGCGTGTTCTCCTTTCACCAGCATGACTTCAGTCATGAAGAGAACGGTTCGCACGATTACACCCACGAACACCACGAACATGGTCACATCTCGGTACATCCCATGAGTTGGGTCGGGATCACCATGGGCCTCGGGCTACACACGCTGACGGAAGGGGTGACGTTGGGCACCAGCATCAGAGCCGAGGCTTCCGACGGGGCGATAGGCCTCAGTCTGAGCGTGTTCCTGGCGATTGTACTCCATAAGCCCCTGGATGCCCTCTCCATTACCGGCACGATGCGGGCCGCGGGTTTCAGTCAACACCGGCGCGTGTTGGCCAATGTCCTGTTTTCGCTGGTCTGTCCGGTGGCGGCGCTCTTGACGTTCTGGGGCGTGGGACTGCTCGGTCCGTGGGAGGAATACGTCGTCGGTGCCGCGCTGGCGTTCGCGGCCGGGGCGCTATTGTGTATTGCCCTGAGCGATCTGCTCCCGGAAGTGCAGTTCCACAGCCATGACCGCACCAAGCTCACGCTGGCCTTTTTCGCGGGAATCGGTCTCGCCTATATGCTGCACTACCTCGAACCCGCCGGACTCCATTGATTCGGCGGCTGGCGGTTTTGTACAATCC
>VXOF01000035.1 GCA_009840285.1 Nitrospira sp. SB0662_bin_26
ACACGACCTGTTTTTCCCGTTCGATTTCCTTGCGGTCAAAACGGGAGTGATAAAAAACGTCGGCCAATAAATCGATCGCCTGCCCGATTTGTTGGTCCAACACTTTGACGTACAAGGTCGTGGTTTCATGGGTGGTAAAGGCATTCATCTCTCCACCCAGGCTATCGATTTCGTGCGAAATCTGCGTAGCAGACCGACGGCGTGTACCTTTGAACATCATGTGTTCAAGGAAGTGGGCAAACCCCTTCTGCCGAGACCCTTCATCCCTGGTGCCGACGTTTTCCCAAACACTGATGGCAACGGACTTGAGGGACGGCATCCGTTCCATCACCACACGAATACCGTTATCGAGGACAAGTTTGCGCGTCCAGGTCATGTTCGCTACCCAGGCTTGGAGTGGGAAAATTGGCAAAGAATAGTCTGCAAGGACGCCCATCGAAGCCCGTACAAACGGGCATCCCGGCTAGGACGCGGCAGAAGGCTGTTCCGACTCCGCCAACGCCTCTTTGCGGCTCAGACGAATTTTGCCCTGCTTGTCGATTTCCAGGACTTTGACCAGGACCTGTTCCCCTTCCGCGAGTTCATCGGCCACGGATTTGACGCGATGCTCGGCTAATTGGGAAATATGCACCAAACCGTCGATGTTGGGTAAAATCTCGACGAAGGCGCCAAAATCGACGATCTTCCGGACGGTCCCGAGGTAGGTTTTCCCCACGACCGCTTCCTCCGTCAACCGGTTGATCATGTCAATGGCCTGCCGGGCCGACGATTCGTCCACCGACGCAATCGTCACCAGACCCGTATCGTCGACGTTGACCTTGACCCCGCATTCCGCAATGATGCCGCGGATGACTTTCCCACCCGGTCCGATGACGTCCCGAATCTTGTCGGTCTTGATCTGAATCGTATAAATGCGAGGAGCATGGGGCGCCAGGGATTCCCGTGGCGATGAGAGCGAGTCCTGCATTTTTTCCAGAATGTGGAGCCGGCCGACCCGGGCTTGTTCGAGGGCTTGCTTCATCAACTCGATCGTGATCCCCTCGATTTTGATGTCCATCTGGAGCGCGGTGACCCCCGTTCGGGTCCCCGTCACTTTGAAATCCATGTCGCCCAGATGATCTTCGAGTCCGAGAATATCCGACAAAATCAGGACCCGGTCGCCTTCTTTGATGAGCCCCATGGCAATTCCCGCCACGGGTTCCTTGATGGGCACGCCGGCATCCATCATGGCCAGGGTGCCTCCGCACACCGTGGCCATGGAGGAGGAGCCGTTGGACTCCAAAATGTCCGACACGATGCGAATGGTATAGGGAAAGGCCTCCTTGTCCGGCAGCACCGATGTCAACGCGCGCGCCGCCAGTTTCCCATGCCCGACTTCGCGCCGGCCGGGCGACCGCAACGGACGGGCTTCCCCCACGCTGAACGGGGGGAAATTATAATGGAGCATGAAAGTGCGGAAATATTCCCCTTCAAGTGCATCGATACGTTGCTCATCGTCCGAGGTACCCAATGTGACCACGGACAGGCTCTGGGTTTCCCCTCTGGTGAACAGGGCGGAGCCATGCGTACGCGGCAACAGACTCGTTTCGCACGTAATGGGCCGGATATCGGTCGGACCCCGGCCATCGGCGCGGACCTGTTTTTCCAAAATCATCTCGCGGACTTCACGATATTCCACGTCATGATAGACCTCTTTGACCTGCCGGCTGCGCGCCGGGTCCTCGTCGCCCAGCTTGTCGACCGCCTCGGACAGGATCTGGTCGAATCGCTCTTGCCGGTCGGTTTTGTTGGCGATAAGCACGGCTTCCCGAACCGGGCCAGCCACCAATTCGCACACCTGTCGTGCCAGGTCCTCCTCGACCGGCTCCACCGGCACCACCCGCTTGGGACGTCCCACCAGTTCTTGTAACTCGACGATTTTGGCCACGATCTTCTTGATTTCCGAATGGGCCAACGCCAACGCCTCCAGGAACACGGACTCGGACAGCCCGTTCGCCCCGGCTTCCACCATCAGAATCGCATCCTGCGTGCCGGCGACGACCAACTCGAGTTCGCTGGTCTGGAGTTCCTGCATATTGGGGTTGACCACGAATTGGCCGTTGACGCGGCCGATCTTGACACCGGCCAACGGGCCGGAAAAGGGAATATCCGAGATCGCGAGCGCGGCGGAGGCCGCAGTGATACCCACCACTTCCGAGGTCATCGATTGATCCACCGAGAGCACGGACGCAATGACTTGTGTCTCATAATAAAACCGCTCCGGGATCAACGGGCGAATCGGCCGGTCAATGAGCCGGCTCGTCAGGGTTTCTTTTTCCGACGGAGCCCCTTCCCGCTTGAAATACCCCCCCGGGATTTTTCCGGCCGAATAGGCCTTTTCCTGATAATTCACCGTCAGCGGTAAAAAATCCGTGTCCGGCTTCAACGTCTTGGACGCCACGGCCGTCGCCAAGACCACGGTGTCCCCATAGGAGGCCAGCACGGCCCCATCGGCCAGTTTGGCCATTCGCCCAGTCTCCAACCTCAACGTCCGTCCCGCGATCTCCACTTCAACTGCTTGCACCATGTACCTCTCTCCTTTTTTGCCTTCTTACCTTTTTGCCTTCGTGACACCCCCCATGGAAACGGGAGGTTATTTCCGCAGCCCTAACTTGCCGAGCAGGGCCCGATAGCGCCCGACGTCTTTTCGATGCAAATAATCCAACAACCGCCGGCGCAGGCTCACCATTTTCAGCAACCCGTGTCGCGAATGATGATCTTTCTTATGCGTGCGCAAATGGTCCGTTAAATACGTGATGCGGTTCGTCAACAAGGCAATCTGCACCTCGGACGAGCCCGTATCCCGTTCATGTGCGCGATGTTGCTGCACGATATCCGATTTTGCTTCCTTGACTGCTGCCATACCAGCCTCCTTTTCCCCTCTTGTAAAGTTTCCTAACGTCAGTTAGGTCTCAGCAAACACTTTAACCATCCGTAGTTGATGCTTTGACGCATCCAACGGCGACGGAGCCCATTGGCCGAGGGCCAGTAGTCGCCCCATATCGTCTTTCACCCGAATCAACGTTTCCGCGGAGGGTTCTCTATGATCCTCAGACCACAGGGCTGCATCCGAAACGGGCGCCCCATTTACAACCTTTTCGACCACGGAGGGATCAACGACCACGGCCGGAAGATCAGCTAAGGCTTCATCGAGACTCAGAAACGCCCCCGGGTCCTTGAACAGGTCATCGACGCGTCCCACGGCATCAAGCGGCCGCGCATGGTCAAGGTGAAACGGTCCCACGCGACTGCGAGTCAATTGGCTCAGGTGCCCCCCCACGCCCAGTACCCGGCCGATATCCGCACATAACGTGCGCATGTACGTGCCTTTGGAACAGCGAACCCGAAGCGTGACGTAGGGCAGGGACAACGTCCGGACCTCAATGTGATAAATGGTCACGGGCCGTGCCTGACGCTCAACGGTTTTGCCTGCCCGAGCCGCTTTATATAGCGGTTGTCCTCCGATTTTGACCGCCGAATACATGGGCGGTACCTGCTGCTGTTCACCGCAAAATTGCGCAACCGCCTCGTGAATGGTTTCGGGACGGAGCTCGTGGACCGGACACTCACGCACGATAGCGCCCGCGGCGTCTTGAGTCGTGGTTTCCTGCCCCAGACGCAAGACGGCCTCGTATTCCTTGTCCCAATGCAGAAGAAAGGCCGAGAGTCTCGTCCCTTTCCCCAGCAAGACGGGAAGCACACCGGTGGCTTCGGGGTCCAAGGTCCCCGCGTGCCCGACTTTTCGGACCTGGAGAAGGCGGCGAACCTTGGCCACGACGTCGTGCGACGTCCAGCCGGCAGGCTTCGAAACGTTCAACACGCCGTGCGGCACGGCCGATGCCACCCTATCTGAAGGACGGCTATCGAGGCATTCCGCCATCATGCCCGGCCCTCGTCCCCGGATTCGCCCCAACCGGTCCCCTTGTAACCCGATTCGTCTTCAGGGAGCGCGGCATCCAGAAGCCGGTCGATCTTGTCTCCTCGTGAACCGCTCGAGTCGAACCGGAATGACACTTCCGGCGTATAGCGCAACTCCAAGCGCCGGCCCAATTCCAAACGAACGAAGCCGGACGCATTGTCGAGAATCTTACCGACGGTTTCCGTGTCGACGTGGTTCCCCAACAAGGACACGTAGACGTAGGCTTTCCGCAGATCGTTGTTCATCTCCACGTCGGTAACCGTCACAAACTTGAGCCGGGGATCCTTGCATTTTCTGGCAAGAATGTCCGCGACCTCCATTCTGATCTGATCAGCCACCCTGACCGATCGTTTATACGCCGGTTTCGACACGACACTCGCGCTTCTTCCCGCCCTATAAGAGTTCGATGCGAAAATCGAGCAATTCCAACGTCGGAGTGGCCCGAATCATATTCATCGCTTGATCGAGCACCCGGTTCACGTGACTCGATTCATTGGCAATACAGGCAATGCCCAACACGGACCGTTGCCATAAATCATGATCGCCCAGTTCGGCCACCGACACTTTAAACGTCCTGCACAGACGGGCTTTGAGGCTGGACAGAATCTGGCGTTTCGATTTCAGCGAATGCCCTTCGGGAAAATGCAATTCTATCCGACAAACCCCGACCACCATCAGTTTTCAGCACGGCTCGCGACATGCATGACCCAGGCCGGCCATGCCGCAGGATTACAATTTAGCCGTCTCTTTATCAAAGACGTACGCTTCAATCACGTCGCCGGCTTTAATATCATTGAAATTTTCGATGCCGATCCCGCACTCATACCCTTGCTGCACTTCCCGGACGTCGTCTTTAAAGCGCCGCAACGAGCCCAATTTCCCTTCGTAGACGACCACGCTGTCCCGCAACAAGCGAACGCCCTCACTCGCGCGGGCAATATGCCCGTTCGTCACGTAACAGCCTGCGATCGAGCCGACTTTGGGGATCGAAAAGACCTGTCGAACTTCCGCCCGTCCCAACACGCGTTCCGTGAAGGTCGGGTCCAGCAAGCCCTCAGCCGCGGCTTTGACGTCGGCGATCGCATTATAAATGATGGCATGGAGCCGGACTTCCACACCTTCGCGTTCGGCGAGCGCCGTGGCTTTCGGGTCCGGACGAATGTGAAATCCCACCACCAGCGCCTTCGACGCGGACGCCAGTAACACGTCCGATTCGGTAATGCCTCCCACGCCCCGATGAATAATCTGCACCTTGACGGTCTCGGAGGAGATCTTGGTGAGGGATTCGCACAGGGCCCCGACCGACCCTTGCGCATCCGCTTTAACCAACACCGCCAGTTCTTTCCTGTCCGACTCTTGGCTGTGAGCGAACAGTGCGTCCAACGTGAGCCGGCCCGGGCCGGTCCCAAGCTCCGCCGTACGTCGCTTTTGATGCCGGGATTCGGCAATTTCCCGGGCCACCCGCTCATCCTTCACCACGACCAATTGATCGCCGGCCGCCGGCAACCCCAACAAGCCGATCACCTCCACGGGCGTGGAGGGTCCGGCCTCACGCGCTTTCTTTCCGTCGTGCGAGACCAGTGCCCGGACGCGACCGCTGGTCGCTCCCACCACGTACGCGGCTCCGACCTTCAACGTGCCGCTTTGGACCAGGACGGTGGCCACGGGACCACGACCTCGATCCAACTTGGCTTCCAACACGACTCCCTTCGTGGGTTGGGTGACGTCCGTCTTCAACTCCATGACATCGGCTTGCAGCAACAACATTTCCAATAACGTGTCCAATCCCTGTTTTTCCTTCGCCGACACTTCCACGTAGATCGTCTGTCCGCCCCAGGATTCGGGAACGAGCCCCTGTTCCGACAGGCTCTGCTTGATTCGATCGGGATTCGCACCGGGTTTGTCGATTTTGTTGACGGCCACCACGATGGGGACCCCGGCGGCCTGCGCATGATTTGCGGCCTCGAGGGTTTGCGGCATGACGCCGTCATCCGCCGCAACCACCAACACCACGATATCGGTGACTTGCGCCCCGCGTGCCCTCATGGCTGTAAACGCTTCGTGACCGGGGGTATCCAGAAAGGTCACGCTTTTCTCTCCGACCTGCACGGAATAAGCGCCGATATGTTGCGTGATGCCACCCGCTTCCTGTTGCGTCACCCTGGTCTGACGAATCGCATCGAGCAACGACGTTTTCCCATGATCCACGTGCCCCATAATCGTGACCACCGGAGCCCGGGACGCAAATTGTGACTCGGTCGTCGGCTCAAGCATTTCTTCCAACAAGGCCTCACCCTCTTTTTCCGTGTGAATCTCAACCTGAATCCCGAGTCCTTCGGCAATCAGCAACCCGGCATCCAGATCCATGGGTTGATTCAGCGTGAGGCCGACGCCCATTTCCATCAACTTACGTATCACGTCCGCCGCCCGGATTCCCAAGTGTTCCGCAAACTCCTTTACCGTCATGCCCGATGAAAGTTTGACGGTCTTTCGTCTGGGTTTCGTGATTTCGGTCGGCGTGGCAGAAGGAACGTGTCGAGCCCGCTCCTCCCGTCTGAGGGTGGGAAGGGGACGAAGATCCTGCCAGCGAGCCGCGTCTTCATAGATCTCGGCAAAGAGGTCTTCATCGCGCGGTTTCCCGGGTTTCCGGCTCTTTTTCGGTTTCTCTTCTTCCTTGGCCTTCTTGTGCTCATCAACGGTTTTTTCAGGATGAGTTGCGGCCGGTCCCTCGACCGCGGCGGGCGCAGGCTTTTCTTCTATTGACGGGACAACGTCGGGGATCGTCGATTCGGCGGCCAAGGCCTGCGTCATGGCTGCGACTTCCGGAGGTTCGTCGGTCACGGCTACCGGTTCCGGATGTTCGATCTTGGAAACCAGGAGGCTCTCTCCCGGAGGCTCTCCCGAGGTCTCGATTTCAGGAGGCGCAACTTCTTCTTTTCGTCGCTTGATTAAAATGTGTTTTTTCTCGGGTTTACGAACCTCTTCTTCCGCGGCCTTTTCCTTTTCCCGAGCGGTTTGGCTACGGGCCTTGGCCGGTGAAGTCGACGGTTTTTTGGCGGTTTTGCCGGGTTTGTACGATCCGGTTGCCTTCTTCCGCACCGGTGTCTGCCGGTCCGGCTTGCCCGAAAGCGCTTTCAAGGCTTTCCGGAGGTCCTCCTCACTCAAGGCATTGCTATGGGAGGAAACCGCAATTCCCAGTTTGCCCAGTTCGGCAATCAGGACCTTGCTTTCCTTGCCCAGCTTTTTGGCTAATTCATAGACTCGCATCGTGATTCGTTACGCGGACGTCTCCCCGGATTCAACCGTCTCTCCGGACGCCACCTCGAGCTCTTCGCCCGTTTCCCCGTCACCCGCCGCGGTCGACGACGGCTTTTCAGCGCCGGTCTCTTGTTCCAGTTGCGCCGCGGTTTCCTCGGCCAGCGCGGCTTTTATTTCTTTTTCCCGCTCGAGTTTTTCCTTTTCATACTCGCTGACGCTGATGATGTCGATTTTCCACCCGGTCAATTTGGCGGCGAGTCGCACGTTTTGCCCGTTTTTGCCGATGGCCAGCGACAATTGCGAATCCGCCACCACGACCAGGGCCGCCTTTTTCTCCTCGTCGATGCCGACTTTCTCGATGGAGGCGGGATTCAACGCTTCGCCGATAAACACGCGGGGGTCCGTGGTCCACGGAATGATGTCGATCTTTTCTCCCTTGAGTTCCCGCACGATGGCCTGAACGCGGGAACCCTTAATGCCCACACAGGCGCCGACCGGATCCACGGCTTTATCCCTGGAGAACACCGCGATTTTGGTTCGATCCCCGGGTTCACGCACGACCCCTTTAATTTCCAGAATTTTTTCCGTGACCTCCGGCACCTCTAATTGAAAGAGTTTGACCACGAACTGCGGGTGGGCACGGGACAGGATCACCTGGACGTCTTTCGGGGTCCGGCGCACTTCCAACAACAACGCCCGAACACGATCGCCTCGCCGATGAACCTCACGGGGAATTTGTTCATGGACGGGTAACACCGCCTCGGTCTTACCGATTTCCACCAGGTAATTCCGGCGCTCCTGTCCAAGGATGATGCCGTGCACCAACTCTCCCTCTCGCTTCGAATATTCCCGCTCGACCGCCTCCCACGTGGCTTCCCGGACTTTTTGACAAATCACCTGTTTCGCCGCCTGCGCCGCGATCCGCCCGAATTCCTCGACGTCGATGAGCGAGCCGATCTCATCGCCCAATTCAGCTTCTCCATCAATGGCCCGCGCTTCGTCCAAAGAAATCTGGGCATTGGCATCGGTGATCTGGTCCGCAATGGTCTTCAAGGACACGATGGAAATTTCCCCGGTTTCCGGGTCAATTTGGACCTGAATATTCTCGTTGTTGCCATACCGTTTCTTTGCCGCGGTCAGCAGCGCAGATTCCACGGCCGCAAGCACCCGATGTTTATCAATACCTTTTTCACGTCCCACCTGTTCGATGACTGCCATCAGTTCACGCTTCATAACCGCCCCTCTTCGTGCTGACCCGTAATCGGCTCCGATCCGACTCCGTCACCCTCTTTCAAGGCCTCCGTTACCATTCAATTTCGCGTTTGGTCTGGGCGACGGCATCCCATTCAAGAACCACCCGTCGAGACGTCCGGGATTTTCGCACTGGAACCTGCAAGGTAATGCCCCGGTCATCGACCTCGGTCAACTGACCGATCACCGTTCCCTTCCCTTGAACGGGGTCATGGACCTTGACTCGAATGTTCAGCCCAACCGCCTGATCATAGTCCTTTCGCTGTTTCAGCGGACGATCGAGACCCGGAGATGACACCTCGAGACGATAGGCGTGCGGAACCGGATCGGCCACGTCAAGCGCTCGCCCGAGCGACTGGTGAAACTGTTCACAATCCTGGATCCCGACGCCTCCCTCTTTCTCCACGAACACCCGCACGATGGTCTTGGCTCCCTTGCCGTGACACTCGACGTCGACAATGTCAAGGCGGAGGGCCTTGGCAATCGGCTCGGCGATACGCTGGACTTGGCTCTCCAGCCCGTTCATATCCGCAATTCCACGCCTTCTGGAATGATCTTGGAGAACAGCAGTGCAAAAAAAAGTGGGCTTCCGCCCACTTTACTGTCAAGACCTTAGCATTTCTCCCCGACCGAAGGCAAGCGAGGCGTCCTTCCGCCAAGTCCAAGTTCCTGCCGACGCCAAGTCAGCCTCCAAGGGACTTCAACAGAGGTTCCTATATTCGGACGATGGGATTCCGGTACAACAGGAGGCGTGTCGCTTCGTCAAAAATGGTGAGCCGCCTCGGGCTCGAACCGAGGGCCCTCGCCTTAAAAGGGCGATGCTCTGCCAACTGAGCTAGCGGCTCACCAGCATCGGATGCTAACAACAGGTCCCGGGGTTGTCAAACGCCGGAGCTTTCACGGGCTCCACCGTCTGGCCGCGATGGTCAGGCACTGACTTTGGACAGTTTGCGCCGGGGGCGCGTCTGCGTCATGGGGTTCTTCAGCATGATCGTATGTTCCCGATGAGAACCCGTTGACACGATGTCGATCGGGCACGACGTGAGGGCCTCAATGCGCTTCATATACCGCTTGGCCTCAACCGGCAAAGCCTTATAGGACGTCGCGCCGGTCGTCGTGCCTCTCCATCCCGGGAACACTTCATAGACGGGTTCGCACTGCGCGAGGATGCGTGAGTCGATGGGCATCTCGCGATACAGGTTGCCCTGATGACGATACCCGACCGCAATTTTGAGTTCCGGCGCCCCATCCAATACGTCCAGTTTCGTCACCGCCAGCGACGTGCAGCCGTTGACCCGAACGGCGTAGCGCAACAGCACCGCGTCCAACCATCCACACCGGCGGGCCCGGCCCGTGGTGGCGCCGAATTCCTGCCCGCGCTCCTGTAACCCACTGCCCACGTCATCGGACAACTCCGTGGGAAACGGCCCGCTGCCCACACGCGTGGTATAGGCTTTGGTGACGCCCAGCACCGCGTCGATTCTTGTCGGGCCCACTCCTCCTCCGGTACAGGCGCCACCGGCACAGGCATTGGAGGACGTGACAAACGGATACGTCCCCAGATCCACGTCCAAGTGCGTCCCTTGGGCCCCTTCAAAGAGCACGCGGCGGCCGCTGTCCATGGCCTTGTGAATCAACAAGGAATCATCCGTCATGTAAGGAGCCAATCGTCGGGCATAGGTCAGATATTCTTCACAAATCCGGTCGGCCTGAAACACGCGCACGCTGTAGACGTGCCGGAGAAAACTGTTGATTTCGGCCAAACTCCGTTCCACTTTGTCCCGAAACCCTTCGGGGTCAAGCAGGTCTCCCATCCGAATCCCGATACGCGCCATTTTGTCCACGTAGGCCGGACCGATTCCCTTGCCGGTGGTCCCGATCCGGTGAGCACCCTTGGCCTTTTCCGCGGCTTTGTCGATGGCTTTGTGATACGGCATGATCAGATGCGCGCGCTGGCTGATAGCAAAATTCCTTCCCACCTTGATACCCTGGGCCGCCAATTGATCCAGTTCTTCGATCAAGGCCCTGGGGTCGATCACCACCCCGTTGCTTAAGACACATTGTTTTCCCCTGGAGAGGATTCCGGATGGAATCAAGTGAAAGACGAACGTGCCTTTCTTCGTGACGACCGTGTGTCCGGCATTGGAACCGCCTTGGAAGCGCACGATGAGATCCGCCTCCCTGGCCAGGATATCGACGATCTTTCCCTTGCCTTCATCCCCCCACTGGGAGCCAATGACCACCAAATTTCCCATGTATCCAGCCTTTTCCGGCAAATAGTCACAAAAAAAGGGCCCGGCCAACCTGATGCCAGAGCCCATTGAACGATCCTAGGGCCCCCTTCAGTATTTGTCAATAGTATGGACGAGCATTCGAGCAGGCCTGTTCCCACGTGACCGCATGAGGCCTGTCCCGGGCGGGGTACGGCATGGATGAACAATCGGGCGGGCACTCATTCGCTTTGCTTCCTTCGGCTAGGCTCAGGACAGGCAGGGCAGGCTCCGGCCCGCCCCTACTGGTAGCTTTCCTGATCGGTGGGAAACTTCTGACACTCCACCTCTTCCTTGAAACGCCGCAAAGCTTGGAGCGCGTCGGCTTTGAGGTGGGCGTAGGGCTTGACGAATTTCGGCACGAACTCGTCGAACAGGCCGAGCAGGTCATACAGGACCAACACCTGGCCGTCGCAGTGAGGGCCCGCCCCGATCCCGATGGTGGGAATGGAGACCGCTTGGGTCATGGATTGCGCAAGGGTCGCGGGCATTGCCTCCAGAACCAGGGCAAATGCCCCGGCCGCTTCCAGTGCCTTGGCATCGACAATCATCGCCTCGGCTTGGGTGGCTTCTCTTCCTTGCACTTTGTAGCCGCCGAAGCGGTTCACGGATTGCGGCGTCATGCCAAGATGACCCATCACCGGAATGCCCACGGTGGTCAAGGCGCGGACCCGGTCCACCATGGCGCCGCCTCCCTCCAATTTGACGGCCATGGCTCCCGCCTGGATCAAGCGACCCGCATTGTGAATGGCCTCCTCCTCGCTGACCTGATAACTCATAAACGGCATATCGGCGATGACCAGGGCCTGCTGCCGGCTTTGCGCCACCAGCCGGGTGTGATACACCATGTCGTCCATGGTGACCGACAACGTGTCCGGTTTGCCCTGGACCACGACGCCCAGCGAATCGCCGACCAGAATGACGTCGATGCCGGCCTGTTCGATGATGCGGGTGAACAGCGCATCATAGGACGTCACAACCACCAGTTTTTTTCTTCCCTTCTGGCTTTGAAATTCGGGAACCGTCATCAGTTCAACTCGGCCTTTCGGATAATCTCGGGCAGGCGATGCGCCAACCGGCCGGCCATGAGGTGCACACCGTTACAGAATGGACGAACGGCTCGAATGGTTCGCACCGCAATTTCAATCCCGGCTTCGGATACATGCGCGTCTCCGGCGTTCCGCAGTTCCTGCAGGATCTCGTCGGGCACGTCGATGCCCGGCACGTGCGCGTTCACGTATTCTGCCATTTTTATTGACCGGAGCACCAGGACCCCGGCTAACACTTTTCGGGAATAGGGACGTACTGCCTCCATGAAAGGTTGGATGACCTTCGCCGAAAAGACGGGTTGCGTCTGAAAAAATTCCGCGCCGGCGTTGACCTTGGCCTCAAATTTTTTGTGCAGGAGTTCGGTGGGTTCGCCGCCGGGAGCTGCGGCTCCACCGATAAAGAACGCGGTCCGTCCTTCCAACGCGTTGCCGGCCAGATCCCGTCCCTCATTGAGTTCCTGCACCGCGTGCATGAGTTGCACGGTATTCAGGTCGAACACCGGCTTGGCGTCCTTGTGATCGCCGGCGCCCGGGCTATCGCCGGTCAGACACAGCACGTTCCGGATTCCGAGGACGTGTGCGCCCAGGAGATCCGATTGCAGGCCGAGCCGGTTGCGATCCCGGCACGTGAGTTGGAGCACGGGGTCATGCCCCTGTTCATACAGCAGGCGGGCCACGGCCACCGGACTCGCACGCAGCACTGCGGCGGCGTTATCAGGCACGTTGATCCCATGCACGCGCCCGCTCAACGACTTGGCGGTCTCGAGCAGTTCCGACACGTCCGTCCCTTTCGGGGGGTTCAACTCGACGGTCACGGCAAACTGGCCTTGGGCCAACGTGTGTTGCAACGTGCGGGGCGTCATGACATGGATCACAACGGCTCCCCTCAAGGAGCCGTTCGCCTGGCTCCTTCCAACGTGTTCGCCAATAACATGGCAATGGTCATGGGTCCCACGCCTCCGGGTACGGGGGAAATCCAGCCGGCGCGTTCACGCACCGGCTCAAAATCCACGTCGCCGACCAACCGGCCGTCATCGAGTCGATTGATGCCCACGTCGAGCACAATAGCCCCGTCTTTCACCATGTCGCTGGTGACGAACCGGGGTTTGCCGATCGCGGCCACCAGAATATCGGCTTCCCCGCAGACTGCGGGCAGGTCCTTGGTCCGGGAATGACACATGGTCACGGTGGCATGCTGATGCAGGAGCAGCATGGCCACGGGCTTACCCACGATGTTGCTGCGCCCGACCACGACGGCCTTCTTCCCGGCGATGGGTTCGCCGGTGGATTCGATCATGCGGACCACCCCTTTGGGCGTACAGGGTACAAACACGGGCTCCCCCGCGACCAACCGGCCGATGTTGTATGGATGAAAGCCATCGACGTCCTTACCCGGGGCGATGGCATTGAGAACGGCCTGACCCTCAATATGCGCCGGTAAAGGAAGCTGCACCAAAATTCCGTGGATCCTGGGGTCCGCGTTCAACTGATCAACGAGGGTCAACAACTCGGCTTGGCTGGTCTCCGCGGACAAATGATGGTCGGCCACGTACAGGCCAGCGGTATCGCAGGCCTTCTTTTTGTTGCGAACGTAGACCGCGGAGGCCGGATCGTCGCCGACCAACACCACGGCCAAGCCAGGGCGAACGCCGGTTTGAGCTTCAAGCGCTTGCACGTCCCGGCCGATGCCGTCCCGAATGTCCTGTGCCAAACTTTTCCCATCAATGAGTTGAGCCGTCACATCGTCCTCCTTAACGTGGAAGGGAACCATTTACGCGTCACGCTACGATAACAGGGCTGAAAAATTCCCGTCAATCAAGGAGAAAAGGTGACGTACGCACTGCCTTGACACCTCCCAAAGGGTTCCGTAGCATGCCGTTGTGAAACACCGTTTTGCCCTCCAATGTGTTGTATTCCCGTCCTTGTATTCCCAGTCAGCCCTGTTTCGGACGACACTCCGCGCCATCGCCGTGCTTGTGCTTCTCGGTTGGTGGCCTTTGTCGGCGTTGGCCAATCCCATCAGCCAGTTGAGCAGCCCCCAATCCTTTATCGCGCATCCTTCGGGTGAGGGCTATTTCATCGCCAATGCCAATGGCGAACCCGGCACGGCCGACAATAACGGGTTCATCTCGAAACTCGATCGGGACGGCAACCTGCTGGACCGGCACTTCATTCAAGGCGGGCGAGGCGACACGATCCTGCATTCTCCTCACGGCATGGGTATCGCCGGGGACACCCTCTACGTGGCCGATATCACCGTGATCCGCGGATTTCATGTGCAATCCGGAGCCCCCACGGTGACCGTTCCCCTGCACCCGTTTCGCGTCGAGGCGTTGACGGATCTGATTGCCGACGGCAGCGGGCAACTCTATGTCCTGGACACGGCCGGAAACGCCGTGTACCGGATCGACCCGCAACACGATTTCGAGGTGTCCCTCTATCTTCAACACGAGGACATGGGATCGCCGAGCGGTCTGGCCGTTCACCCGAGGTCGGGACGGCTCTGGATCGCCAGCCTCGACAACGGGAACGTGATGGAGATTGCGGAAGACCGCACCATGACCGAGGTTATTTCCAACTCGTTTTTTACCGGCAAATTTCGCAATTTGAGCGGGCTCGATTTTGATCGATTCGGCAGCCTGTACCTGTCCGACATGACGGCGGGAAAAATCTGGCGGGTCCAGCCGGACCAATCCATGCAGGTCATTGCCGAATTTTTGATCTCGCCGTCTTCCGTCAAGATCGACCGCCGGAAGCATATGATCCTGGTCCCGTATTTATACGCCGATGGGGCTGAGATCAACGGCCTGGAACAGCCGATCAATACCGGCACGCAACGGAAACGCAAGCGGACGCTCTCCGACTACGGGCTGGGGTGGTTGGAAGGAGACGAGAAACCGTGAGCAAATGCATTTTCTGCCACGAACGCAAAGGCAAGCGTCCCTGCCCGGCGTTGGGCGGCGCCATTTGCAGCCAATGCTGCGGGACGCACCGCGTCGTCAGTATTGCGTGTCATTCCGATTGCGTGTACCTGGATACGAACGTGGAATATCAACAAAAACGCGTCGGGGACCAATTTGAACAGGAACGGCGCGCCTTCTACAAGGACCTGCTGGAACAATCCGGGGACAAGGCCGCGGAGATGTTTTACT
>VXOF01000048.1 GCA_009840285.1 Nitrospira sp. SB0662_bin_26
ACCTCATATTAAAACCAGAGCATTGTCACACAGTTGTTTACTACTGGCTTGCTGATATCGGGTTTGAAGACATGGCGAAAAAACCGCCAACCAATTATCTGCCGGCAGAAGAAGTAGTGAGATGGATCAAAGAGGATACGGAGCAGCGGCAATGGTTGATTCTGAAGATTTTACCCAAAACCCTTGACCAAGAAACGGGTGGCAGGCTGACACGTTTGTTTATCGAAGAATTTTGTGATGACGACCGTGTAGCATACAGTCTGTTTGTGCATTTTCATATGGGCGGATGGTCCGGACCTGAAAGTGAGTATCTTTCAAGAAAACGGGATGCCGCAAGACAATGGTTTAAAGAAATTTTATCGGGGAAGATCCAAGTGTGGCTGGGAAAATATATCGATCATTTAAATGGTCTGATTGAGGGTTCAAAAATTCGGGAAGAGCGTGAATTTTAGTCTTCCAGTGTTTTTGAAAGCTGAAGTGCCTTCCAAAAAAACGAGATGGCAGGATATTTTTTGGCGAGCGTGTTTCCTCTAGAGGTAGCTTTTCCATCAAGTGCCATAGAGAAACGTTGTCGCACGGCGGAGGTTTCGGTAGGCTCATCTTATGAACACCGAAAATAATCTGACGATCGCCTTGGTCCAAATGGCGTGTGGGGCCGTGCCTCAGGAGAACCTCGGCTCTGCCATCGCAAAAGTCGAGGAAGCCTCGCGGGGCGGGGCCAAGGTCGTCTGCCTGCCGGAATTGTTTCGTTCGCAGTATTTTTGTCAGATGGAAGATGCGGCGTTGTTTGATTTGGCCGAGTCGATTCCCGGGCCTTCGACCGAAGCGTTGAGTAAGGTCGCGGGTCAGTTCAACGTGGTGATGATCGTCCCGGTTTTTGAACGACGGACGGCCGGGCTTTATCACAACTCGGTGGTTGTGATCGACAGTGACGGTTCTATTGCCGGCCTGTACCGCAAGATGCATATTCCTGATGATCCGGCGTACTACGAGAAATTTTATTTCACTCCTGGAGACAGGGGCTTTCAGGCGATTCAAACGAGTGCGGGTAAAATCGGTGCCCTCATCTGTTGGGACCAATGGTATCCTGAAGCCGCACGGCTCACCACGCTGCAAGGCGCGGAGATGTTGTTCTATCCTACCGCGATCGGATGGCATCCGTCGGAGAAAGCCCGCGAAGGCGAGTCGCAACGAAGCGCATGGCAGACCATTCAGCGCAGTCACGCGATAGCGAACGGCGTGTTTGTCGCCGCAGTCAATCGAGTGGGTCACGAGAAATCCGACGCAAGTGGAGACGGCATCGAATTTTGGGGAAGTTCGTTCGTGTGCGACCCCTTTGGCACGGTCCTGGCCGAAGCATCGATCGACAAGGAAGAAATTCTCCTTGCTGAGGTGAACATGGGCCGGGTCGAGGAAGTCCGGCGCCATTGGCCATTTCTGCGTGACCGGCGGGTCGATGCGTATGGCGGCCTCACGAAACGGTTCTTTGATCAGAGCGACGATGGCGAGTGTTAGAAAGAAGGCATCGAGTCACGGTCCTGACCAATCAGGGTTTCGCATGCCGGCGGAATGGGAACCGCACGAGGCAACGTGGCTGGGGTGGCCCCATAACGTCTCGGATTGGCCGGGGAAACTGGCCGCCGTTCACTGGGTCTACGGGGAGATTGTCCGGAAGTTGGCTGAGGGGGAACGGCTCCGTATTCTCGTTCAGTCCCCAACCCATGAGGCTCGTGCGCGGAGCGTGTTGACACGGGCCGGAGCCGATCTTTCCGTTGTCGAGTTTTTTCGGATTGTAACGGATCGCGGGTGGACTCGTGACTCCGGTCCGATTTTCGTGACGCGGGATCGGCCGGCTTCGGAAGTGGCCATCGCCCGGTTCCGGTTTACCGCATGGGCCCGTTATCCTGAGTGGAGAAACGACGATCGGGTGCCGGTGAAACTGGCTGCCCGGTTGAAATGCCGCGCCTTCCCCATCGTTCACCAAGGGCGCGAGGTGGTCCTGGAAGGGGGCAGTATCGACGTGAACGGGACCGGGACCCTGTTGACCACCGAAGAATGTCTGCTGGATCGCGACGTCCAGGTCCGCAATCCGGGGTTTCTGGCCGCGGATTATGAGTCGGTGTTCAAGGAATCCCTGGGCGTCACCAACGTCGTCTGGTTGAACAAGGGCATAGCCGGGGACGATACCCACGGGCACGTGGATGACGTGTGTCGGTTTGTAAATCCGACGACGGTGGTGTTGTGTCAGGAACGGAACAGCGATGACGCCAATTATCGCGTGCTGGCTGAAAACCGGGAGCGCCTGGAGCACGCGACGTTGGAGGACGGAACAAAAATCGAAATGGTTCCGTTACCCATGCCGGCTCCCTTGTATTTTGACGGCCGGCGGCTTCCGGCGAGCTACGCCAATTTTTATATCGCGAATACGGCAGTCCTGATTCCGACGTTCAATGATCCCAATGACCGGATAGCCCTGGGAATCTTGAGTGAATTGTTTCGGGATCGCCCCGTAGTCGGGATTCACGCGGTCGATCTGGCATGGGGATTCGGGACGTTACATTGTCTGACTCAACAACAACCCGTCTTGCCCACCGGGTAACCATTTTTCATTCCTGATGTCCGAACCGTTTACATTGCCTGCTCCGCTTCGTCTTGGATGGATCGGGACGGGTGTCATGGGGGCTGCCATGGCCGGGCACCTCCTGGCCCAAGGCCATGCGCTCACGGTCTTTTCACGAACGCGATCAAAAGCCGAAGACCTGCTTCTACGAGGAGCGCGATGGGCGGAGTCACCCGCGCGGGTTGCTGATGCGTCCGACGTGGTTTTCACGATGGTGGGATTCCCCCGGGACGTGTCAGATGTGTACCTGGGCGATGCAGGCCTCGTTCATCAGGCGCGAGCGGGAATGGTGTTTGTGGATATGACGACCGCGCCGCCAAGTCTGGCCGGAACCATAGGCGAGGCCGTCAAGCTCCGTGGCGCCTGGTTCCTGGATGCTCCGGTTTCGGGCGGGGACGTGGGGGCGCGCAACGCGTCGTTGTCCATTATGGTGGGCGGAGAAGCTCACATCGTGGCAACAATCAGGCCGCTGTTTGAGTCCTTGGGCCAGACGATCGTCCATCAGGGTGCCACGGGCGCGGGCCAGCACGCCAAACTCTGCAATCAGATCACGATCGGCGGAACGATGATCGGGGTTTGCGAGTCGTTGTTGTATGGCTATCGCGCGGGATTGGATCTGGAAACCATGCTGCAATCCATCCGGGGCGGCGCCGCGGCGTGTTGGGCCTTGGACAACCTGGCTCCGCGAATTCTGGCTCGAAATTTCGACCCCGGGTTCTTTGTCGAACATTTCGTGAAGGACATGGGTATGGCCCTGGAGGAAAGCCGGCGCATGAGGCTCGTCCTGCCAGGCCTTTCTTTGGTGCATCAACTCTATCTGGCCGTTCAGGCTCACGGGCACGGACGCTCAGGCACGCATGCCTTGATGATTGCGTTGGAGGAATTGTCGAACGTTCACGTAAGCGCCAAACCGGTCGAGCCTTAGCATTCCGTTCTCCAATGCTCATCGTCGACGATCTCAGAACAAACTTGGCCAGGATCGATGGCCGGGGATACAAGGCGTACAAGGATCTCCAAGGCGCTTACGCCTTTCCTTGGTTCACCCTGTTCATCGATCACGTACAAGGCGATCCCTTCGCGTCCCCTTCCAAAATTCGAGTGCGCGTCCCCGCTACCGTCGCCAAGCTCCCACCGGATCTTTTTTCGAGCCGCGTACGGCGCGTGGCGTTGCAGGATTTCTTGATCCGCGAAGTGCACCACGCGATTCATAAGATATGTCAGGGCAATTGGGGAATCGGCAAAAGCGGCCTCGTTGCCGTCGACGTGGGCGGCCAGGAGGTGTTGGAACGAACGGCGATGAAGGTCACGCCGGAATGGGTCGAAGCGCGATTGTCACTCGGTTTGCCGGCGCAAGGCCGCACGATTCTGGGCCGGCAGGCCGAGACCATGTTGTGCCGGGAAGTGCCGGAAATTGCGGAACGGGCCTTGAAGTGGAGATCCGTGGATCAGGAACGCGCACGCACTTTTGTCGATTGCGTGGACAATCAGGAATCGATCCGCCGCCAACTCGACTCGTTGGGGTTGGTGGCCTTTATCGCCGACGGGTCGATTCTTCCAAGGAGTAGCGGGGCCTCCGACCGTCCGCTTTCACGTGAACGGGCACAACCCTTTCGCGCTCCCCATTCGCTTCGCGTGTCGATTCCCATTCCACATCCGATCTCCTGGAACGGCAGGCTCACGCATTCGTTGACGGGTTGCGGAATCCCCAAAGGCGTCACGTTGATCGTGGGAGGCGGGTATCACGGCAAGTCCACGGTCCTGCGGGCGTTGGAGCGTGGGGTATATCCCCACGTGCCGGAAGACGGACGGGAGTATGTGGTGACAACGGACCAGGCCGTCAAAATCCGCGCCGAAGACGGACGTGCCATCAAGCAGGTTGACATCAGCGGCTTTATCAACAATCTGCCCTACGGGCAGGAGACCGGAAGATTTTCAACGGACAACGCAAGCGGGAGCACCAGTCAAACCGCCTCGATTCTGGAAGCCGTTGAGGTCGGAGCCGCCACGTTGTTGTTGGACGAAGATACGTCCGCGACGAATTTCATGGTGAGGGATGCCCGCATGCAGGCTCTGGTTCACAAAGAACATGAACCCATCACCCCCTTCGTGGATCGTGTACGTGAGTTATACGATCGGCACGGCGTATCCACAATATTGGTGATGGGAGGCTGCGGCGATTATTTCGACGTGGCCGATACCGTCATTGCGATGCAGGATTATCAGCCGTTCGACGTGACACAAGAAGCCCAACGGATTGCACGAGAGTTCCGGACCCGACGGGCCATCGAAACGACGTCCTCTTTATCCGAGGTCGCGTCCAGGATTCCGGTGCGGGAGAGTCTCGATCCTTCCCGGGGTAAACGCGAGGTGAAAATCGAGGCCAGGTCCGTGGATGCTATCGCTTTTGGTCATGAGGTCATCGATGTGAGCGGCGTGGAACAACTCGTGGATGTCAGCCAAACCCGGGCGATCGGATATGCGTTGCACCTGGCGGCAAGGCGTTTCCTGGACGGACGCATGGACATAAAAACCATGGTGGAAGCCCTTGTCGAACAGTTTGACGACGCCGGTTTGGATGGGCTCGATCCCTATCACCAGGGCGAACGACATCCCGGCAATTTCGCCCGTCCTCGCGCCCTTGAAATCGCCGCTGCCCTCAATCGCCTGCGCACGCTTCGGATCAGGGAATAGACACTTTCGTGTTATACATAGTATGGTTTGCTACCTTCGTTTTAACATCGTCTGAATTCTTACAGGAGGAGAGGAGAGGATGAGGCGCACCTTTAGAGTGAAAGCCGTGTGGGATGCCGAAGCAAAGGTCTTCTATTCTCAAAGCGATATCGAAGGTTTGCATATCGAGGCCACTGCCCTCGATGAATTTGAAGAAATCATGATGGACGTAGCTCCTGAATTGATTATAGCCAATCACCGGGCTGCCCCTTAGATTACCGAACGTTCTTTCAAGGATCTGATGCCGACATTGTGTGGCAGCGTCAGAAAGTCAGGTAGGTCGGATTCGCCCTTCGACTACACTTCCTTCGACTTCGCTCAGGACGGGCAGGACAGGCGTAGCGTAACCCGACAATCGGTATTCGTTTCGTAGCAACGATGGGAGTTGAACGCATATGCGACCGGGGTTTGCCGTTGATATCGATAACGTCGTGGCACAGGCCGAGCTGGAAGTCCAACGCATCTTTCATGAATTGACCGGCAAGTCGTGGCCTGCCGAAACGTACGCCAGTGCCGGCGGGCTGGACACGAGTAATCTGGATCCGGATCTGATTGAACGGATTTTCGATTACTTTCACGAGCGCAGCATCCCGACGCTGCCATTGGTTCCAGGTGCGCGTCGGGTGTTGAGGCAATTGCGAAAAGGGTATCGAATCGTCCTGATCACGGCGCGGCGCCCCACGGCCCGGCCGCAGACCCTGGCCTGGTTGGAAGAACACGGCATTCCGTTCGATGAACTCCACCACGCCAAGGACAAAACCGACGTGGCGGAGGGCATTGTCGTGGCGGTGGACGATCACCCCGAGCATGTGAGTGACTATCTGGAACAAGGCGTCCGGGTCTTTCTGATGGACCAACCTTGGAATCGCGCGTTTGCAGCACCTGGGGCAACCCGCGTATCCGGCTGGGATGAGTTGTGGCAAACCCTCAGCCTGAGTCCCAACCCTGCCTCATGAAGAAACTTCTCCGGGCACACCGTCTCGCGGTCCATTGAGTTTCCTCCCATGGCTATCGCAACAGTGACATTTCGGCGCTGCGTCGTGAATGCTTCCGTAGCCGGGAGCAATGAGAGGTACGTCGGTTCTCGGGTTTTTTTTGACCTGAATATCGACGGCCGGGAATTTGTTGACGTGTATACGGACGTGCGGGCGGCTCGGGAAGAGAACGCGCCGTTATCCGTAATACCCCCTCTGGGATATGATGGACCGTTGAACTTCCCGGTGTTTCAGGGGCTGGTGGAGTTTTATCTCCGGAACACCGCGGGAGGCAGTTGGGCCGGTCCCGAGGGGCTCGGCCTGCGACTGCGGGATTGGGCGATCGAACAGGAAATGGTCGTACAGTTTGAAGTCTGACGCCGCTCAACTCTTGCCGAGTGCTTGTTCAATGTCCTGAACGATTTGCGGGGAAAGCGGTTTCAGTCCTGGTCGATAACGGGCAATAACCTCTCCTTCTTGATTCACCAGAAATTTCTGAAAGTTCCACTCGATCTCGCCGGGGAACGGGCTTTGCGTGGTCAGGTAGTGGTAGAGGGGATGCATGTCCTCTCCCTTGACGCTGATCTTGCTGAACAAGGGAAATTCCAACGCGTATTTGGTGTAACAGAAGGATTTGATTTCTTCGTTGGTGCCGGGCTCCTGTTTCCCGAAATTATTCGCCGGAAACGCCAGGATTTCCAGCCCCTGCTCCCGATAGCGTTCATACAACGTTTGCAAGCCTTCGTATTGAGGTGTATTGCCGCACATACTGGCGGTGTTTACGAGGAGCAGGACTTTCCCCGTAAAGGTGTTCAGGGCCAGGGGGTTTCCGTCAATATCGTTCAACGTGAAAGAATGGACAGGGGCCATGGCGTCACCAATCATGGGGGTTCCGGCTGCATACCCGGGTTTGCAGGCGCCGAACATGAGGGCCAACAACGTAAAAGCAGTGAAGGCGATCAGCGACGTGAGATGGGAAGCACGTTTCATGGGCGACTCCTTTATTCAGGTGACTGCCGTTTTTCTCTGGAACCGAACTGCCACTATTCTACTGCGAAAGAGAAATGTTTGCCAATGAGTAAAACAGGTCTTGTCTAAAGACGGGTTTGCTTTTCAAGCTGCGAAAAATATCGGGAACCGGTATGATCGTACTATAAGCCCGTGAGGGGCGTTCTTTCCGTTCAGAGGGGACCATCGCGATGCCGTCAGACCCATCCCTCCCAAAATCCAAACGCCGCGACCTCATGATGGCCAGTGTGCCCATGGCCAAGGACCCGGTGTGCGGCATGATGGTGGATCCGCTCTCAGCCGCGGGTCAGTACGAGCATGCGGGGACCACGTACTATTTCTGCAATCTCCGATGCGAGGAACGATTTCGCACCGATCCGGACGGATACCTGAGCGGCAAGTACACGCAGTCCATGGAGGAGGCGCCGGCCGCGCCGGGGACCGAATACATATGCCCGATGTGTCCCGACGTCGTCTCGGAAAAACCCGCGGTTTGCCCGTTCTGCGGCATGGCGCTTGAGCCGCGAACCGTCACGATGGAAGACGAGGCCAATCCCGAACTTGCGGACATGACCCGCCGGTTTTGGGTGGGATTGGCCTTGGCCTTACCCGTGCTGGTGTTGGCCATGGCCGAGATGATCCCAGGCCGGCCCGTGCAGGACGTTCTTTCGCCTCAGTTATCCAATTGGGTGCAGTTTGTCCTGGCCACGCCCGTGATAGGCTGGGTGGGGTTGCCGTTCTTTCAGCGCGGGTGGGCATCCATCGTCAACCGCCGTCTCAACATGTTTACCCTCATTGCCCTGGGCACGGGAGCGGCCTATCTTTCGAGCGCGCTGGCAACGATCATTCCCGGCCTGTTCCCCGAGGCCTTCCGGACCCCGGACGGCGACGTGCCGGTGTATTTCGACGCCGCGGCCGTCATTATCGTGTTGGTGGCCATGGGCCAAGTCATGGAACTCCGGGCGCGCCGGCGCACCACGGGTGCGCTCAAAGCGCTTCTCGGGTTGGCGCCCAAAACCGCGAGGGTCGTGCGCGACGACAGCCGGGAAGAGGAGATCCCCTTGGACCGGGTCAATGCCGGCGACCGTCTCCGTGTCCGTCCCGGTGAAAAAGTCCCGGTAGACGGTGAGGTGCTGGAAGGCTCGACCTCGATGGACGAATCCATGGTCACGGGCGAAGCCATCCCGGTTGAAAAGGGGGTGGGGGATTGGGTGATCGGGGGCACCATGAACGGAACCGGTACCGTATTGCTGGAGGCCAAACGCGTCGGTCAGGAAACCATGCTGGCGCAGATCGTCAACATGGTGAGCGAATCTCAGCGCAGTCGTGCCCCCATCCAGCGGGTGGCCGACGTCGTGGCCGGGTATTTTGTCCCGATCGTCGTCTTGGCGGCGGCCCTCACGTTCGGCGTGTGGGCGAGCATCGGGCCGGAGCCCCGTCTGGCCTATGCCCTGGTGAATGCCGTGGCCGTGCTGATCATCGCCTGCCCTTGTGCCCTCGGGTTGGCCACGCCCATGTCGATCATGGTCGGTATGGGGCGAGGCGCGACCGCGGGTGTGCTCATCAAAAATGCCGAAGCCCTTGAACGATTGGAAAAAGTGAACGTGATGGTGGTGGACAAGACGGGTACGTTAACGGAGGGGAAACCCGTCTTACGGTCGATCATTCCCGCGTCAGGGTGGAATGAGGCGGCCCTGCTCCAATTGGCGGCCAGCGTCGAGCGAGTCAGCGAACACCCGTTGGCGGCAGCCATTGTTGCAGGTGCACGGGAACGAGGGCTTTCCCTCAGGGAGGTGGGAGAATTTCGTTCGCAGACCGGGCAGGGGGTGGAAGGCAGCGTCGATGGCAAAATCGTGGCGTTGGGCAATCGACTGTTTCTGGAACGGGACATGGGTGTGCCGTCGAAAGAATTGCTCGAACTCAACCGGCAAGGCGAGGCTCTTCGGCAAGAAGGCCAAACCGTGGTGTTCGTGACGGTGGATGCCCAGCCTGCCGGCTTGATCGGGGTCATCGATCCGATCAAGACCACCACGTCCGAGGCGATAGAGTCTTTGAAAGGTGACGGGCTCAACATCGTCATGGTCACGGGCGATCATCGGCAGACCGCCGAAGCCGTGGGACGACAACTCGGTTTGGAGGACGTTCAGGCCGAGGTCCTGCCCGAACACAAACAACAGGTGGTCAAGCAATGGCAAAAGCAAACACACGTGGTGGCCATGGCCGGAGACGGCATCAACGATGCACCGGCTCTTGCCGAAGCCGACGTGGGCATTGCCATGGGAACGGGTACCGACGTGGCCATGGAAAGCGCGGATATGACCCTGGTGAAAGGCGACCTGCAAGGCGTGGTTCGTGCCCGGACCTTGAGCAAAGCCATGATGAAAAATATCCGGCAGAATCTGTTTTTCGCGTTTGCCTATAATGTTCTGGGAGTGCCTATTGCCGCGGGTGTCCTCTATCCATTCTTTGGGCTTCTCCTGAGCCCCATCTTCGCCAGTGTCGCCATGACGTTCAGTTCGGTGTCGGTCATCGCCAATGCGTTACGGCTCAGACGATTGAGGTTGTAACGATTTCCTTGGATTCATTGAAAGATTCTTCTCGTCAGACCGGGAGGCGCCGTGCTTGACCGGATAGGGCAGGGCTACCAGGCCTTCCTGGTCCGGCTAGTAGACCAGTGCCGACGGGCGGCCAAGTGGGTTGTGATCGGAGTCCTCGCCGCCACGGGTCTGTCCACGGTTTATACCGTGAAGAATCTGACCCTCGACACGGACCCGGGGCATTTGTTGGACCCGGACCTGCCCTTCATGAAGTTGGAACGGGACTTCTACAACACGTTCCCGCAACTCGACGACTTGATTCTGGTCGTCGTGGACCAGGGGGCCGCCGAACGCAGGCGCGACGCGGTCCATGAATTGGCGGCGCTTCTGGAACGGCACCCTGAGTTGTTCGAATCGGTATACCAACCCCAACAGGACGAGTTTTTCGACAAGTACGGGTTGCTGTATTTCAACGTCGAGGAACTCTGGCGATTGGATGAACGGCTGGCCGAATGGTCTCCGTTCCTGGGGACGCTCGCGCAGGATCCCAGCCTGCGCGGGTTCTTTGCTTTGCTCACGTTGGCATTGGAAGGAGAGCCCACGGCCGAGCAGCAGAAGGTCTTGGCCGATGCGTTTGCCCTCTTGAGCGAGGCCATCGAAGCGCAACGGCTCGGGGCGCCTCCTACCTCGTCCTGGAAGCAGACTATGCTCGAAGACGTCACGGGCAGAAACGATCCGTCGCGCGGGTTTCTGCTGGCGAAATCGCGGCTGGACTATTCCAGCTTGGAAGCGGCCGAGGGTCCGCTGGACTTCCTTCGCCGGCACGGTGCCGGGCTTGAAGAACGGTTTGGCGTGCGAATCCGGCTGACGGGTCCTATTCCGATTGAAGCGGAAGAGCGGGAGACGGTGGCCAGGGGTATCGGGCTGGCCGCCGGGTTGTCATTGCTCTTGGTGTCGTTCGTGTTGATCGCCGGATTTCGTTCCCTCCGGCTCGTCGGGGCCATGCTGGGTGCGCTGGTAGTGGGCCTGCTGTGGACGGCCTTCTTCGTGGTCACGGTCATCGGCTCGCTGAATTTCATTTCCGCATCGGTGCCGGTGTTATTCATCGGGCTCGGCGTGGATTTCGGAATCCAGTTCGGCCTGAGGTACCGGGAAGAGTTTGACCGCGACGGCGACCACGAAGAGGCCCTGCGACGGGCGGTCGCCGGGGTCGGTGGGGCCCTGACGCTCGCGGCGGTGGCCGCGGCCCTGAGCTTTTTCTCCTTCCTCCCCACGTCGTATCGAGGGTTTGCGGAAATGGGACTCATTGCCGGAGTCGGCATGTTTATCGCCCTCTTGGCGAACCTCACGGTGTTTCCGGCCTTGCTGACCGTGTTCCCGCTGTCCCGGTCCGGCACGACGAGTCCCGCGGACATGACGGAAGACCGGTCCCGGAACCATTCATTCGCAGGGTCGATTATCCGGAACCGGCGCGTGATTCTCGGGGTACTCGTCCCGGTGGTGGTGGCGGCGGTTGTCATCGTTCCGCGGTTGCGATTCGATTTCAATGCCTTGCACCTTCGGGATTCGTCCACCGAAAGCGTGTCCACTTTTCAGGAATTACTGGAAGACCCGGATACCTCTCCCTATGTCATCCAGGTGTTAGCCGAGAATCTCCCGGCCGCCGAGGCCTTGGCGGACCGAATCCGGACGGTGCCGGAAGTCGACCGGGTTCTCACGCTGTCCAGTTTCGTGCCAGGCGACCAGGAAGAAAAGCTGTCCATCATCGACGAAATGGCGTTGGTGCTCGATCCCGTCCTCCTTCCCCAGCCGGATGTGACGCCGCCCGGTGAAGACGAAGAAGTGCGGGCCATGGAAGAATTCCGCGCTGCCCTCGGCGCGCATGAACCTAGGAACCCGCGGGGCGACCTCGACGAGAACCTGAAGACCCTCAAACAAGCGATCGATGACCTGTTGCGCGATTCACGTGGATCGACCGGTTTCGTGCCTGACCTCCGCGCGCGGCTGGTAGGCGATTTCCCGAAGTGGCTGGAACGGTTACGAGGGCTGCTGTCCCCGGATGAGATTATGCTGGAGACGTTACCCGAAAGCTTGATGAGGCATTATACCGCTCAAGACGGCCGGACCAGGGTCGAAGTCTTTCCCGCGGAGAACGTCGAGGGAAACCGGGCGCTTCGCCGGTTCGTGACCAGCGTGCAGCAACACGCGCCCGGGGCGATCGGGTCGCCCGTGAGCATTTTGGAAGCCGGGCAAACCATCATCGACGCCTGCGCGCAAGCAACCGTTGTGGCCGTCATGCTGTCCGCCCTGCTACTGTTCGTCGTCTTGCGACGCCTGGGAGAAACCCTCTTCGTCCTTCTGCCCCTGGTCCTGACGCTGTTGTTGACGGTGGCCGTGTGTTGGGCGTTGGGCATTCCCCTGAACCTGGCGAACGTGATCGCCTTACCACTCGTGCTCGGTCTGGGGATCGCCTTCGGCATTTACCTGATCCTGCGGAGGCGGGAAGCCGGCTCGCGTTCCATTGTCGAGGTGTTGCGGAGCAGCACGTCCCAAGCCGTGCTCTTCAGCGCCCTGACCACGATGGCGTCCTTCGGCGCGCTCGGGTTCTCGCCCCATCCGGGCATGGCCAGCCTGGGCATCCTGCTGGTGGTGGTGCTAATCCTGGCCCTGGTCTGCGCCCTGGTGATCCTTCCGGCGCTCCTAGCCGAATGGGAACAGAGACGAGGCTTTCCACCCTCTCTCGTGTGAGAGCGCCGGGTGAGGGAGACTCCATCAGTCCGCGCAAAACACCAATAGAGTCATCCTGAGCAGAGCGAAGGATCTTGCGAGGAATCTGCTTTTTCCTTGCTGTCATTCCCGATATCTTTAATCGGGAATCCAGCGTCGTTGCCTTTTGTCTCTTTCCCTCTCCCTCGGGGAGAGGGCGGAGGTGAGGTTAGAGTTTTCAACGAATACATACCCGTTTAATGGACGTTAACGGGCGTTCATTGGCTGCTCTCTCGCTCTGGGCAAAAATTGGGAAGGAGGTCAACGTGACTATCCTTCACCCATCATCATCTTGTAGTGGGCTATGTGGTTTGTCTTCTCGAAGATTCGTTTGAAAACATTCAGATAAGTGTCAATCACGGCTTCGTCTATTGGGGCGTATAGGTCATCAGGTACAGAATGAGAACCGGCGCTGACCCACGAGAATAGTGATCTGCAAATCAACTTCTCTTTGCCCTCGAATTTGGCCCAGATATCGTCAGGATTAACGTTGCCAAGAAACTGGAAATAGTACTCAAGTATTCTCCTTAGCGTATTTTGAATTGATAACGGGGATTCATAATCTGCATTGCGTACTTCCATCCAAAGTAGTTCATAGGATGTCTTGATGGGGTTTGTGTTGTGCCCGCGAATTTTTGATTGTTGGCCTGACTTTGTTAGCATCCAGAAAGTTTCTTCATTGAGCTTCTTGTCAGCATCCCGCTTGGGGTTGAATGTCACTTCCCTGTGAAAATAAACATTATGTGTGAGAACGAATATCTGCTTTATTGTGCCGCTAGAAGTTCTCACTTCGTCGAATAGATCTCTAATCAGGCTGCTGACGATGAAAAGAATATTACTGTCGAGGCTAGAAACAGGATCGTCGAACACGATAACTCGATTAGTTGTCATCCCGCTTTCAGATTCACTTCCTTTGATTAAATGGTAGAAGTAAAGGAAGGCTATAAAATTCTTTTCCCCCTCACTTAGTGTTTCTTTGGCATCTGTTCCATCAGGGCGTTGAATCTCATAGAAGAGCTCTTCTTTCGCTTTGGCCAGCGTGAACCCCTGAAACCCAGATGACTTGATCAGGTAATTGATTGCTTCAATTGTTGGTTGAATGCTGGTCGTGTCTTTCTCGAGGTTCTTGATTTCCAATTCTTTTTGACTTTTTTCTGAATTCTTCTCGACAATTCTTTGGTTCAGAGATTCGATAGCTTTATTCAAGTTCTTTTTCTTCTTAGTATAGGCGTCCAAGTCAGTTTGTATTGAATGCTCCAACAGATATTTCCAGCCCTCCTTTTTCAGCTGTTCTCGTTCACTTCCTAGATT
>VXOF01000062.1 GCA_009840285.1 Nitrospira sp. SB0662_bin_26
TGAGCGAGGACACAACGCAGCCATGCGCCCGATAGTGCAATAAAGCAGAGGTTCCGTAAGAGTGCCTCATGGGTAACGTAGATCAATCCCTGCTGGTCCATCCGCCGGCCAAGGTCAACCTCATTCTCAAGATTTTCGATCGACTGCCCAATGGGTATCATGCCCTGTGGTCGTTCATGCAAACGGTCGGGGTGACTGATGAATTGACGATACGGGTCACGGACGCATTTGAAGGAGTTCGCCTTGAATGTCCGGACACAACCCTGCCGGCACCGACCGACAATCTGGCGTATCGTGCCGCCGAACTGGTGTTGGAACGGGCAGGCGTCTCCACGGGGGTGGCCTTGAAACTGGTCAAGGGGATTCCGGTGGAGGCGGGGCTTGGCGGCGGGAGCAGTGACGCCGCGGCGACGATCATGGGCCTCAATCGTCTGTTGGATCTCGGCTGGACCAACGGCGACATGGCCGCCCTGGGCGGGACCCTGGGAAGCGACGTGCCCTTTTTTATGGAGGCGCCGACGGCCGTGGTGCACGGCTGGGGCCAGCGGATGATTCCGAAAACCCTGGACGGCGTCCGGTGGATCATACTGGTGAATCCGGGGTTTCCGATCAACACGGCTCAGGCCTTCAGGCGTCTGGATGAGGTGCGGCAGACGATCCCTGCCCTGCCCGGAGCCCTGGAATCGGTTGAACGCGCGTCTTCCGTATCCTGGGGCGGGATCCTGGCCCTGATGGAGAATGATTTTGAGGCCGCGCTGATCGACGACTACCCCGTATTGGCCGACATCAAGCGCACCTTATTGAGCATGGGAGCCGAGGGGGCGCTGTTGTCGGGCAGTGGAGCCACCGTGTTCGGCGTGTTTCAAGAGCAGGCCGAGGCCATCCGTGCCAAAGAGGTCTTCTCCGAGGCACCGGAGTATCGGATTGCCGTCGGCCCTTCTCTTCAAGGCGGTCTCTTGGAGCGGACCTCGAGCGTCGGTGCGCCGTCTCCGGACGCGGCCGGCAGGACCGGCGCGAAACAGCCGGGTTGTTGACAACCATACGAGGATGCCCTAAATAATAGTGGTCCAGGATTTTCTCCCGTCTTCCCCTGATCGATCCTCGCTAAAGACCGCGGGGATCAGCTTCACACACTGGAACAGCGCTCATGGCCGATGACCTGAAACTGTTTGCCGGAAACTCCAATTCGCTTCTGACCAACGAGATCAGCGACTATATGGGTGTGCCGTTGTCTCAGGCGGTGGTCTCGACCTTCAGCGACGGCGAGATCCGCGTCAAAGTCGAAGAAAACGTGCGAGGGGCGGACGTATTCGTCATTCAGTCCTGCTGTCACCCGGTCAATACATCCGTCATGGAACTGTTGATCATGTTGGATGCGTTGAAACGGTCCTCCGCTTATCGGATTACGGCCGTGATTCCGTACTTCGGCTATGCGCGCCAGGATCGAAAAGACCAACCGCGGGTGCCGATCAGCGCCAAGCTGATGGCTGATCTGATTACCACGGCGGGGGCCCATCGAGTGCTGACCATGGATTTGCACGCCGGACCCATTCAAGGGTTTTTCAACATCCCGGTCGACCATCTCTACGCCAGGCCGGTCCTACTGGACTACGTCAAAAAAAGTCATTTGCAGGACGTGGTCGTGGTGTCGCCTGATGCCGGTGGGGTCGAACGTGCCCGGGCGTTTGCCAAACGGTTGGAAGCGAACCTGGCGATCGTCGATAAACGCCGGGAGGGGCCCAATCAGGCCCAAGTGATGAATATTATCGGAGACGTGCGGGATCGCCACGTCTTATTGCTGGACGACATGATCGATACGGCCGGTACGATCGTGGAAACCGCCAACGCCTGTGTGGAGAAAGGAGCCTCCATGGTCTGGGGCGTGTGCACCCATCCCGTGCTGTCCGGTCCCGCGATCGAACGAATTGAACAATCCACGCTCGCGCAAGTGGTGGCCACGAATTCGATTGCCCTCCAGGGCAAAGATCGGGTATGTTCAAAAATTCGGATTCTGTCGGTCGCTCCCCTTCTGGGGGAAGCCATCAAGCGAATCCATAAGGAGCAATCAGTCACCTCGTTGTTCGACTGATCCCTATGCGTGCAATGAGAAGATTTTTCCAATAGCAGCCTGAAGCCATCGGGGGAGTCCCGGATGGCCCCGGTTGCCGACGACGAACGCCGGCGTTGAAGACCGGGGAGCAGACATGAGGGAGCGTTATGGAGTTTGCCACTGAAGCAACAATCAGAACACAGTCCGGAAAAGGGGCGGCCCGACAAATCCGTCGGCAAGGACAGATCCCCGCGGTACTTTACGGACAAGGAACGTCGCGGTTGATCCAACTGGACCCCAAGGCGATTCAGAACATCCTGGTGACGCAGGCCGGGAGTACGGGCCTCATCTCCTTGACGATTCAAGGGGACGAGCAAGCGCAGCAACGGACCGCCGTGATTCAAGACGTGCAACTGGACCCTCTAGAAGGATCTATTTTGCACGTGGATCTATTGGAAGTGTCGATGGACAAGCCGGTTCGCGTAAAAGTCCCGGTCCATATCACGGGGGCCGCGCCCATTGGAGTCAAGCGTGATAAAGGGGTGATGCAGCAACCGATGAGAGAATTACATATCGAATGCCTGCCGAACGTCATTCCGGACCAAATCGACGTGGACGCATCGGCCTTGGAAATCAATCAGGGTATCCATGTCCGGGACATACGGGTCGCCGAGGGCATCAAGGTGCTTGACGACCCCGATGGAATGGTCGTCAACGTGGCCGTGCCTATTTCCGAGGAGAAATTGACCGCCATGCTGACGTCGGAAGCTGCGCCGGCCGCGGCAGCGCCGGAACCCGAGCGTGCTGCCGAAGAACCCGCGGCGCCGACCCCTGCCAACCCCAGTGAACCCCCCAAATAACTCTTGCGCGTCATCGTCGGACTCGGGAATCCGGGCGTTGAGTACGTTGCGACGCGTCATAACGTGGGACAGCGCGTCGTGGCGCAAGCCGCAGCCGCGTGGTCTGTACCGTTACGCCCCGACGGCTTGACGCAACGGGGAGCCGGTCGATTCCACGGTCACCCCGTGGCACTCGCGCTTCCTTTGACGTTTATGAACGTGTCCGGTGAGGCCGTGGAAGAACTCGTGGCAGCGTATGACGTCCAAGCGCGGGACGTGATCGTGGTTCATGATGATTTGGACTTGCCCAGCGGATCCCTGCGCATCAGGCCCGGAGGGGGAACGGGGGGGCATAAGGGTTTACGGTCCATCGTCATGGCCCTGGGAACCGAAGCCTTCGTTCGTCTGAAAATCGGAATAGGACGTCCGGCTCCAGGGGTGGACCCCGCCGATTATGTGTTGACCCCGTTTACGCCTGCGGAGTGGGAAGACCTGCAACCCGTTCTGACGCGGGCGCTTGAAGGGTTGGCCTGTCTTGTGACGCATGACGTGCAGGCAGCGATGAATCGTTTTAATCGCCGCTTGCCGGCGTAAGCCGTGAGACGGCAAGAGAGAAGGATCCGCGAAGCGTCGCGGTTTGACAGTACATTTTCCCCTGTGGTACCGTCCCTTCCCTTGTCACGAAGCTGGTGAAGGGCGATCAATCAGGATTCTTCGGAGAGAGGGTAGGGTGCGGTATGGCATGTTATGAATCGATTTTTATCCTCCGGTCATCGCTGGCGGATGAAGAAGCCGAGGCGGTGATCGAAAAGATGAAGAGCGCGTTGACGAAACACGGGGCGACGATCGTCAAAGCCGAGAATTGGGGAAAAAAGAAGCTCGCCTATGAAATCAAACATGACCGGCGCGGCACCTATATCCTTCTTCAGTTTGAATCGGCGCAAGAGAACGTGGTGAGTGAACTGGAACGCCTCTATCGACTGGAAGATTCGGTCATCAAATTCTTGACCGTGCGGGTGGAAGAGGAAGCATTGCAGGCGGTGGCGGCCGAAGAACAGGGAGAGTCCGGCAGTGGTGGGATTCAATAAGATCATTCTCATCGGGAATCTGACGCGAAACCCCGAACTTCGATATACTCCCAGCGGGACCCCCGTCGCCAATTTCGGGTTGGCCGTCAACCGACGGTTTCGACAGGCCGATGATCAAAGAGAGGAAGTGTGTTTCGTTGATATCGTGGTCTTCGGCAAGCAAGCCGAGCATTGCGGCCAATACCTGAGCAAGGGGGACGTCGCTATTATCGATGGCCGGCTCCAGCAGCGACGGTGGGAAACGGAAGACGGACAACGCCGAAGCAAACATGAAGTCGTGGCGCAATCGGTCACGTTTGGCCCGAAAAAACAGAGTCACAGCGGCGAGCCCGGAGGCGGAGAAGAAGAATACCCGCACGATCATTCTTACGAGTCGGAAGAGTACGCATAAAGGGACCTCTGTTTTATTGTGATAGCGGGATGCAGGGCAAGGCGTCCCGGAGCGAAACCTGAGGCTTATCAGAGAGATAGGTGAAGGTTGAGCGAGGACACAACGCAGCCATGCGCCCGATAGTGCATTAAATCAGAGGTTCCTAAATTTCGAACGCGAGGAGAAGAAACACGTGGAACGAGGGAGGCTTTTTCAGCGACGGCGCGTTTGCCGGTTTTGTCACGAGACCACGCTGTTGGATTATAAAGATCTGAACCTGTTGCGTAATTTTTTGACGGAACGTGGACGTATTATCCCGCGACGGATATCGGGAAACTGTATGCGGCACCAACGAAAACTCACGATCGCGATCAAACGTGCCCGCAGTATTGCCCTGTTGGCTTTTGCCGAAGAGCGGTAAGGGCGGGAGGTCCGGGGAACGTGGCCTCGCTCAGCTTCAATGTCAAAGAAGTGCCTGCGGAAGGCACGCGTGTCGCCTGCGTTGTCGGGAAAGAGGACTTGCAGTTGGACGAACACGATCCCGGCATACAAGACGTACTGGCGTTGACGGCAACGATCCAGGCCGGAGAGACGGATTTTCTGGTGGAAGGCGAGTTGAACGGCCTGCTCCTCCATGAATGTGTCCGTTGTCTTGAAACGTTTGCCGCGCCGGCGGACCTTGCGTTTCGGGCGGTGTATCAGGATCCGGGACGCCGGCGGTCGAAAGAAGCGGAAGCCGTCCCCGCGGATTCGAGGGCTGAAGAGACGGACTCCCATTCGGTGGTTGAACAACGGATTGATTTGCAAGAGATGCTTCGTGAACAACTCATTCTTTCCATCCCGATGCAACCCCTCTGTTCAGAGGGGTGTCAAGGCCTATGTCAGGTGTGCGGGCAAAATCTGAACGTGCAGCGGTGCGGGTGCAAGGAGGTCAAAACGAAGTCTCCTTTTGCAGTCCTGCACGCGGCCTTCAAACAGTCACAGAAACCGTTGGCGTAAGTTACGCGCAGAACAGACGAACGCGGGTCGTTTCCGTGACGTGAGGAGAACACAATGGCAAATCCCAAACATCGACATTCCAAGTCCAGGCGGGATAAACGGCGTACGCACAAAAAACTCAGCATGCCGAGTTTTTCCATTTGTCCTCAATGTCACGACCGTATGTTGCCTCACCGGACCTGCCTGACGTGCGGTTACTACAAACGGATAGCGATCATCGCGATTCAGGAAAGCTAGGGAAGCGCTGATCCGGAATCGGCGGTTCCTTGCGCGGTTTATCTGTAGGAACCTCTGATTTATTGTGATAGCGAGATGTAGGGCAAGGCGTCCCGGAGCGAAACCCGAGGCTTATCAGAGAGATAGGTGAGGGTTGAGAGAGGACACAACGCAGCCATACGCCCGATAGTGCAATAAATCAGAGGTTCCTGTACCCTCCCGATTGGAGGCTGGCGCATAATCCATGAAGATTGCTCTTGATGCCATGGGCGGGGACCACGGCCTGAGTCCCGTCGTCGAAGGCGCTCTCCAAGCCCTCAAAGAGCTTGACGTCGAATTCATCCTCGTCGGTCACGAAGACTCACTCCGCTCCGAATTGGAGCGCGTGCAGTGCACGGACCCGCGTGTGACGGTCCGCCACGCCTCCCAGACCGTGGATATGCATGAATCTCCCGCGCAAGTGGCGAGGAAAAAACGCGACTCGTCCATCTGGGTCGCCACCGATCTGGTCAAGACCGGCGAAGCCCAGGCGGTGGTGAGCGCCGGCAACACGGGCGCCGCCATGGTGTCGGCTTTTTTTCTGCTCGGGACCATCAAGGGTGTTGAGCGGCCTGCCATTGCGGCCACCTTGCCGACTACACGAGGTACGGCCATCATGTTGGACGTTGGGGCGACGGTCGATTGTTCCGCTCAACAGTTGCATCAGTTTGCCATTATGGGCCATGAGTATGCCAAACACCTCATGGATATCGCGCAGCCTCGCGTGGGACTTCTCAGTATCGGGGAGGAAGCGACCAAAGGGAATGAAGTGACGAAAGAGGCCTTTCGCCTGCTCAAGGAAAGTTCCTTGAACTTCATCGGTAACGTCGAAGGCAAGGACGTCTACAGCGGCACGGCCGACGTGATCGTGTGTGACGGGTTTCTGGGCAACGTGTCGCTCAAGATCTCCGAAGGCCTGGCCGAGGCCATGAAGAAAATCCTCATGAGTGAAGTGATGAATTCGACGCTGGGCCGCTTGTCGCTGGCCTTTATGACGGGTCCGCTCATGCGATTGAAACGACGGACGGATTACGCCGAATTCGGCGGCGCCCCGCTTCTGGGCGTGAATGGGGTGTGCATGATTTGTCATGGCCGGTCCTCGGCCAAGGCCATTAAAAACGCGATTAGGCGAGCGAATGCCTTGGCCGAGGGCCGGCTGATCGACCTGATCCAACGTGACATTGCCGAAAGTCTGACCTCACCGATGACGCCCAGCCCGCAAATGGCCTGTGAATGAGAAGCCGGATACTCGGGACGGGGTCCTATGCTCCCAAACAGGTACTGACCAATGCCGACCTCGAAGCCATGGTGGAGACGTCGGATTCCTGGATCGTAGAACGCACGGGTATTCGCGAGCGACGCTTGGCCGCCCCCGATGAAGCCTGTTCGGACCTCGGCGTGCTGGCGGCGCAGCAGGCGTTGGCGGACGCCAATGTCCAGGCAGTTCAACTCGATCTGATTCTGGTGGCCACCTGTACCGGGGATTCCCCTCTTCCGTCCACCGCGTCCTTGATTCAACACCGGCTTGGCGCCGAGCACGCCGCGGCCTGCGATATTTCCGCAGCGTGCTGCGGGTTCGTGTATGGCCTGTCGGTGGCCGATGCCTTTGTGCGGACGGGGCACCGGTACGTGCTGGTCATCGGGTCGGAAGTGATGTCGTCCATTACGGATTGGACGGACCGGAACACCTGTGTCCTCTTCGGGGATGGAGCGGGCGCCGTGGTGCTGGGGCCGACGGAAGAAAACCGGGGCGTCCTCTCCGTCCATTTGCACGCGGATGGGCGGTTCTCCGATTTGATTTGCGTGCCGGGCGGCGGATCGAGTCTCCCTCCGTCGGAGCGCGTGTTGGCCGAACGCCTGCATTGCGTCAAAATGCGCGGCAATGAAACCTTCAAGATTGCCGTCAAAACCATGGAAGAGGCCATACGCGAGGCCGTCGCGGCGCATGGGCTCGCCATTGACGATATTGATTGCCTGGTGCCCCACCAGGCCAACATCCGCATCTTACGGGCGGTCGGGCAACGCATCGGGTTGCCTCCGGACCGGATCATGATCAACGTCGACCGGTACGGCAACACCTCTGCCGCGTCAATCCCGTTGGCCTTGGACGAAGCCGCCAAAAACGGCACGATCAGGGAAGGAAGTCTGGTTGTCATGGCGGCGTTCGGGGCGGGTCTTACGTGGGCCTCCGGGGTAATACGATGGTAGAGGTTCCTGGAAAGGATCGGACATGACTACGGATAAAAGACCAGGAGAATGGGCGTTGGTCTTGGGCGCCTCGAGCGGATTCGGCAGGGCCGTGGCACTGGAGTTGGCGGCGCTCGGCATGAACATCGTGGGGGTGCATTTGGACCGAAAATCCACGCTCCCGGACGTGGATCGTCTCGTGGCGGATATCCATGCTCTTGGCCGGGAAACCCTCTTTTTCAACGTCAACGCCGCGGACGCGGAGAAGCGGCGGGAAGTCGTCGACGCCGTTGAAGCCAGATTCCGGGCGCATGGTGAACCGGCGACGATTCGCGTGTTCCTTCATTCCCTGGCCTTCGGAACGTTGCGACGGTTCGTCACCGAAACGCGTGCCGACGCCGTGAGTAAAGCCCAGGTCGAGATGACGCTGGACGTCATGGCGAACAGTTTGGTGTATTGGGTGCAGGAGTTACTCGCGCGGGGACTCATGGGTCACGGCGGACGAATTTTTGCGATGACCAGTGCAGGCGGCGCGCGGGTATGGGCAACCTATGGCGCGGTCTCCGCGGCAAAGGCGGCTCTGGAATCCCACGTTCGCCAGCTTGCGCTCGAATTGTCTCCCATGGGAATTACGGCGAATGCGATCATGGCCGGCGTCACCGATACCCCGGCCTTGCGGAAAATTCCGGGCTCGGACGAGATGATCACCATCGCCCAACGGAAGAATCCCTCGGGCCGCTTGACCACGCCGCAGGACGTGGCCGAAGCCATCGGTTTGCTGAGCCATCCCAAGTCGCATTGGATGACCGGCAACGTCATCTGTGTGGATGGCGGCGAGTTCATCGTGGACTGACCGCCCCGGATCCGTTCCGGTCCGCGGGCGTTTTTATCCGTTGACTTTCCCGACGGTTTCACTCATACCTTAACTTCGTATGTCTGGCCAGATCGCATTCCTATTTCCCGGCCAAGGTTCGCAGGCCGTCGGGATGGGGCAAGCGTGGCGTGAGGCGTATCCGCAACTCATGGCCTTGTTTGAGGAGGCCAACTCGATCTTGGGATACGACCTGCAGGCCCTGTGTTTTGAAGGGCCGGCGGAACAACTCAATCGAACGGAATATACCCAACCCGCGTTGCTGGTGACCAGCCTCATCGCCTGGCGGGCCTTGGATGCGCGTCTTCAGCCCTCCGCGGTGGCGGGGCACAGTTTGGGCGAATATTCGGCCATCGTGGCCGCGGGCGGGCTTTCGTTTCCGGACGCCGTCGCGTTGGTGCACAAACGGGCGCGATACATGGAAAAGGCAGTTCCGTCAGGGAGCGGGTTGGTCGTGGCCCTGCTCGGGTTGGCAGGCGAGGTGGTCAAGGACATTTGTCGTGAGGCTCAATCCGTGGGCGTGGTGGCCGCGGCTAATTTCAACTCTCCGGGTCAGGTGGTGATCGCGGGTGAAAAAGCCGCGGTGGAACGGGCTATCGAGTTGGCCAAAGTACAAGGGTGCCGGAAATCCATTCCGTTGCCCGTGAGCGTACCGGTTCATACGTCCTTGATGCAGCCGGCCGCGGACCGGCTGGCCCCGCACGTTCACGCGGTGCAACTCTCCGATTTGACCGTGCCGCTCTTTAACAACGTCGAAGCGCGCCCGTTGGTCCGCGCCGAAGAGGTGCGCCGCTCCCTGATTCGCCAGTTACCCTCCTCCGTGTTATGGGAGCACACTATTCGCGCGATGTGGGAACAGGGCATTCGGACCTTTATCGAGATCGGGCCGGGGATGGTGTTGACCCGTGTCGCCAAGCGTATTGTGCCGGAGGCGGAATTGCATCATATTCAGGACCCGGAGTCCTTGGACAAGACCTTGACGACCCTACGTCATTGACGGTAAGACGCAGTTCCCGAAAGACAAGGAACGAGGGAAGCATGCTGGAAGGGAAAAAAGCCATTGTGACGGGCTCGGCGCAAGGCATCGGGCAAGCCATTGCGGAATGCTTTGCGAAAGCCGGAGCCGACGTGGCAGTGGTGGATCTGGAAGCCGACCGGTGCGCCGACACGCTGCAATTGGTGAAATCCCAGCAGGGGCAAGGGCTGGCGTTGTCGGCCAACGTGGCCCAGTGGGAAGCCGTCAAGGGGATGGTCGAGCACGTGATGAAGGAATGGGGGCGCGTGGACGTGTTGGTGAATAATGCGGGTATTACCCGTGACGGGTTGATCATGCGCATGAAAGAAGAGGATTGGAACGCCGTCCTACAGGTCAATCTCACCGGGACGTTTTATTGTACCAAGGCGATTCTTGGTCCCATGACCAAACAGCGATCAGGACGGATTATCAACATGGCCTCAATCGTCGGGGCGATCGGAAACGCGGGACAGGCGAATTACGCCGCATCGAAAGCCGCGGTCATCGGGTTCACGAAATCCGTCGCTCGTGAATATGCCAGCCGGAACATCACGGTAAACGCGGTGGCCCCGGGATTTATCGACACGGCGATGACCCAAGCCTTGAATCAGGAGGTCAGGGACACGTTGATGCAACAGATTCCTCTTGGTCGATTGGGCCAACCCGCCGAGGTGGCGGAAGCCGTCCGCTTTTTGGCATCGGACGCCGCCGGGTATATCACCGGCCAGGTTGTTCACGTCAATGGCGGGATGCACATGGCGTAAGATGATGAATGACTTCTATTGCTTAACAGGAGGTGCGAAGGTCGATGGCCGCTGAAGAACGTATTCGAAAGATCATTGCAGAACAATTGGGAGTGGAAGAAGAGGATGTCGTGCCCGACGCATCCTTTGTCGAGGATTTAGGGGCCGACTCTTTGGATACGGTCGAACTGGTGATGGCGCTTGAGGAAGAATTCGACGTGGAAATTCCCGATGAAGACGCGGAAAAAATTCAAAAAGTTTCCCAAGCCATCGAGTATATCAAAGAGAAAACCTGATTCACGGCGCTCATGACCGAGTATCCCCCCCGTCGGCGCGTGGTGATCACCGGCCTGGGAGCCGTGACTCCCTTGGGAGTTGGTGTCGACAAAACCTGGCACGCGGTGTGTGCCGGGCAGTCGGGAATCGGCCCCATCACGCGCTTTGATCCATCCGGTTATCCCTGCCGGATTGCGGCCGAAGTCAAGGACTTCGACCCGGCCGATCACATCGAAAAAAAAGAAATCAAGAAAATGGATACGTTCATCCAGTACGCCATGGCCGCGAGCCGGGAGGCGGTGGATGACGCGGGACTCACGATCACATCCGACACGGCTGAACGGGTCGGGGTCTACATCGGGGCGGGCATCGGCGGTCTGCCGGCCATTGAGCAGTATCACAGGGTACTCCAGGACAAAGGGCCGGGGCGCGTCAGCCCGTTCTTCATCCCGATGGTCATCGTCAATTTGGCATCGGGCCAAGTGGCGATCCGGTTTGGGGCCAAGGGCCCCAATTCGTGCGCCGTAACGGCCTGTGCCACGGGGAACCACTGCATCGGAGACGCCTGTCGCATCATTCAACGCGGCGAAGCGGACGTGATGTTGGCCGGCGGAACCGAATCCACGATTTGCCCGTTGGCCCTGGCGGGTTTCGCCGCGGCCAAGGCGTTATCGCGTCGTAACGACGACCCGCAACGGGCGAGCCGGCCGTTTGACCGTGACCGGGACGGATTCGTGATCGGAGAAGGCGCCGGCGTGCTGGTGTTGGAAGAATTGGAGCACGCGCAACAACGCGGCGCCAAAATGTACGGAGAACTCGTCGGCTACGCGATGACCAGTGATGCCTATCACATCACCGCGCCTCCGGATGACGGCGCCGGTGCCGTGGATTGTATCGAGAAGGCCATTCATGACGCGGGGATCCCGAAAGCCACGATCGGGTACGTGAACGCACATGCGACCTCGACGTTTGCGGATAAAGTTGAAACGCAGGCGCTCAAGACCGTCTTTGGGGACCATGCCGCCCGACTGCCGGTGAGTTCCACGAAATCCATGCTCGGGCATTTGTTGGGAGCGGCCGGCGGAGTCGAAGCCGTGGTAACCACCCTGGCGCTGTATCATGGCCTGTTGCCGCCGACCATCAATCTGGAGAATCCTGATCCCGAGTGCGATCTCGATTATATTCCCGGACAAGCTCGTCAGGTTCCCATCGAAGCCGCGCTGTCGAATGCATTCGGCTTTGGCGGAGTGAATGCCTGCCTGGTCATCAAGTCCACACAAGGGAACCGGGACGCATAGGTGCTTTCGACGTCGGCCGGACCCCACCATCGGAAAAAGAGCACGACGGTGTCTGAGGAGGCGCATCAACGACTGCCGTATGAGTTTCGCGAACCGGCGTTATTGCAGGAGGCGTTGACGCATCGTTCCCACCTTCAAGGGAATCCTGCTTCAGCGGACAAACAGAATGAACGCCTCGAGTTCTTGGGCGATGCGGTGTTGGGGTTGATCGTGAGTGAGTATGTGGCGGAAAACTTTCCCGAGTTGGATGAAGGGGATTTGTCACAAATCCGGGCCGGGCTTGTGGGACGGCCCGCGCTGGCGGAGGCCGCGCGGCGTGTACGGCTCGGCGACATGCTCCGTCTGGGTCGCGGTGAAGAACGCACCAGGGGCAGGGACAAGGCGTCCCTTTTGGCCAACGCGTTGGAGGCCGTGATTGGGGCCGTGTATATGGATGGCGGGCTAAACGCGGCCAGGACGTTTACGTTGCGGGTCCTGGATTCGCAACTCAACGCCTTGCATCAGGATGATCTCGCGGGGTTCAGGCGGGACTATAAAAGTCAATTGCAGGAATGGTGTCAACGCCACGTACACGTCCTTCCTGTGTATGCCGTGACCGAAGAATCGGGGCCTGATCATCAAAAAACATTTGAGGTCACGGTGGAAATTGAACAACAATGCCGTGGACGCGGGAAGGGGCACAGCAAGAAAGTGGCGGAACAGCAAGCGGCTAAGCAGGCACTCGAACAACTTCAGGCTGCGAGTGACGCGGGCTGAAACAAACGGCTTACGAAAAACCAGTAAGGAGGATGAAGGCATGCTTGGATTACGTGCAGTAAGAAAAGTCCTGTGGATCATGGGAGTCGTGGCTTTCCTGGCGGGAGTCACCGGGGAACGTGTTCTGGCCGGGAATCCGCAGGCCCTGCCGGTCGCGGAGGGCAAGGCGCCTCGAGCGATCATCACCACCAAGTTTGGTCAAATGGAATTGGTTTTTTTCCCGGAATTGGCCCCCAAGCACGTGGAAAGCTTTTTGAATTTGGCCCAAAAAGGGTTTTATAACGGGACGATCTTTCACCGGGTGATTCCCGGCTTCATGATTCAAGGCGGCGATCCTAATACGAAAGATCCGAGCAAGCGGCATCTCTATGGCATGGGTGGCCCCGGCTATACCGTGCCCGCCGAGTTCAACAGGATTTCTCACGAACGGGGCATCGTGTCCGCGGCTCGATCGGCTGATCCCAATAGCGCGGGCTCTCAGTTCTTCATCGTGGTAGACAAGGCCTCGTTTCTGGACGGCCAGTATACGGTATTTGGCGAGGTGGTGAGTGGCATGGAGGTGGCCGACAAAATCGTCAGTCAACCCCGGGATTCGAAAGACAATCCCTTGGAACGCATTGAAATGACCGTCGAGGTGAAATAAGGCAGGCAGCGAGCCGGCGGTTAGCCGAGAGTTCTTGGCTGATCTTCCACGGGAGCGCTTCCCGGAAGGATGATGCGTCCGCCGGTTGTGCCGAGTTTGGTCAGCTTCTCGGCCACGTCGGGATGACGGCTCTTGAGAAACCCGATCAGCCCGCTGAGAAAACGATTGGACCGAAGCCCGGTTCCCGAAAATTCGGAAATAAACGTCAGGCCGCGATCCAGCACCTCGCTCACCATTTGGGCGTCGGGTTTTTCTCCCTCCATGAAGGCGTCGTATTCTTTCTTCAGGGCTTGGGTAAATGGAGGGGCCATCCCCTCGGGCACGTGGATCGGGCTGAAGGACCGACGCAATGCCTGGATGGCCGCGATGACCTCTCCATCCTGCGCGTCGCTCTTCGCTTGAAAATGTTTAAACGTCACGGCTTCGAGAAAGTAAAACATCTCCGCGGCCTTGTCCCCGGATTGTTCCAGCAGGTCCTTGTAGAA
>VXOF01000096.1 GCA_009840285.1 Nitrospira sp. SB0662_bin_26
TGCGCGGCCTCACCAACCACGGTGTCATGCTGCGGAGCGACCTGACCTGGTAGGCGTCCCGGTATCCCCGCCTGCCGGCTGAAGAAGTAACGGGATGAGGCCCATCACGGGGCGGCCAGATCTGCTGAATGGGCGACGATGGCGCCGGCTTCCTGCATGGCCTCAAGCGCTCGCGTGGAATCCCCGGGTTCCACGTCGATTCCGCGCACGCCGTCTCTCAGGACCACAACACGAAATCCCAGCTTGCAGGCATCCAGGACCGTTTGCTTGACGCAATAGTCCGTGGCCAGCCCGATCACGTACAGGGTCTGCGCCCCCAAATCTTCAAGGCGTTCGTCCAACGTCGTCCCGTCAAACCCGGAATAGGCTTCTTTTTTCGGGTTGGTGGCCCCGGACACGATCAACGTGCCGGGCGGCATTTTCAAATCCGGATGGAATTGGGACCCCAATGAGCCTTGCACGCAATGCGGCGGCCACGGTCCGCCCTGTTCCTGAAATGAACAATGGTCCGCCGGGTGCCAGTCCCGCGTAGCGACAATCCCGTACCCCTGCCCGGCAAAAAACCGAATCCAGTCATTGGCCACGGGAATGATGTGATCCCCCTCGGGCACCGGCAAGGCTCCGCCCGGACAAAAGTCATTCTGCAGGTGAACCAACAGCAGCACGGTCTTACGGTCCGGTGGCGGAGCCGCGGCACGATTCTTCCGCTCGGATTGCGATTTCGTGATTTTCATAGTGCCAATTGATGGGTTATGCCACGATCTCCGTGCCGATTCCCTTGTCCGTGAAAATCTCCAGTAAGACGGCGTGCTCGATCCGGCCGTCGATAATGTGGGCCTTTTGCACTCCGGCTTCGATACCGGCTAAACAGGCCCGCACCTTGGGCAGCATCCCTTCACTGATCGTGCCCTTCTTCACCATGCGTTCGACGTCTTTTCTGGATACCGTGGGCAGGTGCCGGTTGTTGGCGCCCCGAATGCCCCGCACGTCGGTGAGCATCAACAGCTTTTCCGCTTTCAACGCGCCGGCCACGGCACCGGCTACAAGGTCCGCGTTGATGTTGTGCGGTTTGCCTTTGCGATCGACGCCGATGGGAGCGATGACAGGAATCAGATTTTCCTGCTGCAATTTCGTGATGATCTGCGGTTCGATTCGATCGACCTCTCCCACGAAGCCGTACTCTTCCTCCGCCTGACCCGGAGTCTCATGGCTCAACCCCTGCGCCCAAGCTTTCCCGGAAAACGGTTTGCACACGATGAATTGCGCGTCTTTTCCGGTGATCCCGACGGCTTTTCCCCCGTGTTGATTGAGCATCGTCACGATTTCCTTGTTGATCTTTCCGCCCAAGACCATTTCGACCACGTCCATCGTGGCTTGATCCGTCACCCGAACGCCACGTTTGAAGGTCGGCTTCATGCCCAGCCGGGCCAGCATTTGATCGATCTGCGGACCTCCCCCATGCACGATCACGGGATTGAGACCGACGTATTTCATCAGCACCACGTCTTCGGCAAAGCCGTCTTTCAGTTCATCCTGAACCATGGCCTTGCCGCCGTATTTGATGACGATGGTCTTGCCCGCAAACGTCCGAATGTAGGGGAGCGCCTCGACGAGCACGTCCGCTTTTTTGATCAGTCTGTTCATGGTTCGTCCCGGATCGGCCGGCGTTAGAGGATGTACCGGCTCAGATCCTGATCCTTCACGATCTCCTTCAAATGCTCATGCACGTAGGGCGCGTCGATCACCACTTTTTTCTCTTGCAGTTCCTGTGCCTCGAAGGACACTTCTTCCAGCAACCGCTCCACGATGGTGAAAAGCCGGCGCGCACCGATGTTTTCCGTTCGATCGTTGACCTCCACGGCAATTGCCGCAATGGCGTCAATGCCTTCCCTTGTAAAGTCCAGCGTGATGTCTTCGGTTTTCAGCAAGGCCTGATATTGTTTCACCAAGGCATTCCTGGGTTCCGTCAGGATGCGCACCAAGTCGCCTTTGGTCAAGGGTTCCAACTCGACCCGAATGGGGAACCGGCCCTGCAACTCGGGAATCAGATCAGTCGGCTTGGCCACGTGAAACGCTCCGGCGGCAATAAACAGAATATGGTCGGTCTTCACCGGCCCGTATTTCGTATTGACGGTGGCTCCCTCGACAATCGGCAGCAAATCCCGTTGCACGCCTTCCCGTGACACGTCGGGCCCCATGTGTTTCTCCCGGCCTGCGATTTTATCGATTTCATCCAAAAAGACGATGCCGGATTGCTCGACCCGTTCGATCGCGTCGCGCGTCACCTCGTCCATGTCAATCAGTTTCTGCGCTTCCTCCTGTGCAAAATATTTCAGGGCGTCGGGAATTTTCATGACCCGGTTTTTCTTTTTCCCGGGCATCAACCCGCCAAGCATGTCGCGCAAATGATTTTCCAGTTCTTCCATGCCGCCGACGTTGGAGATGATCCCGACCGGGAGCCCACGCTCCTTGATTTCGATTTCCACCGTCCGGTTATCCAGCCCGCCTTCCCGTAATTGCTTGCGTAGCTTTTGCCGCGTGGTATCACCCGGCGCCGGTTGCCCCGGCCCATTCTCCTGCCCCTCCGCGGTGCGGGACGGACTCGGAGGAAGCAACAAATCGAGCACGCGATCTTCGGCCATGTCTTCGGCCTTCCGTTCGACTCGCTGAAGCGACGAACTTTTCACCAGGTTGACCGACTGTTCGGTCAGGTCGCGGATGATCGATTCCACGTCGCGCCCCACGTACCCCACTTCGGTAAACTTCGACGCTTCGACTTTGATGAACGGGGCGTCGGCCAGTTTCGCCAATCGCCGGGAAATTTCCGTCTTGCCCACGCCCGTCGGCCCGATCATGACGATGTTCTTCGGGAAAATTTCTTCACGCAGTTCCGGGCTGAGCTGCTGGCGGCGCCATCGATTACGCAAGGCGATGGCCACCATCCGTTTGGCGTCGCGTTGTCCGATCACGTACCGGTCGAGTACTTCGACGATTCCGCGAGGAGACAAGCTATCGAGTTTCACCGCCGGGGCGTCGGGATTCATGAGGGCGCCTTCAGTTCTTCGATCACGATTTCGTGATTGGTGTAGATGTCGATGCCGCCGGCAATACGCATGGCTTTGTCGACGATTTCCAGGGGCGTTAAGGAAGAATGGTCCATCAGCGCGCGAGCCGCAGCCAGCGCATACGGTCCGCCCGACCCGATGGCGAGGATCCCGTCATCCGGTTCCACGACGTCACCCGTACCGGAAATGAGAAAGGACCGATCCACGTCCGCGACGGCCAACAGCGCTTCGAGGCGTCGCAACACGCGATCCGTGCGCCAGTCTTTGGCCAACTCGACCGCGGCCCTGGTCAGGTTGCCGCGATATTCTTCCAATTTCTCCTCGAATTTTTCAAATAGGGTAAAGGCGTCCGCCGTGGCTCCCGCAAAGCCCGCAACGACCTGATCGTGATGGAGACGGCGGACCTTGCGCGCGTTGGCCTTCATCACCGTGGTCCCGACCGTCACCTGGCCGTCGGACCCCATGGCCACCGTTCCGTTTCGACGAACGGACAGAATTGTCGTGGACCGGATCTTCATGGAGATTTCCTCGGGGTAGCCAGCTTTCCCGCCTTCACGTTTCCTGACCGCGGATGGGCTTGATCGTACACTTCCATCAATCGATCGGTGGCCAAGTGTGTGTATTTCTGGGTGGTGGCCAACGACGCGTGTCCGAGCATTTCCTGGATGACCCGGAGATCGGCCCCCTCGTCCAATAAATGCGTGGCATAGGAATGCCGAAAAGTATGCGGGGTCACGGTCCCCACCTGCAAGCGGTCGGCGTAACGCCGGACGATCCGCTCCACGCTCCGGACCGACAACCGGCCGCCTCGATTGTTGCGAAATACCGGGCCATCCGCCGGCTTCACTTTGAGGGACGAGGCCGCCTCCTTGTCCGTGGCCGGATTCGCCCGAACCGGTGTCGCCGCGAGATAATCCCGGATCGCCTCGACCGCCACCAGCCCGATCGGCACGAGGCGTTCCTTTTTGCCTTTGCCTTTCAACCGCACCATCCCTTCATCAAGACTCAGGTCGCTCCAATTCACCCCCACCAACTCGCTCACCCGCGCGCCCGTCGAATAGAGGGTTTCCAGAATAGCCTGATCCCGAACGGCGACAGTCCCCTCATCGGCATCAGGAGACTCGATCATCCGCTCCGCCTCGTCTTTCGTGAGGACCCGGGGCAAGCGTTGCCCCAGCCGTGGAGAACGAACGTTCGCCACGGGATTGCTCGGAACCTCCCCGCGGCGGTGCAAGAATTTGAAGAGGCTGCGCAGCGTCGCAAGCTTCCGCGCCTGCGACGACTTTTTATCCTGTCGCTCGGCCAACCACACCAGAAACCGGCGAACCAGCGACGCATCGATCCCGGCCGGCTCCGGCATCGGATCCATGACGGTCTTCAGAAAGGCCACGAATTGTCGCAGGTCAGACGTATAACTGCGAATCGTTTCCCGGGACGCGCCTCGCTCCACGTCGAGATACGTCAGGAAAGTGCGGATTGCCGTTTCCATGTTTGCCACTCTTCAAGGGCCCGGTCACGGATCATGCGACGCTTTTGTTCTTTGTCCCGCACGTTCACGGGAAGGGGCGGGAACAAGCCGAAGTTCGTATTCATGGGCTGGAAATGCTTGGCGTCGCTGGTCGTAATATAATGCAGCAAGGCCCCATGTGCCGTGGCCAATGGAGGCGTCACCAACGGCAGATCAGCCAACGCCCGCCCGGCGTTGATGCCCGCCAGGCCGCCGGTGGCGGCACATTCGACGTAGCCTTCCACCCCGACGATACAGCCCGCCAACCACGTGGTTTCGGACGCCTTCAGTTGCAACGTGTTGCGCAACACGGCAGGGGAGTTCACAAAGGTGTTCCGATGTACGCTTCCATAGCGGAGAAACGCCGCCCGTTCAAGGCCCGGAATCATCCGGAACACGCGGTTTTGCTCCGGGTACGTCAGCTTGGTTTGAAACCCCACCATGTTATAACACGAACCATGGCGATTTTCCGCACGTAACTGGAGTACCGCGTGCGGCCGGACGCCGGTGCGCGGATCAACCAGTCCGACCGGCTTCATCGGACCGAAGGTCAACGTCTGCTTTCCGCGTTCCGCCATGGCTTCAATGGGGAGACAGCCTTCAAAGTAGGGAACCTTTTCAAAATCCTTCGGTTGCACCTTGTCCGCGGCCATCAGCGCCTCGTAAAAGGCCGAATAGGTTTCTTCATCCATCGGACAATTCAGATAATCCGCGCTGCCTTTTTCATAGCGCGACGCCCGGAACACCGCGTCCATGTCAATGGACTCGGCATCGATGATCGGGGAAATCGCGTCGAAAAACGCCAGGTTCGTCTTGTGGGTGAGCGCGGTCAAGGCCTGCGCCAGGCTCTCGGACGTCAAGGGCCCCGTGGCCACGATGCACAGGGCGTCCCTGGGGATTTCTCGAATCTCTTCTCGAATGATCCGGATGTTCGGGTGGGATTCGAGCGTCCGGGTAATTTCGCGCGCGAAGATCTCGCGGTCCACGGCCAGCGCCGCCCCGGCGGGCACGCGGGCCGCTTCCGCCGCCCGGATGACCAGCGAATTCAGGAGCCGCATCTCTTCCTTCAAAATACCCGGCGCACTGAAGGGATCAGCGGACCCCAACGAATTCGAGCACACGATTTCCGCCAACTGGTCCGTCTTGTGTGCCGCGGTCCCCTGTTTGGGTCGCATCTCGTACAGCGTGACCCGGGCGCCGCGCTCCGCCGCCTGCCACGCCGCTTCCGACCCCGCCAGCCCCCCACCTATGACCACCACGTCATCGCGCATCATGCGTTGATTCTCCAATCCAAAAAAATCGATTCGGTGCTCTAAATCCGCCACGCGCGAAGGCTGATAATCCGAGAAGTGAAAAGAAATAGGATAGACAAATATAACATCATTCACCAAAAAAATTCCCGCCTTCTGGCGTGGCCGAGAAGCGGAGTGGACTCCGGAGATTCGGCGAGCACTGTTTGAGCGAAGAGGTAGCCGTTTGCCTCGGAGCGAGTTGCGCAGCCGCCGGAGTCCGCGAGCATCGCAGGGGACCCGGGGGGCCACGCCAGGGTGGAAATGGTTTTGGGCACTTTTGCCGAAACAAAAGTGCCTGTCCTGAGCGTAGCGAAGCGAAGTCGAAGGGGCCTCGTCGGGCGGGGGCGAACCCCCACATAACATTAATGAATGGAGAACCCGGGATGGAAGATTTACTTGACCTTTCGGAGACTCACCTGTTTCGCCAACGTCTTATCCAACGTGACCAATTCAACGGCCAACTGCCGGGCGAGCCATAAGAAGGAAGCGTCATACGCCGTCAACTTTTTGGCTTCAGCAAGTGTCACGACCTCTGTCATGTTGACGGCCATGAACGTCAAGGGCAGGCGACCGACCATCTCATAACCCGCCAACAGTAACTCCCTCTTCACCGGATGCCTTCGAATCTTGGTGAGGCAGACATTAGCCAACTCGAAGGGTAACAGGTGCGGAGCGATCAAGTCATGCTCTTCCAATTGAGCCGCGATCCGTTGGCCATCGGGTTCGGCAAACGCAACCGCAGCCAAGGCTGATGTATCAATGACCTTCACGGCCATCTCGGTCTTTCCTCACGATCGTGACCGATTCCTTGGGAGTGCGTAAGCCCCGTTGCCGTAATTCTGCCAACAGACTTTGTGGGGAAATCTTGTCCTGCTGATTCAGGCTGTCTTCCAAAATGGAAAGTAATTCACCCTGCAGCGAACGATGGTGTTTGCTGGCACGTTGCCGCAGGTGCTGCACCCATTCTTTCGGAACGTTCTTGATGGAAAGATTGATGGACATCCTTGCCTCCTTGTGGTTCTATTTTGGAACCATTATAGATCCACTGGAGTTATCTCGCAACACCTCATTCGAGAGATGCCACATGTTTTGACCGTAAAATGCTGAGGCATTTGTCAGGAAGCGGAAGAAAGGCATTCTAGGGACGCAAAACCCCCGTCAAGAAAGACGGCCTGACGGACCAAACGACTCGCCTGCTTGTTTCTTATTGCCATATGCCAGACGATGAAGTATTTTAGACCTCTTCATCGAGGCATGTAACGAGAATATTAAATGCCAAGAATGGAAGGACATGGCTGAACATTCGGAGGGACCAAGAGAAACGACGTCGCCGAAGAATGAGTCCGGTCGGGGTAGTGAGCCACCCGATGGCCTCCGGATGGCGCCCGAACTCATGCTCGATCTTGCACGCAAGGCCGCGGAGCTTTTGGTTGAGCGAATCGAGAGCCTGCCCCAGGAAAGCGCCTGGGAAGGAGATTTCCACCAGATCCTTGCAGACCAACTCATGGAGGATCCGCCCGAGCACGGCCGGCCGGCGGAGGAGGTTCTCGAACGAGCCGCCCGCAAGATCCTCCCCATCGCGTTGCGACTCGATCATCCCCGTCAATTCGCATTCGTCCCGACGGCGCCCACGTGGCCCGGCGTGCTCGCGGACTTCATGGCCGCCGGGTACAACGTCAACCAATGCACGTGGCTGACATCGAGCGGTCCAAGCCAACTCGAACTGGTCGTCATCGACTGGCTGCGTCGCTGGATCGGCTATCCGGAGAGTGCGGGCGGGCTGCTGACGAGCGGGGGATCGGCAGCCAGCCTCGACGCCTTCGTCGCGGCACGGGAAAACGCGGGCCATCCCGAGCGCGCGACCGTGTATATGAGCGACCAGAGTCACAGCGCGCAGGTCCGCGCAGCCAGGATCATCGGCGTGCGACCGGAGTGCATTCGCAAGATTCCGTGCGATGAACGCTTCCGCCTGGACGTGGAAGCGCTCGCCCGCATCGTGGCCGAGGATCGCGCCGCCGGGTTCAACCCCATCGCAGTCTGCGCCAACGCCGGAGCGGGCAGTACGGGGGCCATCGATCCGCTGGAAGCCATGGCGGACTATTGCGAGGCGGAACGCATATGGTTGCACGTCGATGCAGCGTATGGTGGCTTCGCCATCGTGACCGAGCGCGGGAAAGCCCTCTTGCAGGGGATCGAGCGTGCCGATTCGATCGGACTGGACGCGCACAAATGGTTCTTCCAGCCGTACGAGGCGGGCGGGTTGCTGGTGAAGAATGCAAGGACACTCGAAAACGCATTCGTGATTCCGCACGATATGCTGCAGGACACGATCTGGGGCGCGAACCATCCGAACTTCTCCGACCGCGGCCTGCAACTGAGCCGCTCGGTCCGGGCCTTGAAGATCTGGATGTCGGTCCAGACGTTCGGGATGGCCGCGTTCCGGAGAGCCGTGTCCAACGGAATGGAATTGGCCGTGCGGGCCGAGGAGTACATCCGGGCCAGCCCAATTCTGGAGATGTTGAATCCCGCGTCACTGGGGATCGTGTGTTTCCGGGTCAACCCCGAGACCACCGCCTTGGACGAGGAAGCCCTGGGAAAGATCAACCGGAACGTGCTGGCTCGCGTCTTTTGGGAGGACCCCGCGTTCATGTCATCGACGATGCTCCGGAAGAAGTTCTCGCTCAGGCTCTGCATCATCAACCACACCACGACCTGGGACGACGTGCGCGAGACCCTGGAGGCCATCGAGCGGTTCGGGAGGGAGGCGCTACTCAAAAACCCGGAGGGAAGAACATGAGCACCACCACTACAGAGATGACTCCCCTGACTCAAAGTTATCTGTCTTCTCCGCGGAAAATCCTGATCGATGGGAAATGGGACAATGCCGTATCCGAACAGACGTTTCCCACTTTTAATCCAGCCACGGGTGACGTGCTGTGCCGGGTGCCGGATGGTCAAAAGGAGGACATCAATCACGCGGTCAAGGCCGCACGGAAAGCGTTCGAACAAGGACCATGGCGAAGGCTGACACCATCCGAACGAGGAAAACTCTTGTGGAAATTAGCCGATCTCGTGGAGCAGCGCACGGAAGAATTTGCGCAACTGGAGTCTCTGGATAACGGGAAACCGGTGACCCTGGCACGGGGCGCCGACGTCCCATTGGCGGTCGACCTTTTCCGATACATGGCGGGTTGGGCCACGAAAATAGAGGGTAACACGATCCCCATTTCCGTCCCGTATGCGCCCGGGGCCCAGTTCCATGCCTATACCTTGCGAGAACCCATCGGCGTGGTCGGACAAATTATTCCCTGGAATTTTCCACTGCTCATGGCGACATGGAAGTTGGGCCCGGCCCTGGCCGCGGGGTGTACCGTCGTCCTGAAGCCCGCGGAGCAAACGCCCCTCTCCGCGCTCATGCTAGGAGAGTTGGCGTGTGAAGCCGGATTCCCGGACGGCGTCCTGAATATCGTGACCGGCTTCGGGGAAACGGCCGGCGCCGCTCTTGCCGCGCATCCCGGCGTCGACAAGGTCGCCTTTACGGGATCGACGGAAGTCGGCCGTTCGATCGTCCACGCCGCGGCCGATAACCTGAAAAAAGTGTCGCTCGAATTGGGAGGCAAATCTCCGAATCTGGTGTTGGCCGACGCCGACCTGGCTTCGACGATTCCCGGAGTGTCCAATGCCATTTTCTTCAACCACGGACAAAGCTGCTGTGCCGGTTCCCGCCTCTATGCCGAGAAAAAGATCTTCGATAACGTGCTCGCGGGTCTGGCTGATCAGGCCAAACAGATCAAACTGGGCCCCGGCATGGATACGACCACCGAGATGGGCCCCATGGTGTCCGATGAACAACAGCAACGCGTCTTGGGGTACGTGGAATCCGGGATACATGACGGGGCCGAAGCGATCGTCGGGGGCAACCGGTATGGCGACAAAGGCTATTTCGTCCAACCGACCGTGCTTGTGAATACCGCGCCACACATGAAAGTCGTTCAAGAGGAAATTTTCGGGCCCGTGGTCTGCGCGGAACCCTTTACCGATCTTGAAGAGGCGCTGGAAAAGGCCAATAACAGCATCTACGGGTTGGCTGCCGCCGTTTGGACCAAGGACGTGAGTAAGGCCCATCGCATTGCCGCCCGGCTTCAAGCCGGAACGGTCTGGATCAACTGTCATACCATAGTGGATGCCGCCCTTCCCTTCGGGGGATATAAACAGTCGGGCTGGGGCCGGGAAATGGGCCACGAAGCCATTGACTTGTACACCGAAGTGAAAGCCGTGTGCGCTCAACTCTGACGGAATGGCGTTAAGAGGTCGCTGTTTGCCTCGGAGCGAGTTGCGTAGCCGCCGGAATCTGCGAGCATCGCAGGGGACCCGGAGGGCCATGCCAGGGCGGAAGTGGTTTTGGGCACTTTTGCCGAAACAACAGTGCCTCGTCGTGCGGGGACGAAACCCCGCTGTGATAAATCTAAGCTGGATTCCATCCAGTTAAGCGAGTCATCCCCGGATTGTTGTCAAAGCCTTCATCGAAACTGATGATCCGCTTAATGCCGTGACGGCAACATGGAATGCGTCTCGCTTCCGCTTACCGCGGCTTCAGCCCCAGTTCCTCCACGACCGGTTTCAAGGCTTGCACCACGCGTTCGTGACAAAACCCGTTGCTCGCCAGCAGGCCATGTGTGTTGGCGAGTTGTGCCTTGACTGAAACCTCCGCACGGGTCTCGCCATAGATCAGCGGCTGGCCCAGGATGGTGGTAAATGCTCCGCCCGCGGCCCGGAGGATCGCTTCCGGGGCACAGGAATCCCAGAGTTTGGTATAGGGACCCGGCTCCAGGTACACGTCGGCTTCTCCCCTCGCAATCAGGCCGATCTTCAATCCCACGCTTCCCGATGGAATTTCGTTTCCCACATCGAGAGCCCTGCTGATCTCTTCGACCATGGGATGTCGATGCGACCGGGAAACCGCCAGGGTGAACGGTCTTCCGGAATCCTGTTCTTTGATCACCAAGGCTGACCGGATGCCCCTCTGTTCCATCCACGCCTCACGTCCCAGGTCTCCGGCATACAGCACGTCTCCCTCCGGGCGATAGACCACACCGAGTTGCGCTTGCCCGTTGACGGCGAGTCCGATCATCACCGAGAACTCTCCGTTCCTGGCGATAAACTCTTTGGTGCCGTCCAGCGGGTCCACGTACCAGACACGACCCGAGGCCGGGAGATCGTCAGGGAGAGGGCTCTCCTCCGCCACCACGGTGTCCAAGGGGAACGCCTCCTTCAAGCCCGTTACGATGAAGTCGTTGGCTTGCCGGTCGGCCTCGGTCACGGGATCGTTGTGACCTTTGGACGCCACGACAAATTCCGTGGCATACACGTCCATCACGGCTTGGCCCGCTCGTCGAGCCAATTCCACGGCTACGGCCAATTCTCGCTTCATTCTTTCCTTTCTTCACGTCGTCGTCGTTGCAAGACGCTGGAGTGTAGGGACCCACGATCGTCGGTCTTCCAGCTACACCTATCAAGGCATCGAGCGAACGGCAACATCGGCAAGGAATTCTCGAAACCACTGAACCGCGTGAGGAGGACGGGTGAACATGAGCGCCGGATGCGTGGAGGTGGAGGCGATGGCGTTGATTACAACACTCACATCGGGGCATGTGACGTGTGAAGGCTCAGGGCCCCGTACGCCTCAATTCTCCGCTGAGGGGCCGTGATGCACGAGTTTTTGGCCGGCTGCCATCAGCGCCTTCATTTCTTCACGAGTCGACGCTTCTGCATAACAGCGCACCAACGGTTCAGTCCCGGAAGGACGGAACAGAAACCAACTCCCGTCTTCCAACACGAGCTTGCATCCATCCTGGGTATTGACCTGCTGAACGGATTTCCCCGCAAGATCGCCGGGCGGGGACTTCTGAACCTTGAGCAAATTGTCCTGCATCGTGTCCGTGAGGGGTTGGTCATGGCGCGACGAAAAGACGGGGCCCACGCGTTGGAACAAGTCGTCTCTGAGTTCTCCGAGCGTCTTCTTGGTTCGGGCAATCATCTCCGTCACCAGCAGACAGGCCAGAATGCCGTCCTTTTCCGGCACGTGCCCCTGAATTGACAGACCTGCACTTTCTTCGCCGCCCATGCGGATCTCGTCCTTGGCCAGGAGTTCCGCAAGATATTTGAACCCGACGGGGGTTTCCCGCACACCCAATCCGTGCTTGTGAGCCACGCGATCAATCAGATGCGTGGTGGCAATGGATCGCCCGACGTCTCCCGTCCAACATCTGGTCGTCGCCAGATAATCCACCAGTAACGCCAAAATGATATTGGCATCGATAAAGCTGCCGTCCCGGTCCACGATACCGAATCGATCGGAGTCGCCGTCGGTGGCTAACCCGATATGGGCTTTCCCCCGTTTCACCGTTTCTTGCAGTTCCGCCGTCGTCTCTCGCGTGGGTTCGGGACTGAGTCCCCCAAAATAGGGGTCGCGCCAATGGTGCAGAACCGCCATTTTCGCCCCGGCATTCCTGAGGAACGTATCAAGATACCCGCGCGACGTTCCGTACAGGGGATCCATGACCACACGCAGGTCGGCTTCGCGGATCGCGTCCATGTCGATATGCTTCCCCAGCGCGGCCAAATAGTCGGGACACGGATCAAAGAGTTGCACCATTTGCGTTCGTTGGGCCTTTTCCCACGGGAGCCATTTGACGTGCTCCCCGTGCAACAGATGCACCAGCCGCTGTTCGATGGCGCGGGTGGTTTCAGGGAGCGCAGGACCGCCCCACTCCGGTGTAAACTTGATCCCGTTGTATTCGGGCGCGTTGTGGCTGGCGGAAATATTCAACCCGCCGGCCAGGTTTTGCTGGAGCACGTGGTACGAAATGGTTGGAGTGGGTGTTTCCCGGTCACACAAGAACACCGACATGCCGTGGCCTGCAAACACCTCAGCCGCGGCCCTGGCAAATTTTTCACCAAGAAACCTGGCATCGTAACCGATAATCAGGCCGCGGTGTCCGATTTTTTCTTGTTTCAGGACGTGGACGATGGCTTGAGCGACGATGCGGACGCTCTGAATCGTAAAGTCTTCTCCCAGAACGGCGCGCCACCCTGAGGTCCCAAAGGTAATTTGTCTCATGCAGTCTTATATCGTCACTTGAGCCGGATACTCAATAATCGGTTCTCCAAGAGTAACAAACCTGGGTGTCCGAAGACCACTTTTTTTCATCGGGGCAATGTGCGGCGTCATCCCGATGACGCTCCGTTCAAATGAGGGCCAAAAGAAAAGCCCACGGATTCCCACCCGTGGGCTTCAAAAGAACCCGGCAACGCCCTACTTTCCCACAGCCTCGCAGCTGCAGTATCATCGGCCCTGGAGGGCTTAACTTCCGTGTTCGGGATGGGAACGGGTGTGGCCCCTCCGGCATGGTCACCGGGAATGTGATGATCTGTGTCCTCTCGAAATTCCATGACGGGACGAGAACCGCGGTGCGTGCCGGCTATCTCTCGTCTTTCCCGTCATAGACATCCCGCTCGTGAGAGGTCATGTCTATCAGAAGTAAATTGATGTTAAGTCGCACGGCCGATTAGTACTGGTTAGCTTCAAGCCTTACAGCTCTTCCACATCCAGCCTATCAAACTCGTCGTCTACGAGTGGCCTTTAGGGAGGTTACCCTCCGGGAGATCTTGTCTTGAGGCTGGCTTCCCGCTTAGATGCTTTCAGCGGTTATCCAAACCGGACATAGCTACCCGGCGCTGCCGCTGGCGCGACAACCGGCACACTAGAGGTCCGTCCATCTCAATCCTCTCGTACTAGAGACAGACCCTCTCAAATCTCCTACGCCCACAACAGATAGGGACCGAACTGTCTCACGACGTTCTGAACCCAACTCTCGTACCGCTTTAACGGGCGAACAGCCCGACCCTTGGGACCCGCTTCAGCCCCAGGATGCGATGAGTCGACATCGAGGTGCCAAACCTCCCCGTCGATGTGAACTCTTGGGGGAGATCAGC
>VXOF01000099.1 GCA_009840285.1 Nitrospira sp. SB0662_bin_26
CGGCATACACGACGTCAATGTCTTCCCGTTTGTTCGCGTGCATCTTGAGCAAACGCCCGATTCGCTCCCGCTTGCCCTGCGTGACGTTATACACGTACGAACCCGTTTCCAGGCTACCGGAATAGACGCGGAAATACGTAAGTTGCCCGGCAAAAGGATCCGCCATGATCTTGAAAGCCAACGCCGAAAACGGCTCGTCATCGCTGGCCGGACAACTCATTTTCTTCCCATGAACCGGGTCGACCCCTTCCACTTCCGGAACGTCCAAGGGCGACGGCAGGTAATCCACCACGGCATCCAGTAACGGCTGAACTCCCTTATTCTTGAACGCCGACCCGCATAACACCGGCGTCATGCGCATTTGATTGGTCCCGGCGCGCACGGCACGCTTGATATCCTCCGGCTTCAACGGAACGCCGTTCAGGTATTGCTCAAGCACCGCTTCATCAAACTCCGCCACGGCTTCGATCATCTTGTCCCGGTACTCCTGAGCCGTCGGCAGAAGATCCGGCGACACATCTTCGACGACGTAATCCGCGCCCAGCGTTTCATCGTTAAAGAGGTAGGACTTCATCGAGACCAGATCAATGACGCCTCGGAAATCCGCTTCTTTTCCGATGGGCAACTGGACCGCAACAGGATTCGCTTCCAAACGATCGACGATACTTTGAACGCTGCCTGAAAAGTCGGCACCCACCCGGTCCATTTTATTCAGAAAGGCAAGGCGAGGGACCCGATATTTATCAGCCTGACGCCAAACCGTTTCAGACTGCGGTTCGACTCCCTGCACCGAATCAAACACGGCCACGGCTCCGTCCAACACGCGAAGGGACCGCTCCACTTCAACCGTAAAGTCCACGTGTCCCGGGGTGTCAATGATGTTGACACGGTGGTCGTTCCAAAAACAGGTGGTCGCCGCAGACGTAATCGTAATGCCTCGCTCCCGCTCCTGCTCCATCCAGTCCATTTGAGCCGCACCTTCGTGCACCTCACCCATACGGTGAGAGACGCCGGTATAATACAGGATGCGCTCGGTCGTCGTCGTCTTCCCGGCATCAATATGGGCCATGATACCGATGTTTCGAGTACGCTCTAATGGATATTCCCTGGACACTGTTCCTCCGGACACAATCAGACCGCTACAACACTCCCATGCTCCCAACCCGAGAGCGGGTTTTTTAAAAAAACAAGACCTATGCGTGGAAGGTAATTCGACTACAGCAACAAGAAATCGCTACCAACGGTAATGGGCAAACGCACGATTCGCTTCGGCCATTCTGTGCGTTTCATCGCGTTTCTTGACAGCAACCCCGGTATTATTGGCAGCATCAAGCAACTCGGCGGCAAGCTTGTCTTGCATACTCTTTCCCGTTCGAGACTGGGCACTGCGCTTAATCCATCGAAAGGCCAAGGCAACTTGCCGAACCGGTCTGATCTCGACGGGAACCTGATACGACGCACCTCCCACCCGTCTCGATTTCACTTCCACCATCGGCTTGACGTTGCCAAGCGCAGAATGAAAAACCTTCAAAGGATCACTCCCCGTCTTCTGTTGAATGACGTCGAACGCCCCATAACACACACGCTGGGCTGTACTCTTTTTCCCTCTCGTCATAAGAATATTAATAAATTTCCCCACAAGGGTATCCCGATATTTGGCGTCACCCACGGGAGTTCTTACGACGGCACTTCGACTACGAGACATATTCCGAATGCACTTTCTCTACGATCAATCCGTTGACTACTTCGGTCGTTTCGCTCCGTACTTGGAACGCCCCTGTTTCCGGTCAGCCACCCCGACCGCATCAAGTGCGCCCCGGACCAAATGATAACGTACGCCGGGCAAGTCCTTCACCCGGCCGCCGCGTACGAGCACAATGGAATGCTCCTGCAAATTATGTCCCATGCCCGGGATGTAGGTCGTCACCTCGACGCCCGTGGTCAAACGCACACGAGCCACTTTCCGCAATGCGGAATTCGGCTTTTTCGGGGTCGTGGTATACACGCGCAAACAGACACCGCGCCGTTGCGGGCATCGATTAAGGGCCGGACTCTTGCTCTTGGCCTTGGGGGCCTTGCGACCCTTTCTGACAAGCTGATTCACCGTTGGCATATCACGATTCTTCCTTCAAAAACGTCATAAAAATCGACTCTCTCGGACAACCTTTCGATTGTAATGAGACCGAAATAAGCTGTCAAGATAAAACACTTCATTTATGAGGTGGACTGCATTTGCAACTCTTCCCCTTCAGGAAGCGCCAAGCCGGCGGCGCCGTCATCCTCGATGACCTTCTCTTCCGGAGCAGGCACGAAGGTTTCCCGGTAGTGGGAGAACCCCGTTCCCGCCGGGATCAGGCGACCCACGATGACGTTTTCCTTGAGACCCCGCAAATCATCGACCCGGCCATTGATGGCGGCTTCGGTGAGCACCCGGGTCGTCTCCTGGAAGGAGGCTCCGGAGATGAAGCTGTCCGTATTCAGTGATGCCTTGGTAATCCCCAGCAACACCGGTTTTCCAATCGCCGGCTTCCCCTTTTCGGCAAGCACCCGCTGGTTTTCATCGGTGAACGCAAATTTCCCGACCTGGGCCCCGGGTAAAAAGTTCGTATCGCCGGGATCTTCGATGCGGATCTTCTTCAACATTTGCCTGGCAATAATTTCAATGTGCTTGTCATTAATCGAGACCCCTTGCAAGCGATACACTTCTTGAACCTGATTCACCAGGTATCGTTGCAACTCTCGCGGCCCCAACACGTTCAGAATATCATGCGGATTCGCCGACCCGTCCATGAGCGGTTCACCGGCACGCACCCAATCCCCTTCGTGCACGTTCACGTGCTTGCCTCGAGGGATAAAGTACTCCTTCTGATCTCCCATCTTGTTATCGACGACGATCTTTCGCATCCCCTTGACGAACCCGCCGAAGGAGACCTCACCGTCGATTTCACTGATCACCGCTTGCTCCTTGGGCTTCCTCGCCTCAAACAGCTCCGCCACCCTGGGCAAGCCTCCCGTAATGTCTTTGGTTTTCGTGGTTTCTCGAGGGATTTTCGCCAACACGTCTCCGGGATGCACGATTCCGCCTTTTTCCACGAAGATATGCGCGCCCACGGGAAGGAGATAGCGAGCCGGCGCACCCGAACCCGGCAATTTGGCCGTCTTATTCCCATCGTCCTTGATCGAAACGCGAGGACGCAGGTTCGTGCCGGCCTGCTCGATGACCACCTTCCGGGACAGACCGGTGATTTCATCGACCTCTTCCTTCATGGTCACGCCTTCGGAGATGTCGCCATAGGCAATTTTCCCGCCCACTTCCGTCAGAATGGTCAACGAATATGGATCCCATTCCACAAGTTTCTGCCCAACCGTCACCCGGCCGCCGTCTTTCACGACAATTTTCGCCCCGTAGACAACCGGGTACTTTTCGCGCTCCCGACCGGAGTCGTCATACACCGCAATCTTGGCGTTGCGATTCATGACCACCCATTCGCCCTGTTTGTTCTGCACCGCCATGTGGCGATTGTGAAAATCGGCATTTTTCTTGGCATCGAAACTGAGGTATTTCAAGACTCCGTCGTGCCGGGACTCGACCACGCTTTGTTCCACGACTTTACTGGCCGTTCCCCCGATGTGGAAGGTCCGCATGGTCAACTGCGTACCGGGCTCGCCGATGGACTGCGCGGCGATCACTCCCACGGGTTCGCCCAGTTCGACCAACTTCCCCCTGGCCAAATCCCGGCCGTAACACTTCACGCAGACGCCCCACCGGGCCTGACAGGTCAAGACCGACCGGATACGGACGTGCCCGATACCGGCTTCGACCACGGCCTTGACACGGGTTTCATCCAGTTCATCATTCCCGGCCACCACCACGTCACCGGTCAACGGATCAAGAATATCTTCCGCCACGATGCGACCTAAAATCCGTTCTTCAATAGGTTGAATGACCTCTCCGCCTTCGACCAGAGCGGACACGTCGATTCCATCGGCCGTCCTGCAATCCTCTTCACTCACGATGACGTCCTGAGAAATATCCACAAGCCGCCTCGTCAGGTACCCGGAGTTGGCGGTTTTGAGTGCCGTGTCCGCCAGACCTTTCCTCGCCCCGTGCGTCGAGATAAAGTACTGGAGCACGGTGAGGCCTTCCCTGAAATTGGCGGTGATAGGCGTTTCGATAATTTCGCCCGAGGGCTTCGCCATCAAACCCCGCATGCCGCCCAACTGCCGGATCTGCTGCGAACTCCCGCGCGCACCGGAATCAGCCATCATGTAAATGGGATTCAAGGTATCTTCGGGGCCCTGCCCGCCGCCGGCCTTGATTTCTTTCATCATCTCGTTCGCGACCTGTTCGCTCACGTGGGCCCAGATGTCGATGACCTTGTTGTAACGCTCACCATTCGTGATCAGCCCTTCGCTGTACTGCCGTTCGACCTCGGAGACGTCCTTGTGCGCCTTGCCGAGCAGAACTTCCTTCTTGGTCGGGATGTGCATGTTGTCAATACACAGGGAGACCCCGGCCTTCGTGGCATAATAGAAGCCCAGATCCTTGAGTTTATCGAGCATCTTGACCGTATCGTGAAGCCCGACTTCACGATACACCGCATCGATCAGCTTGGTCATTTCTTTCTTGGTCATCACCTGATTGACGTGCGTAAACCCGATGGAAGGAGGCAGGATTTCCCCGAATAGCACGCGCCCGACGGTCGTTTCGACCAGAGCGCCATCGACGCGCACCTTGACCTTGGCCTGTTCGTCCAGTTCACCGGCGTCATAGGCAATGCGCACCTCTTCGGGAGAATACAACACTTTTCCCTCACCCATCGCACCCGGTCGTTCCTGGGTCAACCAATAGCAACCCAACACCATGTCCTGAGAGGGAATGGCAAGCGGGCGACCGTTCGCCGGCGACAACACGTTATTGATGGACATGATCAGGACGCGCGCTTCGATCTGGGCCTCGACCGACAAGGGAACGTGCACCGCCATCTGGTCGCCGTCGAAGTCCGCGTTGAAGGCCGCGCAGACCAACGGATGCAGACGAATGGCCTTGCCTTCGACCAGAACGGGATCAAACGCCTGCATACCCAACCGATGGAGCGTCGGCGCCCGGTTCAAAATCACCGGGTGTTCCCGGATCACCTCATCCAACACGTCCCACACTTCCGGACGCTCCTTTTCCACGAGCCGTTTCGCGCTTTTGATGGTGGTGGCCGCGCCACGCTCTTCCAACTTGTGGAAGATAAACGGCTTGAACAATTCCAACGCCATTTTCTTGGGCAACCCGCATTGATTCAATTTCAATTCCGGCCCCACCACAATCACCGACCGGCCCGAGTAGTCAACCCGTTTCCCCAGGAGATTCTGTCGAAACCGGCCCTGCTTGCCCTTGAGCATGTCGCTGAGGGATTTCAACGGCCGTTTGTTGGCCCCGCGGATCGTCCGGCCGCGTCGTCCGTTGTCAAACAGCGCGTCCACGGCTTCCTGCAACATTCTCATCTCGTTGCGGATAATCACACCGGGAGCCTTCAATTCCACCAACCGTTTCAACCGGTTATTGCGATTGATTACCCGTCGATACAGGTCATTCAGATCCGACGTGGCAAACCGACCGCCGTCCAACGGCACCAGCGGTCTCAGTTCAGGCGGAAGCACCGGGATGACGTCCAGAATCATCCATTCCGGTTTATTGCCGGATTTGTAAAAGGCCTCAATGACCTTCAGGCGTTTCGTGATCTTCTTGTTCAAGGCCGCGGAAGTCGTGGCCTTCACCTTTTCGTGACGCTCGGCCCACAAGGTTTCGATATCGACTTGCCTCAGCAATTCACGAATGGCTTCCGCTCCGATACCCACGCGGAAGGACTGCGGCCCGTACTGGTCCACGCATTCACGGTATTTCTCTTCCGTGAGCAACTCCTTTTCCTTGAGCGGGGTGTCCTGGGGATCGAGGACGACGTAGGCCTCAAAATAGAGAATTTTCTCCAATTGCTTGAGGCTCATGTCCAGCAGGATCCCGATGCGACTCGGCACCCCTTTCAGGAACCAGATATGAGCCACGGGCGCGGCCAATTCGATGTGCCCCATGCGCTCACGCCGCACCTTCGACTGAATGACTTCGACCCCGCATTTGTCGCAGACGATCCCGCGATGCTTCATGCGTTTGTATTTTCCGCAGTTGCACTCCCAATCCTTGGTCGGGCCGAAAATCTTCGCGCAAAACAGGCCATCCTTTTCCGGCTTGAACGACCGGTAGTTGATGGTTTCCGGTTTTTTGACTTCCCCGTACGACCACGAACGAATTTTCTCGGGCGACGCGATCCGAATGCACATGCCGTCGAAAGACATGGCATCGCGCGGCCTTTCAAACAGAGCATAGACGCTTTCCAAGGCTCTACCCTCCCTTTCAGAAACTGAGAAATTCTCGAAGTGGCAATTACTCGGCGGACTTCATCAACTCGACGTCCAACCCCAGGCTTTGCAATTCTTTCACCAACACGTTAAATGACTCCGGCAAGCCCGGCTCCAGGAAATTTTCACCCTTCACGATCGCTTCATACATTCTCGACCGTCCCGGAACGTCATCGGATTTCACGGTTAAAAATTCCTGAAGCGTGGAGGCCGCCCCATACGCCTGGAGAGCCCAGACTTCCATTTCGCCCAACCGCTGTCCCCCGAATTGGGCCTTGCCGCCCAGGGGTTGTTGCGTCACCAAGGAATACGGGCCAATGGACCGGGCGTGGATCTTATCATCCACCAAGTGGTGCAGCTTCATCATATAGACGTAACCGACTGTCACCGGACTCTTGAACGGGTCTCCGGTTCGCCCGTCATAGACGACCGATTGACCATCTTCCGGCAAGCCCGCCTCTTTTAACAATTTCTTGATCTCCGCCTCCGTAGCTCCATCGAACACGGGACTCGCGGCGTAAATCCCCAGGGCTTTGGCGGTCCAACCAAGATGTGTTTCCAAAATCTGCCCGACGTTCATCCGTGACGGAACTCCAAGCGGATTCAGCACGATTTCGATCGGTGTGCCGTCCGGCAGGTACGGCATATCTTCTTCGGGAAGGATCCGGGACACCACGCCCTTGTTGCCGTGACGTCCGGCCATTTTGTCCCCGACGGAAATTTTCCGCTTGATGGCAAGATAGACCTTCACCAACTTGATGACGCCCGGCGGCAACTCGTCGCCGCGCCGGAGTCGCCCGACCTTCTCGTCATAAAAGGTTTGCAGGCTCTCGATTTGATCCTTCGCGGCCCGCTCAATATCTTCGAGCTTGCGTTGCTCTTCCGGATCCCCCAAGATGACGCGCCGCACGTCGTCATCGGGCAGTCTCCGCAAGACGTCCGACGTGATTTTCCCCTTTTTCTTCAAAATGACTTCGCCGCTTTCGGGATCCATCAAGTCACGACCCACTACCTGCCCGAGCAACAGCCGCCGAATCTTCTTGTTCCGTTCATCCTCGATGATGTGGAGTTCATCCTGATAGTTCCGTTCGATTTTCACACGATCCTGGGATTCGATGTTCTTCGAACGTTCATCCTTATCGATGCCTTTCCTGGAAAAAATCTTGACGTCGACCACGATGCCCTCGATTCCGGGAGGAACCTGGAGGGACGTATCCTTCACGTCTCCGGCTTTTTCGCCGAAGATCGCGCGCAGCAGTTTTTCTTCCGGAGTCAGTTGCGTTTCACCCTTGGGCGTCACCTTGCCGACCAGGATGTCCCCGGCTTTGACTTCGGCTCCGATGCGAACGATTCCGCTTTCATCCAGGTTTCTCAGGGCCTCTTCGCCCAGATTGGGAATGTCGCGGGTAATCTCCTCCTTCCCCAATTTGGTATCACGGGCTTCGACCTCAAACTCTTCGATGTGGATGGACGTGAAGGTATCCTCGCGCACCAGTCGCTCGCTCAACAGGATCGCGTCCTCGAAGTTGTAGCCGCCCCACGGCATGAACCCGACCAGGATGTTCTTTCCCAACGCCAACTCCCCCCGGTCGATCGCCGGACCATCCGCCAGCACCTGCCCTTTCTTGACCTGCTGGCCGACCTTCACAATGGGGGTTTGAGTCACGCACGTGTTCTGGTTGGTGCGTTGGAACTTCACCAGGTCGTACGCATCCCAAAAACGCCCGGTTTTCCTTTTGCCTTCGTCCCCCTTGCCGGGTTCGGTTCGGACAACGATGCGACGCGCATCCACGCTTTCCACGACCCCGTCCCGTCTGGCCTGTTCGACGTAGCCCGAATCACGAGCCACCACGGCTTCCATGCCGGTTCCGACCAACGGCGCCTCACTCTGCACGAGCGGCACGGCCTGACGCTGCATGTTCGAGCCCATCAACGCACGGTTGGCGTCGTCGTGCTCGAGAAAGGGAATCAACGCGGTGGCGACACTGACCACTTGCTTCGGAGACACGTCCACGTAATCGATGCGATCCGGCGTCGTGGCAATGAACTCTCCCTCGGACCGCGCCGTCACCGAATCGGATATCAGGCGACCGGCCGAATCCACCTGGGAATTGGCTTGCGCAATGATGTACCGCTCGCCTTCCAACGGCGAAAGAAATTCCACGTCCCGCAGGACGCGCCCTTTTTGGACTTTTCGAAACGGGGCTTCAATGAAGCCGAATTCGTTAATGCGCGCGTAGGTGGCCAACGAAGTGATGAGCCCGATATTCGGCCCTTCAGGCGTTTCGATGGGACAAATGCGGCTATAGTGCGAGGGATGGACGTCGCGGACTTCAAATCCCGCGCGCTCACGCGTCAACCCGCCGGGGCCCAACGCGGACAACCGGCGTTTATGGGTGATTTCGGCCAACGGGTTCGTTTGATCCATGAACTGCGACAACTGGCTGCCGGCAAAAAATTCCTTGATGGCAGCCACGATGGGTTTGGCGTTAATCAAGTCGTGCGGCAACACCGTTTCCATATCGAGCAGGTTCATCCGCTCCTTGATGCTGCGTTCCATTCGCGCCAATCCCAAACGGATCTGGTTCTCGAGCAACTCGCCGACCGTCCGCACCCGGCGATTCCCCAAATGATCGATGTCGTCCACGTCGCCTTTGCCCATTTTCAATTCAACGAGGCAGCGGACGACTTCCACCACGTCCTGCGAAGTGAGGACCCGCTGGGTGAGGGGAAGATCCAACGAAAACCGGTTGTTCATCTTGAGCCGGCCGACCGGAGACAGATCATAACGCTTCGGGTTGACGAATAGATTCTCAAACAAGAGCTTGGCCGAATCCACGGACGGCATTTCTCCGGGCCGCAGGCGCTTGTAGATTTCCACCCAGGCTTCTTTTTGAGACGTCGTCCGTTCAGCTTCCAGGGTATCCAGAATGATCGGCGTGGCCGCCACGTTATCCAGATAAATCACCTTGAAACTCGAAGGCTTCAGCTCGAGCAGCCGTTCAAGCATGGGCAAGGTCAGCCGTTGATTTTTTTCAACCAGCACCTCCCCTTTTTCCGAATCCATGATCTCCGTCAACACCGCTCGTCCAACCAATTCCTCCGGTTTCACGGGGATCTCTTTCACCCCGGCGGCTCGCACTTTCGCCATCAACGATTTGGTGAGCCGCGTGCCTTCTCGAACGATCGGATCCTTGCCGCCCTTCTCGAAGACTTCGATTGACGAACGCAAGCCGGTATGTAGGTCGGGGTCCAACTTGCGCATCAGCTTTCCATCCGTGACCCGAATCTCCTCGATGGGGTAATACATCTTGAGCACGTCGTCCGTTGACAACCCGAACGCCTTCAAAAGGATCGTGGCCGGCATCTTGCGACGGCGATCGATGCGGACGTACAAAATATCGCGGGCGTCAAACTCAAAATCCAACCAGGACCCGCGGTAGGGAATGATGCGCGCGGAAAACAACACCTTACCGCTGGAATGGGTACGGCCCTTATCATGGCTGAACGAAGCACCGGGAGAGCGATGCAACTGGCTCACCACCACCCGCTCCGTGCCGTTAATGATGAAGGTGCCCCGATCCGTCATCAGGGGCAGTTCGCCTACGTACACTTCCTGCTCCCGCACGTCGAGAACCTTGCTGTTCTTCACCCCTTTTTCCTGCGGATCAAAGACCACCAGACGAATGCGCAGTTTCAGGGGGGCGGCAAAGGTCATGCCCTGTTCCAGACATTCGCGCATGTCGTACTTGGGCGTACCCAACGCATAACTGGAAAATTCAAGAATGGCCGAACTGTTGAAGTCTGCAATGGGAAAGACGCTCATGAGCGCGGCTTGCAGCCCTTTTTCCGCGCGACGCTCAGAGTCGGTCTCTTTTTGCAAAAACCCCTCGTACGAACGTTTCTGCACTTCGACGAGGTCCGGAATGTCAATCGTGGACTGAATTTTTGCAAAATCAGTACGCTTGATAATTCCCGGCAATGGAGGTTGAGACATGGTCGGCTCCTTCTGTATCTAGGCTTGTGTAAACAACCCTTCCCGATCAACCGGCTTCCGCAGCAACCCTTGTCTCCTACTTGACTTCCACCGTGGCCCCCACGTCGGTGAGCTTCTTCTTGATTGTTTCCGCCTCGTCCTTGGCCGCCCCTTCCTTGACCGGTTTGGGCGCTCCCTCCACGAGATCCTTGGCTTCCTTCAACCCGAGCCCGGTGATTTCGCGCACCACTTTGATGACCTGAATTTTCTTGTCGGCCGGGGCACTGGCCAACACCACGTCAAAGGCGTCTTTCTCTTCGGCGGCCTGAGCCCCCGCGTCCCCCGCGGCCGGCGCAGCCACGGCCACCGGCGCCGCTGCCGTCACACCGAATTTTTCCTCGAAGCCCTTGACCAATTCCGACAACTCCAACACCGTCATGCTTTCAACGGCACCCAGAATGTCTTCCTTTGAAAGCTTTGCCTCCGTTGCAGCCATTTCTCCTTCTCCTTTCTTTTTGTCTTGGATCGCCAGCAGCACAGCTGCAAATCCTCGTAAAATGCCTTGAAGGACCCCCGCCATTCCCCGAAGAGGCCCTTGCATCGCCGACAAGAGCATCGACAGCAGAACCTCTTTGGAAGGCAAATCAGCCGTTGCGATGAGTTGCGCGGGTTCAAGCGCTTTCCCCTCGATCACGCCCCCTCGCCAGAGGATCTTCTCGTCACACTTTTCCTGCTTGATGAAATCCCGAAGAATCTTGGCGGGCAACACCGGATCATCGTAGCCGATGACCACCGCGACCTGCCCCTTGAACAGCGACACGACGGGCAAGAGCGACGTGCCTTCCGCAGCCCTGGCAGCCAAAGAATTCTTCACGACCTTCAGTTCCGCCTGCGCACCACGAAGTTGATGGCGTAGCGCGGTCACCTGATTCACCGGCATGCCTCCGCATTCCGTCACCACGGCTAACCTGGCCCTGGCGAATTTCTCGTGCAAATCGGAAACCACCACCGATTTCTGTTCCTTTTTCATGCCCGGCTCCTTTTCACACCACGACTATTCAACGTGTCGACCAAGAGTCGTGCATTCCAAAGGAACGCCCGGCCCCATGGTGCTCGACATGGTTGCACCTTTCAGATATCTGCCCTTGCTCGAAGAGGGCTTGGCCTTCACCACCGACGAAAAGACCGCCTGGGCGTTCTCGGTGATTTGCGAGACGTCAAACGAGACTTTGCCGATAGGCACGTGGACGTTCCCGGCCTTATCCACCTTGTACTCGACGCGGCCCTTTCGGATTTCCTGGATCGCTTTCCCGACCTCAAACGTCACGGTGCCCGTCTTGGGATTGGGCATCAAACCACGCGGCCCCAATACTTTTCCCAATTTTCCCACCGAAGACATCAAGTCCGGGGTGGCGATGGCCGAATCAAACTCCAACCAACCCCCCTGAATTTTTTCCAACAAGTCATCGGCTCCCACGATATCGGCACCCGCTTCCCGCGCCTCCTGTTCTTTTTCCCCTTTGGCAAACACCAGGATCCTGACCTTTTTCCCGGTACCGTGAGGCAACACCGTGGTACCGCGCACCATTTGATCCGCGCGTTTGGGATCGACGCCCAAGCGAATGGCCAATTCCACGGTCTCATTAAACTTGGCATACGCCGCCTGCTTGACCAATTCACTGGCCTCCTGGAGTCCATACAGTTTGGACTCGACTTTTGCTGTGGAATTTCGTAATTGCTTTCCCACGACTGACACCCCCTCCTGAAAAAACAACCAACTCGTCAGGAAACCCCTGATTTATTTATTGTGATAGCGGGATGCAGGGCAAGGCGTCCCGCAGCGAAACCCGAGACATATCAAAGTAGATAGTCGAGGGTTGAGCGAGGACACAACGCAGCCATGCGCCCGATAGTGCAATAAATCAGTCGGTCACGGTGATTCCCATGCTCCTGGCGGTCCCTTCAATAATCTTCATCGCGCCTTCAATCGTCACCGCGTTCAAATCTTCCATTTTTTGCTTGGCGATTTCCTGTACCTGAGCACGGGAGATCGCGCCGACCTTATCCTTCTGCGGCACCCCGGATCCCTTGATAATTCCCACCGCCTTTTTCAAGAGGTCGGTCGCCGGAGGGGTTTTCGTGATGAAGGTAAAGCTCCGGTCCCGATAGACGGTGATGACAACGGGGATGATGCTCCCTTCCTGCTTTTGCGTCTTCGCGTTGAATTGCTTGCAAAAATCCATGATGTTCAGCCCGTGCTGACCCAATGAAGGACCGACCGGCGGAGCAGGATTGGCTTTCCCCGCGGGAATCTGCAATTTAATTTGTGTTATGACTTCTTTTGCCATCGCTCTGTCCTTTTCAATTCACGTCGACGTTCGCTGCCGCCCGCACACCCCTGCACACGACACCCTACCCTCGTTCGATTTGCGCAAACACCAATTCAACCGGCGTCGAACGGCCCAGGATACTCACCAACACCTTGGCTCGACTGTGCTCGTCGTCCACTTCGTCGATTAAACCGTTAAAGCCCATAAACGGTCCGTCGATGATACGCACGTTATCGCCCTTGGAGAAATACACCCGCTCGCGAGGAAGAGAAGCGCCGGATTCGATTTGTTTCAGGAGCGAATCGGCTTCCTCTTTCGGCAACGGCATGGGCTTGACCCCTTCCCCCCCGACGAACCCCGTGACCTTGGGCGTCTCCTTGATCATCATCACCGTCTCGTCCTTCAGAGGGTCTTCCAACTCGACCAGCACGTACCCGGGGAAAAACTTGCGCTTGGACGCCCGACGCTTGCCGTCTTTGATTTCGATCACGTCTTCAGTCGGAACCAGGACCTGCCCGAACTGCTCTTCAAGCCCCATCTGATTCGCACGTTCTACCAGGGAGGTGCGCACCCGCCCTTCATAGCCCGCATAGGTGTGAATCACGTACCAGTTTTTGGCCATCGCGCCCGACCTCGACCGTTCAAAGGATTTGACTGACGATCCACACTAAAATGGAATCGGCCATCGAGAGGAACAAAGACATAATGAAACAAAACACGATGACCACCGACGAGGAGCCGATGGTTTCATCGCGTGTCGGATACGACACCTTCTTCAGTTCTCCTCTCACCTCAATGAGAAATTCCGTAATTTTCGCCAAGAGTTTCTTCATGTCACGTGCATCCCGTCTGTTTTACTCGACCCGTATGCTGGCAGGGGCACCAGGACTCGAACCCGGACCTTCGGTTTTGGAGACCGACATGCTAGCCATTGACACCATGCCCCTTTAGAAACCTCTGATTTAATGCACTATCGGGCGCAGGGCTGCGTTGTGTCCTCGCTCAAC
>VXOF01000059.1 GCA_009840285.1 Nitrospira sp. SB0662_bin_26
AGGGTTGGACGCCGGCGCGGACGACTACCTGACCAAACCCTTTGCCATTGAAGAGCTGATCGCCAGGGCCCGGGCGTTGTTGCGTCGAGCCAGTGGAGACTCGGCTGGTCTGTTGCAGATCGACGATCTCATCCTTAATCCCACCAACCATGAAGTCACGCGCGGCGGGCAACGGATTGACCTGACCTCGAAGGAATACGCGTTGCTCGAATACATGATGCGAAACGCCGGACGCGTGCTCACCCGCCCGATGATTGCCGAGCACGTGTGGGACCTTGATTTCGACACCTTCACGAACGTCATCGACGTCTATATCAGTTATCTCCGAAACAAAATCGATCGCGGCTATGACCGGGGCCTCATCCACACCGTCCGCGGCAGTGGCTATACCCTGAAGTTGACCGATGCCTAGCCCGCGGGCCAACACCTCCATCCGCGTCCGGTTGACCATCTGGTATGGCGGGGGCTTGGCCTTGATCATGCTCCTCTTCGCGACCGCGCTGTACGTCGTCATGGCCCGCGCTCTGGAAGACCAGATTGACCGTTCGCTGGAGGAAGCGGCCGTGGCAGCCTCCCGGTCGCTTGAAGAACATCGCTTCGGTCCATTCCTGTTGTTGGACGACTTGGCGCAAGCCTTTCCCGAGTTGGCCCTTATCGACAAGTTCTTCCAGATTTTCGGCCCGCAGGGGCAAGTCACCCTCCAGTCCGCGAACATCAAGACCCGCAACATTCCCCTCAGTCAAACCGCCCTTCAATCGAGCCTGCAAGGCCGGGCCGTCTTCGAAACCGTCCGGTTCCACGACGAAATCCCCATACGCTTGCTTTCGTATCCCATTCTACACGGTCAGACCCTCGTCAACATTTTGCGGGTCGGCACGTCTCTCCAGCCTGAGAAGGAAATGCTGGCTCGCCTCGTGTTCGTCTTGCTCATCGGCTCTCCGTTAGCCGTGGTGGTAAGTGTGTTGGGGGGCTGGTTCCTGGCTGGGCGGGCGTTGCGACCCGTGGACGATATCACGCTGACCGCTCAACGGATTGCCGGAGGCGATCTCACACAGCGGATCGAAACCACGTCGAAAGACGAAATCGGCCGCCTCGCGAATACGTTTAACAATATGATCGGCAGGCTGGAAGCCTCGATTCGCCAAATCCGTCAATTCAGTGCCGATGCGTCACACGAATTACGCACCCCGCTGACAATCACGAAGGGTGAGACCGAACTGGCGTTACGAAAACCCCGTTCGCCGGAAGTTTACCGGGAAGCCCTGGAAAGCAACCTGGAAGAAATCGATCGGATGAGCCGCATTGTGGAAGAACTCCTGTTTCTCTCACGCGCCGACCTCGGGGAGGTGCACGTCGCATCAGACCCTGTACAACTCGATACGTTGGTGCAGGAAATTCAAATGCAAGCCATGGTCCTGGGCAAAGAGCAACAGATCTCAACGACCTTGGGGCAAGTCGAACCGCTCCAGGTGCTGGGAGACGAATGGCGGCTTCGGGAACTGATCCTGAACGTGGTCGACAATGCCGTCAAATATTCCTTGCCCCGCGGCACAGTGGAACTCGGGTTGACGCAACACCGCGGAATGGCCCGGGTGACCGTTCGGGATCATGGGATCGGCATGACTCCGGAAGAACAACGTCTTATTTTCGACCGGTTTTACCGAACCGACGCCGCACGGGCGCATGCACAAAAAGGGACCGGCCTGGGCCTGTCGATCTGCAAATGGATTGCCGAAGCGCACCACGGCACCATTGAGGTCACCAGCACCTTCGGGCACGGCTCCTGTTTTACGATTTCTCTTCCCCTCCTGCCTGCGACCGCTGTTTCCTGACGATTTTTATCCGCTCATTCGCCCGAAAGCTGGAGGGCGAAACAATCCCCGCAAATTAGAAGTTTTTAATCCGCCATTAATTTTCCTTTCATGTTCCGGTGCTACAACTGTTTCAACGCATGAGTGAACAGGGCGCATACACAGTTTCGCCCCTACATAAAGGAGGAACCCATGAAACAATCGCTGTATCGTTCATCGTCCATGTCGCTCACCGGGACGCAGGGCAGGAAAAATTTCCTGATCGCTCTCACGGTGAGCTTATTGTTTACGGGAATGCTGGTCGCCGCGTTTTCGACCGGCGCGGTGGGCTCGCCGGCTCCTTCCGCAGTTCCGGCTCCGGCTCCTTCCATGACGCAAACCGACCCGTCCGATACCGAGGTCGAACGCGGGTTCGCACACATCGTCAAAGCCGTCAGGCCGGCCGTCGTCAATATCACCGCTTCCAGAGTTATGGGAACCGGATTCTCGGAAGTACCAGACGTTCCCGGCGTCCCCGATTGGTTCAAGTTCGGCCCGCGGGACAAACATTCCTATGGGACGCCACCCTTTTCCAACCCCTGGCAGGAACCTCGCGGCAAGGGCATGGGCTCCGGGGTCATCGTGAGTCCCGAGGGATACGTGGTCACCAACCACCACGTCGTCGATGGGGCGAAAACGGTCACGGTTGCCTTACTGGATAAACGGGAATTCACCGGCTCGATCGTGGGTAGCGACCCGCAAACGGATTTGGCCGTGATCAAAATTCAAGGAGACAACCTGCCGTTCATCGCCTGGGGCGATTCGTCCAAACTCGAGGTCGGGGACTACGTCCTCGCAATCGGAAGTCCGTTCGGGCTGCGCTCCACAGTGACACAGGGCATCGTGAGCGCGAAGGGTCGCGGGGTCGGCATCACGCAATATGAAGACTTTATTCAAACCGATGCCGCGATCAATCCAGGAAACTCCGGCGGCGCCCTGGTCAACATGCACGGGGAATTGGTGGGGATCAACACCGCCATTCTCTCGAGGTCGGGCGGCTACCAGGGCGTAGGCTTGGCCATTCCTGCCAGCATCGGCCAACACGTCTATGCCAGCCTGGTGTCGACGGGGAAAGTCACTCGCGGGTTTTTGGGCGTCGGGATTCAAGCCGTCACGCCTGAACTGGCCAAGTCGTTTCACCTGGACCGGCCGGACGGCGCCATCGTGACGGAGGTCCGTGACGCGAGCCCGGCGGACCAAGCCGGACTCCGGCGAGGCGATACCATCATCGGATACCAGGATCACCCGATTGCCGGACCTAGGGAATTGCAACGGGCGGTGACCACCACCCCGGTCGGAACCGAGGTCACCATCACGGTCATGCGTGACGGAGCCGAGCAGGTCCTGCGTACGACGATCGTTGAACATCCGATGGGCCAACAGGTCGCTGCCTCGCAGCAACCCGATGCGGCGTCTCGCCTGGCCGGGCTGACCGTGGAAGATCTCACTCCCCATACGGCCAAACGACTCGGCATTGACGGTCACGTCGCGGGGGTCGTCGTGACGGATATTCGCGCGGGCAGCCAAGCCGAGCAGGCCGGACTCGTTCAAGGTGACGTGATACGTGAGATCAACCATACGCCAGTGGAATCGTCGCAAGACTTTCGACAAGCGATGAACGCCTTGCCGAAGGAGCAAACGATTCTCCTGTTTATCAACCGTCAGGGAACGCCGCTGTTCCTGACCGTCAAGGTGTAACCGGGGAAGGACCGCAGGGAACAACGGATGTTGTTCCCTGCGAGTTCCCCGGAATCGGATCCTTTTGTGACGAGAGAGGAGAGAGCCATGAAGACGACCGACAATACACTGTTCAACGTCGACAAGGTCGCAGGGCAACTTCCGACCAACGGCAAGCTCTCGAAAGTTTTCCCTCATGATATCCCGACGCTGGATACCATGATCGAGGATTTTCCGGATGACAAAAGAAATGAAGACAAGGAAACTCAGGACACCGCGCTGGAACCGATCTACTTTCGTACCTTCCGGTCACGGCCGCTTCTGAACAAACAAGAGGAGTTGGAGCTGGCCAAACGAATTGACGAGAGCAGCCTGAACATCCGGACCGTGCTCGCCCAAGCCATTCGAGACGTCAGCGCCCTCGGCGACAGGCCTGAGTTTCATGAAGCGTTGCATTCCCTGACCGAGATTCGGGAACTGAGCGGCTTATCGGCCCCTGCCCTGAACGAGGCGGATGAACGCTTATCCGGACTCAGCAACGCCTTGCCCGGTCTCGGCTTGAAAGGCCGCATGCTCGGGAAACGCCTGCGAGCACTTCAACGCGAGTTGGCTGACAACCGCGCCCACTTGGAACAGGCCAAGGAAGAGTTGGTTCAACGCAACCTTCGCCTTGTCGTCGATATTGCCAAACGCTTTACGGGACGCGGGCTGGCGTTTCTGGACCTCATCCAGGAGGGAAACATCGGATTGATGCGGGCGGCCGAACGGTTTCAATACCGGAAGGGGTTCAAATTCAGCACGTATGCCACGTGGTGGATCCGCCAGGGTATTTTACGCGCCGTGGCCGATCAGTCCCGGACCATTCGGGTTCCGGTCCACACCACCGAGTCCTGGCAACGCATGATCAAGGTCTCCCATCGTCTGGCACAAAAGCTGGGTCGTGAGCCCAGTCACGAGGAAATTGCCCTGGCTTTGGCCACCAACCCCGAACGGGTGCAGCAGACGATGCAGGCGTTCCTGGAACCGATTTCATTTGATCAGCCCAATGCCGACGGGGAAGCGTTCCTGGAAGATTGTCTCCCGGATGACAATGCTCCGGCTCCTGATGCCAATGTCCAGGAAGAACAGATGCGGTCACAACTCCATCGTTTGCTTGGATTCCTGACGCCACGGGAAGCACAGGTGATCCGGTTACGTTTCGGCATCGGCAACGGACAGTCCCGTACGCTCGAAGAAGTGGGGAAACTCCTGAACGTGACGCGCGAACGGATCCGGCAAATCGAAGTCCTGGCCCTGAAAAAACTTCGCGAGCCGATTATGAAGGAGCAACTGGCGGCCATGTGCTGACAGGCGCGGTTTACGAATCCGCCAGACCTGCCAGGTCCAGGAGGAAGGCATAGATGAAGGCCAGTTCTTTGTATCGCCGGAACCGGCCGGACGCTCCTCCATGGCCCGCATCCATGTTGGTTTTGAGGAGCAACCGGTTCCGATCGGTTTTCACACGGCGTAATTTGGCCACCCACTTCGCGGGCTCCCAATATTGCACTTGGGAATCGTGGAGTCCCGTGGTCACCAGGAGATTGGGATAGGCCTGTTCCGTGACGTTGTCATACGGCGAATAGGACAGCATGTACTCGTAATCCTCTTTCCGGTTGGGATCTCCCCATTCATCGTATTCTCCCGTGGTCAGGGGAATTGACGTATCCAACATCGTGGTCATGACGTCGACAAACGGGACTTGCGCCACCACCCCGTGAAACAAATCAGGCCGCATGTTGATCACCGCTCCCATGAGCAACCCGCCGGCGCTGCCGCCCATGGCATACACGTGCTCTTTTGTGGCATAGCCTTGTTGCACCAAGTGTTCGGCACAGGCGATAAAATCCGTAAACGTGTTTTTCTTGTGAAAGAGTTTCCCTGACTCATACCAGTCACGACCCAATTCCTCCCCTCCTCGCACGTGCGCAATCGCAAACACGAATCCCCGGTCGAGCAGGCTTAAACGCGGAGAGCGAAAGTCCGCATCCATGCTGATGCCGTAGGACCCGTATCCGTACAGCAGGAGCGGGGTCACGTTGGGTTTTCGGAGCGTTTTCCGGTACACCAACGAGATCGGAATCCGTTGTCCATCCGGTGCCGGGGCCCAGGTGCGTTCGGTGGCGTAATGCGAGATCTCGAACCCGCCCAGGACTTCTTCCTGTTTCAGCAGGACCTTCTCACGGGTGTTCATATCATAGTCATAGACCGACTCCGGTGTGGTCATGGAGGTATATTCGTACCGCAAGGTGGATGCATTGAAATCATGATTGTCCCCCAACGCCGCCGCATACGTGGGTTCCCCGAAATCCACGTAGTGTTCGCAGTCTCCTTTCGCCGGTATGATGCGGAACCGCACCAACCCCTGGTGCCGTTCCTCCGTGACCAGGAAATCCCGGAATAGTTCAAAGGATTCCAGTAGAACGTCGTCACGACAGGGAAGAACCTCCTGCCACGATGACCGGTCCGTCTGCCGAAGCGGCGTCTTCATGAGACGGAAGTTCTTCGCCCGCCAGTTGGTCCGAATATAAAACGCGTCCCGGTCATGATCCACGTCGTACTCATGAAACCGCTCGCGAGGCAGAAACACCGAAAATTCGCCGTCCGGATCGTCCGCTGAAAGATAGCGATATTCCGTGCTCACGGTTTGATGCGACGCGATCATCAGGTACTGCTTCGACTTGGTCTTGAAGACGGTCGTGGAAAACGTCTCGTCCTCTTCTTCGAATACCAGGACGTCGGAGGACGGATCATGACCCAGCCGATGTCGAAACACCTGACACGCGCGCAGAGTATCCGGGTCCTGTTTGCCGTAGAACAGCGTTGCGTTGTCGTTGGCCCAAACGAGGTTGCCCGTTACGTTTTCCAACACGTCGTCCAACAACTCGCCGGTTTCCAGGTTCTTGACGCGCACCGTGTAGATACGCCTCCCCTGCGTGTCGAACGCATACGCGAGCAGGTCCTGGGAAAAACTCACGGCCATCCCACCGATGGCAAAATATTCATGACCTTCGGCCAATGTGTTCACATCCAACATCAGCTCTTCCCGGGCATCCAACGTTTCCCGCTTCCGGCAGTACAGGGGATATTCCTTTCCTTCCTCGTATCGCGTGTAATAGTAGTAGTCATCGAGTTTGTAAGGGACGGACCAATCGGTCTGTTTGATCCGGCCCTTGATCTCTTCAAACAGGGCATCCTCGAACGTCGCGCGGTGGGCCATGACTCCCCGGGTATAGGCATTCTCCTCCTCGAGATAGGCCAGCACGTCGGGGTTATCGCGCTCGGACAACCAATAGTACGGATCGACCCGTGACCGGTCATGTTCTTCCAGGGTCGTGGGATTCGTTCGGGCGCTGGGAGGATTCACCGCTTCGGAAGAGAGGTCTCTGTTGACCGGCATGGAATGCTCCTTGTCGGGTCCGGGGTCAATCGTCCACTTGGATGGGTTGATGACGCAATTGCTTGACCCGTCCTCGCTGTTTTTTCTGATCCAGTCGTTTTTCAATGGAACGTTGGGAGACGCGGGTTTCTTTTCGGACCTTCCGAGGAGCCAACGCTTCGTGCAGGAGACGACAGAATTTGTCGACCAGGTCGGCTCGATTCAGGGCTTGGCTCGCAGCCCGTTGAGCGTGCAGATACAACACTCCCTCTTTGTTGATCCGGGTTTGGAGCTTCCTGCCGATCACGGACTTTTGCCAGGCGGTCAACGACAGTGAACGTCGAACATCAAAATGCAACGTCACGCGCGTATTCACCTTATTGACGTTTTGCCCGCCCGGGCCACTACTCCGTGACGCGCGAAACCGGAGTTCTTGTTCAGGAATCGATAGCTGGGGTGTGACAACAATCACTCGTTTCCTCCTGGCATTGACCAAACGGGACAACCGCAATCAGGAGGGGCAGATTAAACGAGCAGGACATTTTTCACAAGAAACCCTGAGGGGAAAAACTAGAGGAATTGACCGAAGAGAATTTCGATCGGGCCCGAACGCGCCGGGGCGAGACATGGGGTCTTGCAGACACCCGTCCTCACCCCGGCACCGGCATGTTCAGCGCGGACGCCCCTTAGCCCTTGACGTCGATCGGGATCGATTTGGGCTTGGTTTCTTCCCGCTTGGGAACCTGCACGATCAACACGCCTTTCTCGTACCGCGCCGTCGCCTGATCCGGATTGACGTAGTCGGGAAGACGGAAATTCCGGGCAAACGATCCGTACTGCGCTTCACGGAAATGATAATTGTCCCGGTCATCCGTGCGTTCCTCCTTCCGCTCGCCGTGCAGTTGCAACGTATCGTCGGTCACGGAGATCTTCACATCCTGCGCGTCGATGCCCGGCAATTGGGCTTCGACGAACAGGTTTTCTTTGTCTTCATAGACATTCACCGGCGGAACCCAATTGGTCACCGACCCTTGCGGATCATCCCATTGAGGACGCCGAAACGGTTGCGTGTTCCACCAACCCATGGTTCGTTCGAGTTCTTGAAACGGATTCCATTTGACCAACATCTTGCACCTCCTCTTGTTCGCGTTTGCCGTTTCCATTGAATCGCTTCTAGGTCTACAGATAAGGCCCGGCTACAAAAAGTCAAGGCCCGTGGCTTGCCTGAGCCTTGTTCTTATTGCGGGGATTCGGGGTTGGGCTGAGGAGGGGTTTGTTGAATCACGTTGAAGTCTTTTTGGGTGATGAAGTAGCCATTGGCAAACAACCGGAATTCATACCGGCCCGGAGCCGGAAAGACCAAGGCAGGAATATTCACGCCGAAATCGTGAATCTGCAGCCGGTCTTTGATGTCGACCGACGGCAATGACGCGGTTCCGATGAGTTGATCCTGATCCAAATATACGAGACGGAGTTCGAATTCATATTGCCCTTCCGCGTCCGTCAAACAGAAATAGACGCCCATCTGGGGATGCTGGCAGGGAAATCGTGGCGCCCATAGGTGCGTGAACGTGCCGATGATGCTCTTCTTTCTGGTGAAACTGTCCAGGATGACGGAATCGCAGACCAAAAAGGCCTGCACGATGGGTTTGACAAGTTCTTCCATCAAATGTTTCCTCTCCGGATTTTCGGTAAAAACGAGCTCACGTTCATCGCTGGAATGCCCTCGTCAAATCCAAGGCGTATTTCGTCAAGTCCGTGACCTGGGCTGATCCTGCCTGTTAGACTTACACCAGACTCATTCCGGGCGCAAATTCTGTTCACTCCGTCAACGACGCCGGGAAGATCACGCGAGCGCCGTTTTCACGCTGAGATACAGGATCATCACCTCGATGGCATGGGCTGCAATCACGGTCACCAGATTCCTCCACCGCAAGAAGAGGCTCGCCCAAATAAGTCCGTCCCAGACGGCGATCCAGTGAAGATGCCGAAACGTCATCACCATGAATGGATCGAAGGCAAATGCCAAGGCCGACACCAACATCGCGACGACCGACGCAAGCCTGAAACCGTTTGCATAGGTCGTCGAAATCCATCGGCCACATAAGTGCTCCAGCCTCCCCAAAAGAAATCCTCGAAAATTCAATTCGACAGCGATCGCGATCAGGACCGTGAACCAGGGGATCATCACGAACAGCGGCATCCGGGCATGAGGTGTGCTGGCCAAGAACAGCACGTCGCCACCGAGAGCCGGCACCATCCACAGGATAACGGTCGAGTTGACCACTCCCAGGAGGCACCCCGTGCCGATCCCCCACCCGACACCCTGCTTCATGTAGCCAAGGGAAAGTCCCAGCGCGGGCAGTGCATTGGCATTGAGTTTCCACCAGATGACGAGCGAGCCGTATGCGGCCAGTTGCGGCAAGAATTGCAGGAACAGGTTCTGCCGGGCCGAGGCCGGAAGAAGATAAAAGCCTGCTGTCAGACCAATCGGCACCAACGCCAGCCACGCTACCCGTTCATCGGTAGGCATGACACGCGGCCACTGTGTTGGCCTCCCCCATGACAGAGAGGCATTCCTGCCCGGTTCGCTCATTCTCCTCGTCGGACCTCTCCTTTTGTCACCTTGCAGCAAGAGACTTGTTCTTCGTATGATCCCGTCGAAAACCCTTTGGCAAACATTCATTCATGTGGTGAGATTCATGCATAACACAGTTCCCTTTCAGTGTTCCCGTAGTTCATCCCGTCACCCTTCATCGGCGACGGTCAATTGGCTTTCACGTGGCCTCATGCTCGGGTTCGCAGCCGTGGGCCTTACTCTGTGTGCGGGCGTTTCCGATCTTTTCGCTGAAGACGCCGAGCCCTTGAGGGAACTGCCCCGCGCCGTCTTGCGGCATACACCTCCGATATTTGAGGAATGGACTTTTGAAAAACACCTTGATGCGGCCCTCCCACCGGGATTTTCCTCCCATACCCTGGGAGACGGATATCCGGGGGAATGGACGATTACAACGGACGACAGCGCTCCCAGCCGTACTCACGCGCTGCTTCAACCGACCTCTTGTTCAAAGCCCGGCTGTTATCAACTGCTCATCAACGACACGATTCACGTGGAATACCTCGACCTCTCGGTGGGCATGCTTTCACAACTCGGGACACCGACTTCGGCAGCCGGCCTGATCCTGAACTTCCAGGATCTCGACAATTTCTATGCCGTCATCGTGTATCCGGCCAGCAACATGCTCAAGGCCTATCGGTTCGACGACGGGAAACCCGTGCTGATCAAGGAACATGAGGTCCTGCCGAAAAAACGAACCCCCTGGCATTTCCTGCGGGTCCAGAGAAATACGATCGTCAGCAAGGATTTTTTCGAGATTTCATTTGACAACCAATTCTTCCTTTCCGTGTATGACTCCAAGTTGCGGACGGGCCGGATCGGAATCATGACCACCGGGGACGGCAAATTCGCATTCGACAATCTGCGAGTCGTGGAATTGGTGACGAGTGAGCCGCTTTCTCGACCACCGGCCTACTAGGGAACCACTGATTTATCGCACTATCGGGCGCATGGCGGCGTTGTGTTCTCGCTCAACCCTCGCCTATCTGGTTGATAAGCCTCGGGTTTCGCTGTGGGACGCCTTGCCCTGCATCCCGTTATCACAATAAATCAGCGATTCCCTGAACGGATGCTTTGTGCCAGTTCCCCTCCTATGGTGTAGGGACAGGCCTCTGTGCCTGTCCATGGGAAAGAAAGTTGGACAAAAGTCAGGCGTCATTCAATAAATCGAGGAGCGTTGCCGGATCAGCGGCAACGCGGATCAACGCTCGATTGTCCGGAGCCAAGAATCCTTCGCGGGCCTGATGATCCAGAAACGCCAGGAAGGGATCGTAAAATCCATCCACGTTCAACAGACCACAGGGTTTCCGATGTAACTCGAGTTGGCGCCAGGTGACCATTTCACAAAACTCTTCCAATGTCCCGTAGCCTCCGGGCAGCGCGATGAAGGCGTCGGTCAGATCCGCCATGAGGGCCTTGCGCTCATGCATCGATCCCACGACGTGAAGCGCCGACACGTCGTGCCGGGCCCATTGGTTGTGCACCATGAATTCCGGAATGACACCGATCACCCGGCCGTTCCCGGCGCGACAGGCGTTCGCCAGCACCTCCATGAGCCCGATGTTGCCACCCCCATAGACCAGTCCCAACCCGCGTGCCGCCAGTTCTTTGCCCAGCAGCCCGGCCATCTCGGCATACCGGCTGTTCGAGCCGGTACTGGAGCCACAAAACACACATACGTTGTTCATGGGTACACGTCGGAGAACCGGTTAGGATTGGGCGTCAACGCTCAGCTCAAGCAACGAGTAGGGATCGACCCGCGATCCATTCAGGCGCACCCCCCAATGGAGATGCGGGCCGGTCGCCCGTCCCGTGGAGCCGACCTTCCCGATCACCTGCCCTTTTTTCACGACCTGGCCATGCTCCACGTCCACACTGGATAGGTGAAAATACATGGAAAAGAGACCAAGCCCATGATCCACGATCACCCCTTTTCCCGAAAAGAAATGATCTGCGGTAAGGCGCACCATCCCATCGTTCATGGCGACGACGGGCGTTCCTTTGGGCGCCGCGATGTCTTCACCGCTGTGGGGTTTTCTGGGTTGGCCGTTGATGATCCGGCGACTGCCGAATCGCCCGGAGATTTTCCCCCGGACCGGCTCCACAAACCGACCCTTCCACAGGGGATGCGGCACGAAACCCGCAAACGCCTCGTGAACGGCTTTGGATTCGGTCTGGACCCGCGCCAGGGTTTTCTTATCGAGATCCACCATGTTGGAGGGCAGGGTCAACCGTTGCTCGGGATACTCTTCTTTCATGACCAACACCGTCAAACTCCGGCGTTCCGTCCGTTGGGGATAGACGACGTCGATGGTGAGTTCATACCGGCCGGGGCGGTCCTGCATATCCAGACCCAGCAGTCCGGCATACGTATGCTCCCTGATGGGAAAAAAGGTCAGCGTGCGTTGCAAAAATTGCCCTTTGACCCGATCCGGCCGGTCCTTGACGGGGATCGTCACCAGCACCACTTCGCCCTGCTTGCCGCTGACTTGTCCGCCGGCCCCCACGGAGTACTGCGGCCCTTCCTTGAACAACAGGCTGATCGGGAACACACTCGCCAGCACCAACACCAGCGCCACGAACCACGGACGAACGGTCGCACGGGACGAAAAGACAGGGAAATTCATGTCACATCCGGAGGGAAGCGGGAGACACCTGGGCCAACAGTTCATCCACTCGCCGGTTGAACGCACAAAAGGGATCCATGCACAAGATCGTTTCTTCCCAATAGCCGTTTAATTTCAAGTACGTCCAATCGACCGTGTAGGATCGGTTTTTGGCCCGGGCGAACCGGATAAAGTCGCCTCGCACCTTGGCGCGGGTGGACTGGGGCGGTAGGGACATGGCGCGTTCCACGGCTTCCTCATCCACCATCTTTACCGTCTTGTCGTGCGCCTCCAAAATGTAATAGAGCCCGCGCTTCCGGTTCACATCGTGATATTGCAGGTCCATCATCGCCACCCGCGGGTCATCCCACCCACATCCTTTGCGGTCGATGTATGACTGGATGAGCCAGCATTTGGTCACCCAATCGATCTCCCGTACCAACTGCATGGGATCATCCTCCAACGCAGACAACACGCGTTCCCATTCCGTCAGGACGTCGGCCAGCACTTTGTCATAGGGCCGGGCATGGAGAAATTCCGAGGCCTTTTCCAAGTAAATGCGCTGGATCTCCAGCGCGGACAACTCCCGACCGTCATCCAACTTCACCTTTTTCTTCAACGTGGGGTCACGGGAAATCTCCCTGATGGCCTTGACGGGATCTTCCAATTCAATGCTCTTGATGAAATATCCAGCCTCGATCATGGACAGAACCAAGTCCGCAGTGCCGATCTTCAAGTACGTGGCAAACTCCGACATATTCGAATCTCCAAGAATGATATGGAGACGTCGATACCGTTCGGCGTCGGCATGCGGTTCATCCCGGGTGTTGATGATGCTGCGGGACGAGGTGGTGGAAGACGAGGTTTTTTCATGAATATGCTGTGCCCGCTGGGACAAAAAGTAGTGCGGTTTTCCCGACACCTTGAGCACTTTCCCGGCGCCTGAATAAATCTGTCGCGTCACGAAAAACGGGATGAGCTGTTCCGCCACCTTCCAAAAATCCACGTCACGCTGCATCAGAAAGTTTTCATGACACCCGTAGGTATTCCCCAGGGAATCCGTGTTGTTCTTGAAAATGTAGATGTCGCCGGCGAGGCCTTCTTCCCGGAGACGTTCTTCAGCCGCGGGCAAACAGGATTCGAGGATCCGCTCGCCGGCTTTTTCATGCACCACCAACTCGAAAATGTCGTCGCATTCCGGCGTGGCATACTCGGGATGACACCCGGTGTCCTGATAAAACCTGGCCCCGTTCGTGAGAAACGCGTTGGACGGCCAGCTGTTCGGAATCAACCCTTCGAAGATGTATCCCAGGATTTTTTCAATGGGCAGATACACCCGGCCATTGGGCGAAAACGTGAGCCCGTATTCACATTCCAGTCCGAAAATTCGTTTCATAAACTCATGTTAGCATAGACACGGCCTTGACGGAACAGACGCCACCTCTCCTGTCATCCCCGACTCGATCAAGGATCCAAGGTCGTTGTTTTTCATGCGGGGTTTCGCCCCCGCACGACGAGGTCCTTTTGTTTCGGCAAAAG
>VXOF01000038.1 GCA_009840285.1 Nitrospira sp. SB0662_bin_26
GCTTCGGGTTTCGCTCCGGGACGCCTTGCCCTGCATCCCGCTATCACAATAAATCTGAGGTTCCCTAAGATAAAATCTTTAGCAGGCTCTGTCAAGAGGAATAGCACTACATGTTGTGGAATACAGGGTCTGATAGATACGATAACTTGTAAGCACCCGCTTCACGTACCGTCGGGTTTCCCTATAGGAAATCAGCTCGACAAATTCATCCGGATCCCGATTGCCGAACTTGGCAATCCACCGCTTCACGGCCGTAGGGCCGGCATTATATGCTGCGACGGCACGTATGAGATTTCCCTGATAATCACGTAACAATCGCCCCACGTAGGCCACCCCCAACCGCACGTTCATTTCGCCTTGCAACAAATCCTCCCGGTCCACGGGGACAAGGCCCAAGCGGCGTGCGGTGCGGTTCGCGGTTTTCGGCATCAATTGCATCAGCCCCATGGCGCCGACGGGTGACAGTGCCTTGGGATTATACAAACTTTCCTCACGGATAATCCCCGCAACCAAAAAGGGGTCCACGTGCGAAGCCGCATGGCGTCGAATCTGCGGCATGTATCCTGTCGGATACGCCATGCGCCATAACGGGGAATCCAACGAAATCCGGCGACGCTCCAAAGGTTCCCGAAAGTACCGTTTGGCGATCACGATCGGTGCTTCAAAATCTCCGAGTTCAAGCATATGTCGCGCCAGGGCATACAGGGCTTGCGGCTGGTCGCGATATTGCCTCTTGACCACCAACAATTCTTCCAGTGCTTCTTGGCGAAGTCCCAACTTCGACAGTTCCGTGGCCTTTTGGAAATGCGCGTTGATACGGAACGCGGACGACGCGGGACCGCTCATCACCGGATTCGTCGGCTCCTCACGCGGTTGGCGTCCCGCAGGACGCGGATGTCGCAGGCGCGACTCGGACAGTTGCCCGTAATAGGTCATGGGCCACTCGGCAGCCACCTGCCCATACACCGTTTGTGCCTCATCGCCCCGGCCCATGCGTTCAAGCGCCCGTGCTTTCCAATAATGCGCCCGGTTTTGCCAATGACGGCCGAGACCGGTCCTCGCAAGGGAGTCAAAGGCTTCCACCGCGTCTTCCCAACCGCCTTGTTGATAGTGCAGCCATCCCAACCGCCACAACGCGTCTCTTTTGATTTTGGAACGATCCGCCGTACGATAGGCCTCCTCATAAGCCCGCGCGGCCTGCTGAATCGCACGTTCCCCTTCGGCCCACACGCCGCTCAGCCATTGGATCCGGGCCTGGTCATCCACATTTAAGCCGGGAGGGACCGAATCGCGAAACTTCAGAAGGCGCCGGCCTTGATCTCGTCGCAAGTACACCTTGGCCAACCACACGGCGGCTTTCCCGGCATATTCGGAAGGGTTTTCCAACAGCCGGCGGAACACGTCTGCGGCTTGGGGATACTGCTTCAACCGCACGTGGGCCATTCCCAACCGAAAGAACCCCTGCTCGTAATTGGGGCCATGCGGTTGGCCCGCCAGGAACTTCTGCAAATCCCGAATCGCGGCTTCGAAGCGCGCCGAGTAATACCACGTTCGGCCTCGTTCATAATAATCTTCCGAAGACGGTTCCCAGAGCCGTGCATCCGCCTGACCGGACTGCGCGGCGCGCTCCATGGCTTGGGCTTCGGGAGACTCGGGATGCCTTCGCCAAAGCTCGCCCAGCGCGTGTTGCGCCAAGTTCACTTCCTGCAACCGGCCGGCGCAATCGGCAAGAAGGGACAACGCTCGGGGAGCAGACGGAGAATCCGGGTCACGGGCAGTGGCTTGTTCCAAATATGCGATGGCAGGCTGGCATTGCCCGTTCTGGAACCAGGCAAACCCCGCTTCATACGACGTGTCGTTGCGCAAGGCGGAAGACGCGGACGATTCCAGCGACGCTTCAAACGCCAGGGCGGATTCATGAAAGGAACCCACGCGCCCCAAGGCCTGACCGAGTTTCAGCAACACGTAGTCTTCGAGGACCGGGAAATCCTTGCGGGCCCCACGGAGGTAGTCTATGGCCCGGTCCGGTTCACGTTCGAGCAGAGCCCATCCTATGCGAAACCCGGCACGCCGGGCCCAGAGGGTTCCCGGATACGCCTCCTGTACGTGGCGAAACCGTTCGACCAGCAAAGCCACTTGATCGGGCTGCTCGTCGGCAAACGACGCGGCGCGTTGAAAACAGGCTTCCGCCGATTCACAGTCCCCGTCTCGGGCCTCGGACTGAGATAATGAGCAGACATTCGTCAAAAAAAGAACAAAGAGGAGGAGCGCAAGACGAACCCATGAATGAGACGGTCTCACTGTTGCCCAACGTTTGTGTTCACGCGACATCGTTCGACTGGCTGTGAAGGATCAACTGCGTAGATGAGGTTGAATAGATCAGGAAGGCCGGGCATTGCGAGGGGAAAATGGGGTGAGTGACGGGAATTGAACCCGCGACCTCCGGATCCACAATCCGGCGCTCTAACCAACTGAGCTACACCCACCATCCAACGAGGACAACCGCTTCCCGCGTAGAAAGATCTTACTGAAAAGGCCCGACACGACGCAAGACAGAGGCCTAGGTTGGACCGTTGGGGCAACGATCGTTGCCCCCTACAGATCGGGATCAAGAACGTTCGGCAAAGGCTGCTTGCATTTCCGACACGATCTCCAGAGCCGCGGCACGCGGATCGGATGCATCGCGAATCGGCCGGCCCACCACCAGATAATCAGCCCCTGCATGAATGGCCTGGCGAGGCGTCGTGGCACGAGCGTGCTCGTCCACTCCCTGACCGGCAGGTCGTACGCCGGGCGTCACAATCAACAACGGCGCGGCGATCGCCGAACGAATGGCCGCGGGTTCCCGGCCCGAGGCAATCACCCCGTCACAACCCTCCGCGGCGGCCACTCTTGCGCGAGCCACCACCGCCTGCTCAATGGTCCCGTCGTATCCCGATTCCCGAAGGTCCGCTTGCTCGACGTTCGTCAACACCGTCACCGCCAGAATGTTCATCTCGGGGTGACCTGCCCGTCCCATCACCGCGGCGGCCAGCGCCTTTCTCCCGGCATGCACGGTCAGGAAGGAGACGCCCATATCCGCCACTCGGGCGGTGGTCCGCTGCACCGTCTCCCCAATATCCAACACCTTCAAGTCGAGAAACACGGGTTTGCCGTATCTCTGCACCAGCCGGACGACTGCAGGACCTTCGCTCGTAAAGAGTTCCAACCCGATCTTGATCACCCCCACGGTCTCCTGCACGCAATCCAACATGGCTTCGGCGGCCTTGGCCGTCGGCACATCCAAGGCGAACACGAGTCGTTCTTTGGCTTGAATCTCCGATCCTTTTAAGTTCCGCTCCATTCTTGTCTCTTTCCCGTTGACCATCGAGACGGGGCTATGTTAATAATGCTCGCCTTGAACCTCTTGATGGAGAAAAAAGATGCCGGTTGTTCATAAATCAACCATTAAACGTGCCCGTCAATCCGAGAAACGTCACGCGCGGAACCACGCGATACTGCATCGCACCAAGACGGTGGTGAAGAAGTTTAAAACCGCTCTCCAGGAACAGAACACGGAAGCGGCTCAACCCCTTCTCCGGGAAGCCACCTCTGCCCTTCACAAGGCCGTGACAAAAGGCGCCCTCCATCGGAATACCGCTTCGCGCCGTATTTCTCAACTCTCGACCCAGTTCAACGCGTTCAAAGCTAAATAACCCGTCCTCTCTTCTCTGTCATTCCCGACGCTTGTCCCCGACTTGATCGGGGATCCAGCGATCGATAGGAATCCAGAGTCCTTGTAGTCGTCTCTTGTCTTTGTCGTTGCGTCATTCTTTCCTCAAGGACAAGGTTCCTCATGACATGTCGGGTCGTGACCCGTCTTGCCCCGCACGTGCACGCGGCAACTGAGGCCGCGACGGTGTTTTCGCCGATCGGCACAAGTCCATGATCAAGGCATGCATAATCCGGTGCGGGGACCCGGCCGCCACACCTTTCAGCGCACGGTCCGTAGCTGAAAAAGCCTGAAACGCCTCGGGAAAATGCGCCGGGGGAACGCGTTTGACCATGGCAAAAAACTCGCCCTGCCGGAAAGGCGTGATCCCCAGGGACTTTGCGACTGCGGTCTCACCAACCCGGCGACTCAGCCCGTCTTTCGCTTTCCACAATCGCCGGTACTGCCACAGCAACGCGCCGAGAATCCGAAGCGGGGCCTCACCCGCCTCCAGGGTTTTCTCCAAAATGAGGAGGGCTTGCGACACCTTGCCTTGGATGATGGCTCCCGACAGGTCAAACACCGATGCACCGGGGTCCGCGCCCTGGACGGCGACCACGTCATGGGCGGTGACCGTGCCTTTCGTTGAGACGTAGAGCGCCAACTTCTCCAATTCCCGGCGGACTACGGACAACCCTTCGCCTGCCAGTTCTTTCAGTAGCCCCGCGGCTTCGGCATCCAGCCGAATCCCCAACCGCGCGGCTTCCTGGCGAACCCAGCCCAATCGTTGATTGTCGTACAAGGGCGCACAGTTCACCACCACCGCCTGTTTCTTCAAAGCCTGGACCCATTTCAACCGGCCGTCCAGTTTTCCCGCGGACACGATCATGGTGGTCGAATCGGACGGTGCGGAAAAGTAGGGAACCAGCGCTTCCCCTTCTTTGGCGGAAAGCTTGTCCGCCCATTTCAGGAGAACCACCTGGTGGGTTGAAAAGAAAGGCACTTCCTGGACACGGGTTAAAATTTCCCGGGCATTCGTTTCATCGCCGTACAGGACGTCACAGGAAAAGTCGCCGGCGTCACTCCTCATGTCGTCTGCATGTTCGTCCCGGGAACGCGAGGTGCGATGGGTTCGAATCGTCTCGACGGCCTGATCGCGCAGGCAGTCCTCTTCTCCAAGGACCAGAAACAACCGCGTCTTTTTCAGAGCCGGACCGAGTTCAGCAGGTTTGATCACCGGGTCTTCCCAAAAACGTGCCCCAAGGCACGAGACACACCGACGGCCGCCGAGTGGCTACTTTGTTCAAGGCCGATTGCAGAAGAATGAGAAGGGGATGGGGCCCGAGACTCGGAAAAGATCCCTTGGGCCCTCGCGGCCCAGAAAGCTGCGGCCAACGTTTCCGCGGCCGCCTGGCCGGCCTGCTCCAAGGCCCGGTCTTGCAGGACCCGGTTAAACTGGATCTGATCCTGGCGCGCTTCGACCTCGGGCGCACGATTGACAAAAAACTCTCCGCTCCCCGTGGCGGTTTCCGTCCAGAGACTCTCTCCCGTTGCCCGATGGGCCACCGTGACGCGCACGACCACGTTCACGCGGCGTTCCCGGGTTTGGCCGGACGAAAACGTGAGCGACGGGATCGTCACCGAGACGATCTCTCCCGTCATGACGTAATCGGCTTGCGCGTCCTTCGCCACGACTTGCGCCCCGCTGCTGACGGCAAACTGCTCACGCATGTACCGGGTATACACAAATTCCAAATTGCTCTGAAAAGTGCTGTTGCGCAAATCCCGAATGACCAACCGCACCGGCGGTCCCTCCTGTTCCGAAACAGACTCTCCTCCGATCCGTGGACCCGGCCCTTCCACGGAAAACCGGTAACCGCAACCCGGGAGAACGACGAGCAACAGCAGGATGATAACCAGCGCCTTCATCGAGAGGGTTTCCTTTCAGACCACAAAATTGACCAACTTCTTTTCGACGTAAATGACTTTTCGGGGTGTGGTCCCCTGCAACCATTCACCCAATTTCTTGTCGGCGTGCGCCAGTTCGAGAATCTCGTCTTTCTCCGCGTCGGCCCGCACCTGAATCTTGCTGCGCAACTTGCCGTTGACCTGAAGAGGGATGGTCAATTCCTCGTGCACCACCAGCGCGGGATCGAACGCCGGCCAAGCCTGGTGTGCCAGACTCGGCACATGCCCCAAGCCTTCCCACAATTCCTCAGCCAAATGCGGGGCGAACGGCGACAGCAACAGGACAAAGGATTCCGCCGACGCACGCGGCAGGGGGCCGTCTTTGGAAATATCCCGTACAAAGACCATGAGTTTCGAAATGGCCGTATTGAAACTCATTTCCTCGAGGTCCTGCGTCACCCCCTGAATCGTCCGGGCCGTAAGCCTCGCCTGCCCGGGTGTTCCATTTCCTTCGACGATTTCGTCTTCACCCGCCACGAGACGATACGCGCGCTGGAGGAGTCGCGCCACGCCCGGGATGGACTCGGACGACCAGGGCGCGCCCTTTTCCAACGGCCCCATGAACATTTCATACAACCGCAACGCATCGGTCCCGTATTCGGCAATGATCTCGTCCGGATTCACCACGTTGCCGCGGCTCTTCGACATCTTCTCCGTGACTTCTTCCAACACCAACCCGCCAAGTGTCGGGTGTAACGGCATCCCCTCTTCCCACCGCACATCCTGAGAAGCCACCCACCGGGCTTTGACTTCCTCCCCCGTTTTTTCGTGCACCGGGGTTTCATGGTCGAAACGCACCTCCGACGCGGCGTAGGCTTGCGCCGCGAATGTGGGATCATCGGAGAGATTGTTGTCGAAGTAGCGATAGCTGTGTCCCAGAATCATGCCCGGGTTCAGCAATTTCCGAAACGGTTCGGGCGTATGCACCAGCCCGAGGTCATACAGCACCTTATGCCAAAACCGCGAATAAAGCAGGTGCAGAACCGCGTGCTCGGCTCCGCCAACGTACAGGTCCACCGGCATCCAATACTGTTCGGCGTCTTTGGACCACGGTTCCCGGTCATTCCGGGGATCGCAAAAGCGGAGGTAATACCAGCAGCTTCCCGCCCACTGAGGCATGGTATTGGTATCACGCAGGGCCTTCTGCCGGGTCTCGGGATCCGTCACCTCCACCCAATCGCGCACACGGGCCAGGGGGGGTTCGAACTCCCCGCTCGGGCGAAAATCCTCCAACTCGGGCAGCACCACCGGCAACTCGGATTCCGGAACGAGTGTCGTGGTGCCGTCTTCAAGATGCAGCACGGGAAAAGGTTCGCCCCAATACCGCTGCCGGCTGAACAGCCAATCGCGCAGCTTGTAGTTCACGGTCTTCTCGCCCTTGCCGTGTTGCGCCAGCCACTCACACATGCGGGTCTTGGCCTCCGGAGTGGCCAAGCCGTCCAGGAAGTCGGAATTCACGTTCGTGCCGTCGCCCGTATATGCCTCGGTGGAGATATCGCCGCCGGAGACGACTTCGACAATCGGCAAATGCATCTGCTTCGCGAAGGTATAATCCCGGGTATCATGTCCCGGCACCGCCATGATCGCACCGGTGCCATAGGTCGCCAACACGTAATCCGCAATCCAGATCGGTAGGGGCTTGCCCGTGACCGGATGCACGGCGAACGCGCCGGTGAAGACCCCGGTCTTCTCGCCCTGTTCGGCCACGCGCGCCCGTTCGCTCCGGCGGGAGACCTCTTCGACGTAGGCCTCCACCGCAGGACGTCGCTCGGGGGTCGTAATAGCCGTGACCAAGGAATGCTCCGGGGCCAGGACCATATACGTGGACCCGAACAGGGTGTCGGGACGGGTGGTAAACACCTCGATGGAGTGTGGCGCGTGTCCCGCGACCTCGAAGAAAATCTTCGCGCCTTCCGAACGGCCGACCCACTCCCGCTGCATCCGTTTAATGGATTCGGGCCAATCCACTGACTCCAGGTCGTCGATCAACCGTTCGGCATAGGCCGTGATGCGCAGCATCCACTGCCGCATAGGCACCCGCACAACCGGATGCCCGCCGATCTCGCTTTTGCCATCGATCACTTCCTCGTTGGCCAGCACGGTGCCCAGGGCCGGGCACCAATTCACCGGGACTTCCGCCAGATAGGCCAACCCCTTTTCATAGAGCTTCCGGAAGATCCATTGCGTCCATCGCACGTATTGGGGATCCGTGGTATCGATTTCCCGTGACCAATCGTAATCCATGCCCAGGGCCTGGAATTGCCGCTTGAAGTTTTCAATGTTCCGCTTGGTGGTCTCGCGCGGATGGGTCCCGGTTTTAATCGCGTATTGTTCCGCAGGCAGGCCGAAAGCGTCCCAACCCATAGGATGCAGCACGTTCCAGCCCCGCATCCGCTTGTAGCGGGCGATGATATCGGTTGCGATATAGCCTTTGGGATGACCCACGTGGAGCCCGGCACCCGACGGATACGGAAACATATCGAGGACGTAAAACTTGGGCTTGGCCGGGTCGATCTCAGAACGAAAGGGCTGGTGCTGGCGCCAGTAAGCCTGCCATTTCTGTTCGATGGCCTGGTGATCGTAGAATTTGGACATGGGCCGGATAAACGCGGTCAGGCAATGTTCGCCCAGCGCCTGGGATGAAGAAAAAATGTACCACAGCGGCAGACAGGCGACAAGGCAAGCGCTACGCGCAACCGTAGCCGTCACCGGCCTTTGGCAGATTGCAGATAGATGCGCCTTCCCTTGAACCGAACAGGCATAATGACCCTTTGAACGACCGGACAAGCTGAACCATGCTTGATTCTTTCGCCTTACTTATATATGGTTTTGGTAAGGAGGATCGCCATGATCGTCAAGATTACATCAAAGCGACAAGTCACCTTCCCGGCGAGGGTGCTGGATGCGCTGGGCGTCGGCCCCGGCGACCAACTTGAACTGCAAGAAAGCCCCGACGGCTTCATTCTGCGACCCAAGCGGATCGACCTCTCCAAGCTCGGTTATCTACGGGACAAGATACCGCCTGGAACTCCGCCATTCGACATCCGAAAATTCCGGGACCAACGAGAACAAGGATATGGCCCCTCACTACGGCGTTGACACTTCAATCCTGGTCAGGCTGGTTGTACGGGAGCCGCAAGGCGACTTCGAGCTCTGTATACGCCGTCTTGTCGCCTTAACGAAGGAACAGAAGTGCGAACTATTCGCGTCCAACCAAGCCATAAGTGAAGCCTACGCCGCCTTGATGCACCACTACGGCATCACCAGTGCCGACGCCCGTGCCGGTCTCCTAGACGCGCTGACCAGCGGCTTGATTGTCCCTCTGAATGGGCCGGCCGTTATTGAAGCCCTTTCAGCCTCAAGCGGTCCCGGACTCTTCGACAGACTCATCGCCGATGACTACTCACGGGCCGGGTTGGAGACTCTGACGCTGGACCGCAAGATGGCCACCTTGTCCAACGTGCGGCGTCTGTAGACGGCATCCCGAAACGCCAGGATCTTCCGCCTGCCGACGACCCTCGTCGGAGATAACTTCTTAAAGTATCTGGAAAAGTCGAGCGGCACCAGCCACCAGCACGAAGCCGTCCGCGACAGTCGTCACCTCCGGTCCGCATCACGGGCACGGAGGATATGGGACGGTGAAATCCTTGTTTTCGTTACTGCCTTGCGGTTGCGAACGTCTTGCAGCCACGCGCCAACGGAAGGTTTTGACGCGATACGCTCCAGTTCGCAACGGAGGAATTCCTGCATGGACTGGCCTTGGAGCGCCGCGCGCATTGCGAGTTCATCGCGGACTTCCTCGGGCACACCCTTGATGGTGATCTGAACTGTCACGAACGCATTATGCCCTCGTTGACTGCATTCAGCAATCAACCAATTCAGAATCCCCGGGAATCATTTCTCAGCGCCTCGTCTGACATCCGAGGTGACGCTTTCGATAGGCAAAGAAATAACGGAAGTATGGAAACCCGTCCGCTTATTTGCGTGTTTTGGCCGATTTCGATTGCGGCATGACGAAGGCCTGGCCGCGGAGTTTGCGATGGTAGGCAATGGCGAAGCGGTGCGCTTCGTCCCGGATGCGCTGGACCAGGCGGGAGACGTGCGACGTCGGGGACAGGATGAGAGGATCGCGACGACCGGGTGCGTAAATCCGTTCTTCTTTCACGCCTTTGGCTTTGGCTAATCCGACGACGGGCAGGTGACCTAGACCGACAGCGCGCAAGGCGGCCACAGCGGCTCCCAATTGCCCGACTCCCCCATCGATCAGGATGAGATCGGGAAGCGGCAGCGCCTTGTTGGCTTTGGTGCCGAGGGTCCCGCCGTACCGGCGCGTGACGACTTCCTCCATGCTCGCAAAGTCGTTCGCCCCCTCGACGGTCCTGATGCGGAATCGCCGGTAATCCGACTTTTTCATTTTGCCGTCTTCCCACACCACCATCGAGGCCACGGAGTCGGTGCCCATGGTGTTGGAAATGTCAAACCCTTCCACCCTGCCCGGCGTCTGCGGCAACCCGAGGAGTCGCTGCAACTCCTCGGCCTCCTTGTGTTCCACCGCGGTGTTACGCAGGTGCTCCGCGATGGCCGCGGCGGCATTTTCCTCGGCCAGTTGGAGGAGTTGACGTTTCGCGCCACGCTCGGGCGTCAGGATCCGCACCCGCCGGCCTCTCTTTTGACTCAGCCAGCGTTGAAGCAATTCGCGGTCGGACAGCGTTTCGGAGACCAACAGTTCCTTGGGGGGCAAGGTGTCCTTATTGTAGAACTGCTCGATGGCCGACCGGATCAACTCCTCATCAACAGCCTCTTTCGTATCCGCCCAGAAAAAGTCCTTGCGGCCGATCAGCAGGCCGCCGCGCACAAACAGCAGTTGCAGGTCGGCCGCCGGTCCCATCTTGGCCAAGCCGATGATGTCCTGGTCCATGGGCCCAATCTGCGCCACGCGCTGTTTTTCCAACGTCTTCGAGATACTCGCCATGCGGTCCCGCAACCGGGCCGCTTCTTCAAATTCTTCGCCATCGGCGGCCGCTTCCATGTCCTTTCGCAACCCGTCCAGCAATTCCTTGTCCCGTCCCTCCAGAAAACAGCGAACCTGTTCGACGATGCGATGATAGTCGGCCTGTGACTGGTTGCCGGTACAGGGCGCCATGCAGCGTTTGATTTCAAATTCCAGACAGGCGCGATCGGCCGTGCCGTCGATGTCGATCTTGCACGTGGCCAGCGGGAACACTTTCTTGATCACCTTCAGCGTTTCCCGAAGCGCGCCCGCGGGCACGTAGGGGCCGAAATACAGCGCCCCGTCGTTCTTCACGCGACGCACGATCGAGAGACGGGGGAAATTTTCCTTCACCGGCAGGCGAAGAAACGGATAGTGCTTGTCGTCGCGGAGCACCACGTTAAACCGGGGACGATGGCGTTTGACCAGGTTGCTTTCGAGTAACAGGGCTTCCAGTTCGGATCGCGTGACAATCGTTTCGATGTCCCGAACCAGGGACGTCAACACGCGGGTCTTGGGGCTCGGATCGTGGCCTTTCTGAAAATACGAACGCACCCGGTCCGCCAGCACCCGGGCTTTGCCGATGTAGAGGATTTCACCGCCCTTGCCTTTCAGCAGGTATACGCCGGGCTGATTGGGCAAGTGCGCCAGGGTCGATTCGAGCCCTTCGACTGCACTTCCTTCGACTTCACGCGCGTTGTGCCTTACGCTCAGGACAGGCCCTTCGACTGCGCTACGCTTCGCTTCACTACGCTCAGGAGAGGAGGGACTGGTCACGGGTGATGCCTGCTACGCGGTCAACGTCCCCGGCGGCCGTTCGATCAACTCCACTTCATAGCCGTCCGGAGCATCGATAAAAATAAACCGGCTCCCCGACGACGTACGAGTCGGGCCGTCCGTGATGGGCACGTGCTTGGCCTTCAACTGATCCATGGTCAGGTCAAGGTCATCCACCTCGAACGCGAGATGGACCAGGTCTTCCTGCACCTTGACCGGACCGCTCGCCGGGAAACTGCACAATTCAATGAGTTCCTCGCTATTGGGCACCGCCAGAAAGGCCAAATGCGACCCGCGTGGCGAGACCTTGCGTTCCAGCACTTCCAACCCCAACACGTCCCTGTAGAACGCTATGGTGGCATCCATGTCACTCACGCGCATGCGTGTGTGGAGTAATTTTTTGACGATCATCACGGAAATCCTTGTTCACGGGAACATCTATGTCGTGGCGGCCATGGAAGTATTGTACTGAACCTCACGGCATCCAACAATACAGCCGGCCTTTTTCATGTTCTGTCGATTCGACATCTTATCTTCCCTTCGCCGATCCATTGACGTACAGCCAATCAATACCATACAGTCAAATATCCATGGACAGCCATTCCCGCCCGTCTTTTTTCGTCCCTCTCCTTGAAACCCTGTTGACACTCGTCATAACGGCAAGCTTTTCTCACCCGGCCTTTGGCGAAGGCTTCAGGATCCTGGACCAAAGCGCGTCGGCCACGGCTCAAGGTGGAGCGTTCGCCGCCCAGGCCGATGACCCGTCAGCCGTGCATTACAATCCGGCTGCCATCACGGATCTGCCAAGCCTGCAAATGACCGTGGGAACGCTCCTCGTAAACGGAGCCATTGATTTCAGGCCGCCCTCCGGACCAGCCATTGAAGGTGATTTCGGCGGCACCTTTGCCAATCCTCCGCCCAGCAGTTTCTTCGTGAGCGCCAGGCTCGGCGATTTGATGTCTCCTTCGTTCGATTCTTGGACATTGGGGTTGGGAGTCTATTCGCCCTTCGGCAACATCACGAGCTATCCCCGTTCGTCCGGCATCACCCCTATCCTCACAAGAACGGCTTCTCCGATTCTGGACATAACCCCGACCGTCGCGTTCAGAGCACACCCCATGTTGGCTCTCGGCGCCGGGTTGGACATTTATACGTTTTCCGACCTGTTCGGTGAGGGCCACGTTGAGATACAGCAAACCGCTGCGGACCTGGCGCGCGCCGGGTTCCCGTTTGCCCCGAACGACCACACCGAACTGAACGGCCGGGACACGGCCCTTGGATATCATGCCGGATTGCTCTTCACGCCTGTGCGCAATGAGCGAGAACAACCCCTGGTCAATGTCGCGTTGGTCTATCGCAGCAGGGTGACGTTGAACCTGAAGGGACAGCTTTTGAACGGGAGTCGAGGGTTTGCCTTGGGAGCCAAGGCCGACCTGAACCTGCCGCAAGTCGTCACGGCCGGCCTCGCGGTGTGGCCCATGAGGAATGCCCAACGCGAGTGGAAGTTGGAAATCGACGTGGATTACGCGGATTGGACCTCGTTCGATCACCTGGACGTGACCCTATCCAATGGCGCAGTGCTTCCCAACCCGCGAAACTGGCAAACCTCCTACGTCGTGATGGCCGGCACCGAATACAAGTTCATCAGCCCGGCCCTGTTGCCGTCCTGGGATATCGCCATTCGGGGCGGGTACGTGTTTGCCGACAGCCCGGTGCCGGAACGGACGTTCAAACCCGACGTTCCGGATTCCAATTCACATTCATACTCCGCCGGCATCGGGTTTCTGTGCCGGCGCGGCGGGACCTTTCTGGGCGTGATTCCTTGCGGCACCGCTCAGGAAGGCCTCGGTCTGGCCGCCCTGGGATTCGACCTGGCCTATCAGGGTATTTTCTACCAATCACGTAGCATTTCAAACAATCAGGATCCTCGGGTCCACGGAGTATGGGACACCACCATCCACGTGGTTTCATTGAATCTCCGCGCGAATTTCGACGTATCCCGGGCAGACTGATTCCTCTTTCATAAGGAACCTCTGATTTAATGCACCATCGGGCGCATGGCTGCGTTGTGTCCTCGCT
>VXOF01000075.1 GCA_009840285.1 Nitrospira sp. SB0662_bin_26
CGATACGCCCCACGGGCTTCGTCCCGTGACGCCACCCAGGGCGCTGCCCAGCAACATGCCTCCGACCAATCCACCACCGCCCCACGCGGAATAATACCGGCGACGGCGGCGCATGTTGGAAAACAACATGAAAAAGAAAAGCAGCGGGACGAGCAACGATCCCAGAACCGAACCGCCCCCGCCGCCACCCCGGCCCGGCCGGTACCGGTGTTGGGGAATCCCGGTGAGCTTGACTCGTTGGGCGTCCGCAACCTGGTTGGCCGTCACGATCGCCAATTGAAACAGGCCCTGGGAATACCGGCCCTGTTTAAAGAATTGGGAGGCCACCGCACGGGACGCCGAGCCTGCCCATGAATCGGGCAGCGCGCCTTCCAATCCATACCCCGTATGGATCCGCACCTTCCGCTCTTTGAGGGCCAACGCGATCAAAGCGCCGTTGTCTTTGCCTTTCCGGCCAAGTTTCCATGCGTCGGCGTGACGCTGGACAAAGCTGAAAAACGGTTCGCCCTGGGTCGACTGCACGGTCAGCACTTTCACCTGCGCCGTGGTCTTTTGTTCGAGTTCGCGAAGCCAACCCTCCAACCGCCGCGCTGTTCCGGGGTCAATGATGCCGGCGCTGTCCACAACGTAGGTGCCCGGGTCCGGTACAAATACCTCGCCCCAACTCAAAGCGGGCAGGCACAGCAGAACGGCGACCGCCAACCAGGGTTTCCCGACCATGGTCGTTACCAGCGATCAGCCACGGTTTTCAGGCCGTCGATTTCATCATAGAGCCGCGTGAAATCATTCCAGTCATGCTGCCGGTTTTCCTGTAGCGCGGCTCGAATGCCGGGAAGGGATCGATCGGTTTCCTGCTCGATCCGGCCGACGATTTCAATCGCCGACAGGTAATCGTACTGTCCATGCAACCACAGTAAGCCACGGAGCGTGCGGATCAGTCTTTCCGCAATATCGCCTTCCATGACACCGAAGAGTTTCTCACGGCCCGCGGCGGCCAGGAGGCCCTGACGCATGCCGATCAAAATGGTTTTCAATTCACGCTCGCATTGCAACCGGACGTGACGTTCCTCAAACAACAGATCCGCAAAATAGTCGGTGCCGGTGAAACATACGTGGCATTGCTGGATCTCCAGGAACTCCAACGGGAACGTATCCAGGGATCCGGCGATGTAGACGGGCGTCATGATCAGGGGAGCGGCGATTTTGGCCTTTCCGAGTTTGACCCCGTCCTTGGCCAGTTCCCGGAGCATGGCCAGATCAACCGTTTCCAGGACCAGGACGCTACGCGCGGTATGCCGCGCCGGATCAAAGCCGGACGTGGCAATGGCGCCCACCCCGATCACCGCCAAACAATTTTCCCCGCCGAGCGCCTGCACGCGATCAACAAACCGCTGCATCGGCTCCTGCATGCCGCTCACGACTCGTTCAAGATTCATCATGAATTGGGTCAGGGGGTATCACTCAAAATTCCTTTGGGAAACTATCGCTTGTCCTGCCTGATCAGGCTAACGCACAAGGCGAACCCTTGCAAGAGAGAAAACCGGGGGAGCGGCGTGGTTGGATGCCGATTTCTTGCATATCTTCCCGGTTTTTTCTAGAATAAGCCCGACTGCTTTCCAGCCATTCCCTATTCTTAAAGAGAGACGCGATGGCAACCATCGGACAGTTGATGAACAGGGATCTGAGCGTCGTGACCGAGGACACGACGGTCAAACAGGCTGCCGGACAAATGCACGACCAGCGTATCGGGTCGCTGTTGGTAAGGAAAGGAAACGATTTCTCCGGTATTGTGACGGAGACCGACGTGGTCAGGGCCGTGGCCGAACATGATGACGTGGCACAGACTTCAGTGGTTCACGTCATGTCCAGTCCTATTTTGACCGTCGAGAAAAAGCTTTCACCCCACTATGCCAGAGATCTTATGGCCAACAAACGGATTCGTCACTTGGCCGTGAGCGATAACGGGAAGATCGTGGGGATTCTTTCAGCGCGCGACCTCCTGGCCTACTTCAAAACCGTGTCCAAAGAAGTTTCGTAATCCTCGACCTCCCGTTCTTACGCCACCCCGAGTTTCTCCAACACCGATGTCGTAGGCACCAGATTGCGTTTGAGACCGAGTGCCCGCGGCTCCAGGCCCATGGCCAGTCCGAGCAACTGGGGCAAATGTAAAATCGGCAGATCGATTTCCCGGCGATCCTGTTTGGCGGCCTTGGTTTGAAGCCCGTCGAGATTGAGATGACACAAGGGGCACGGCGTGACCATGACGTCGGCTCCGTGCTCTTTGGCATCGGACGTATGATGGGCAACCATCTGCAGCGAGCCGGGTTCGTTAATGGTAAGCAGCGGCATGCCGCAGCATCGGGTCTTGCCGGGGAAATCCACCACCTCGGCCCCCAGCAAAGTTATCACCGTTTCCAATGATTGGGCCCGTGCCGGCTGTTCGTCAAATCCCAGTGCCGCACTCGGCCTTTGAATGTAGCACCCGTAAAACGGGGCCGCCCGCAACCCCGTCAACGGCCTCTTCACCGCCTGCCGGAGCTTTTCTTCCCCGACGTCTTCCAGAAGAATCCAGACAAAATGTTTCACCGTGGTGGTGCCGCGGTAGGAGAGTCCCTCTTCGGCCAGCACCCGGTTGATGTCGTCCAAATAGCCGGGCTCCGTCGCCAGCCGATGATTCGCCTGACTCATCACGCCTTGACACGTACTGCAAATCGTCATGATGGGAAGCCCCTGCTCCTCGGCCAGGGCCAGGGTATGGGCGTTCAGGATGTCCCCCAAGCGCAAATCCTTTTCCTGCAAGACCCCCGCGCCCGTACACGACGCCGTCGTCATTTCTTCCAACTCAATCCCCAATCGAGGGTACACCTGTTTCACGGATTGGTAGAGTTCGGGGCATCCTCCCTTTGACACGCACCCGGGGAAAAACGCGTATTTCATCGTGGCTCCTTCGCTCGTCGAAACAATCGTCGGATTCGATCAATACCCGGTATCGGCCGAAACAAGGGTCCGGATATGGGAAGTTTGCGTCGGGGCAATGCTCGAAGAATCATCGGCAGAAAGGAGAACAGCTGCCGGAGATTGGTAAGCCCGAACGTTCGAACGGCCAACATGGGTTCATCCAAGCGCCCTTTCTGCTCGATAATATCCGCAAACGCTTCGGTATGCCGCGACCCGCAGGTCGACGGTACGCCGTGCTCGATCCCCTTGGCGCGAAGCGTCATGATACGATCCATGGCTCCCACGCCTTTGGGACACACTTCGATGCACTCCATGCACCGTGTGCAATCCCACATGCCGCCCGGATCATTGAGTTCCCTCAACCGTGACGAACTGTTCCCGTCCCTGGGGTCCGCCACGAACCGATAGGCCTTGGCCAACGCCGCGGGGCCGACAAAATCCGGATTCACTTCCAGGGCCGCACAGTCCGACACGCAAGCCCCGCACATGATGCAGTGCATGACTCCCGTCAAATGATTCATGGCCTCCGGGGCCGCGAGATACTCGCCTTCCGGTGCAGGACCCGTGGGCTGAAGCCAAGGCTGAACCTGGCGGATCTTCTCCCAGAACCCGGCCATGTCCGTGACCAGATCCTTGATCACCGGCATATTGTTCATGGGTTCCACGTGGATCGTCTCGTCCGACGAGACCATGGATGCCACTTTGGTTTTGCATGCCAACGCGGCATGCCCGTTGATGCGCATCCCACAGGACCCGCAGATGGCGCCCCGGCACGAACAGCGCAAGGTCAGCGATTCATCCACGGTTTCCCTGATCCTGATCAACGCGTCAAGGACCGTATCCGACCGCTCCGTCACCAATTGGTAGTCCTGGAAATAGGGTTGTGGCGATTCCATCTCAGGATTAAAGCGGCGAATGCGAAACGTGGTCAGCATGAACTTATTCCATCAACAAACGAAAGCACCATCGGCTCAATACACCCGCACCTCCGGTTCCCACCGGGTAATCCGAACGGGCAGAAAATCCAGTTGAGGCGGCCCATCGGCACGATGATGAATCAGAATGTGTTTCAGCCAATGGTCATCGTCACGATTGAGACAATCCGTCCGAAAATGCGCCCCGCGACTTTCCGTTCGCGTCACGGCGCCCAACGCAATGGTTTCGGCGCAATCCAACATAAAGTCGAGTTCCAACGCCCGAACGAGGCTCGTATTGAACACCTGTCCTTTATCATGAATGGCCACGCGATTCCACCGCTCACGAAGACTGCCGACCGTCTGTTGTGCATGAGCCATCTCTTCCTCATCGCGAAATACGCCGAAGCCCTCTGTCATGGCGCACCCCATCTCATGCCGGATGCGCGCCACGGTGTCCCCGGTCTCAGGCCGGGCCAGGATTTTCTTGATGCCGTTTTCCCCATCCTTCACCACCCCGTTGCTGATACGAGAGAGAGCCAGGGTTTTCGCATACTCTCCGGCACAACGGCCCGCCCGGCGACCGAACACGACGGTATCCAGCAGAGAATTCGCTCCGAGCCGGTTACCGCCGTGGAGACTCAGGCATGCGGCTTCGCCAGCCGCAAACAAGCCGGGAACGCCTCGCCAAGCACCCGCCAAATCCCAGCAACGTCCCTCGACGTCCGTTTTCACTCCGCCCATCATGTAGTGCATGCCCGGGCATACGGGAATGGGGTCTTCGGTCAAGTCGATATTGGCAAACGACTTCGCCTCATCAAGAATTTGGCTGAGGCGCTCCCGGATGAGCTTCTTGCCTAAATGCCGGCAATCCAGCAACACGCAGCCGTTGATCCCCCGGCCTTCATTGATCTCGATTTGCTCGGCGCGCGACACCACGTCGCGCGAGGCCAACTCCATCATGTTCGGAGCATACTGCTCCATGAACCGTTCACCCTTGGAATTCAGCAAATAGGCGCCTTCCCCGCGAGCCGCTTCACTCAGGAGCAACCCTTTACCCCGCAAGGTCGTGGGATGATATTGCACCATCTCCATGTCCATCAGCGGGGCTCCGCCCCGATAGGCAATCGCGATGCCGTCACCGGTACAAATCAGCGCGTTGGTACTCGGCTCGAACACGCGTCCCAAGCCCCCCGCGGCAATGACCACGGCCTTGGCCTTGAACAACGCCACACGTCCGCTTCGTATTTCAAAGGCCAAGACCCCGCCGCATCGACCCTGTTCATCCTTGACCAACGACGTCACGAACCATTCCTCAAACACCGGAAGGCGCACCTTCATCGCCTGCTCATACAGGACGTGCAACAACGCCTGTCCGGTAAAATCTGAGACAAAAAAAGTCCTGGCGCGTTTCTGCCCGCCGAAGCGACGGGTGCCCAACCGTCCTTCCTCGTTCCGGTTGAAGATCACGCCCATGTGTTCCAAGGCCAGAATATCCTGCCCGGCTTCCTGCGCCAAGATTTCCACGGCGTCCTGGTCACCCAAATAATCGCTGCCCTTGACCGTCTCAAAAGCATGCTCTTCCCACTTGTCGCCCCGATCGGTCAAAGCGGCATTGATGCCGCCCTGCGCGGCATTGGAATGGCTCCGTACGGGATGGACCTTGGTGATCACCGCGACCGTCGCCCCGGTCTGATGCGCAGCCAACGCGGCTCGCAACCCGGCCAACCCGGCCCCCATCACCAGCACGTCAAATTCGTAGGTCGTCATCATGTTTCAAATGGATCGATGAACAAAGAGGTTCTTATTCATTCTATCATGCGTCTCAATTTTTCCTGGAAAGGCTCTTCTGCTTCGGACAATCAGAGGCATCCAGGAAATGGACCCATGAATGCTCTCCTGTTCCACATGGTTTCGGAATACAGCACCAGGTGATTTGGGGGTCTGTCACTTACCGCTAGCTTGTTGTTGATTCATCTGACGGTGTTTATTCACGAGATAAGCAGCGAAGGACGCACACGAGCCGAACATGAACACGGCCTCATCCAATCCGACATCAGGAGAGTCTTGATCGAGTAGGGCATGCCGAATCCCTCGTTCGTCGCTTGCGTAACCGTATAGCTTCTTAAACGCATCCTTCAGTGCCCTATGCTCCAGCAACTTGGCCTCTTCAAGAGAATCAAGCGCCTGTCCGAGGCTTCCGTTCTCTTTCTGTGCGATCACACACGCAACAGACTCGACAGCATGGATGCTGTCGGCAATAGAATCTCCGTATTCCTGCGCGTTGATATGCGCCGCCGCTTGACGCAAATGCGTTGCTGCGCCTTCCATGCCACCTTCGTGAATCGTCTTGATGGCTAGTTGCGTCGCTTCGCCTTGCTCTTTACTGCTACGAGGAAAAAACTGGAACGGACGACTCGACATATCCAGCCAGTAAGCAGCGGCATGTTTCTCGAATAGATGCTTAATGCTCCAGAAGAAGTTTTGTGTGCCTATAGGCACGTATGGAAGTTTTGCAATGATTTCAATTATGTCGAGAACCCGATTAAATGTTCCCTTCAGTACTATTTCTTTTGTTTCCTGGTAGTTGGCATGCTGTTCATCAAAAAGGACACTGCGATCAATTTCGTCATGAGGTATTTTGAGAAATTCTCCAAGCACATCTCGGATGATGATCGCTGTCTTATCATCTGGAACAGAGCCTAGCATCCCCATCGCTTGGATAGATCGACCGCGATCTATTTGAAAAAAATGAAGCGTGGCGTTCCAAATTTCACGCCTCAAATCACCAGATAGCGCTTCCAACCGCATCGCTTCCGGCAAAGGCTCGTAGCCATGACGTTGTGAAAACGTGAGATGATCGGCGGACGTATCATGCTTCTCAGTCATTAACCAGTCTCCTCAAACATCATTTCCCGAAAAACCGGCTCGATGCTGACAACATAGATGTAGCTGCATTACTGATGATGCAGCCTTCCACTCCAGTCGCACTTTTAACCTGTTTAGCGGCGTCCCGGTGTTTCTCATCGCGGATTGTTGCCGACGACCTTTTTCTACCGTGCGAATAGCGGGTGTCGTCGTCTGCCAGCCTCAGGCGGCGGGGCGGGGCTTTACCCGTTGCGCGATCTGCTTGCCCGTCTTCGTCTCCGCCACCCGCAATTCGAACGTTTTTTGCAAGTTCAACCAGAACTCCGGTGTGGTGCCAAGATACCGCGATAGTCGCAATGCCGTATCAGCCGTTACGCCCCGCTGGCCGTTGAGTATTGCCGTTATGCGGTTGCCCGGAACGTCGATGGCCGAGGCAAAAGCCTTCGCCGACATTTCCAAAACCGCAAGCTCCTCGCGCAAAATTTCGCCGGGATGCACGGGCCGCATACCATTCTCGGTCATTTCGTCCTCCTCATGGGTGATAATCAACAATCTCTACATCATGGGGACCGTCATCCTGCCATCGAAAACACAACCGCCATTGCCGGTTGATGCGAATGCTGTATTGACCCGCTCGGTCTCCAGACAAGGATTCCATGCGGTTGCTGCGCAAAGCCACCAAGTCGTGCAGTGATACGGCACTGTCCAGAATAGTCAGCCTGCGGGTTGCCTGATTCACAAAACCATGGAAAGCATGGATCCGTTTCCCCTTGAAAAATCGTTCAGTCCTCCGATCTTTGAAACTTCGAATCACGATGAAAAGTTTAACAAAGAATACATGATATGTATACCGTATCGATTAGACCATGGGAGCCGATAACCCCGCCACAACGTCTCTTGGCCCTTGCTGCCTTGCGACGGGCCGGGGGCATCGTGTAATGTGGCTTCGGTCATCGTGATGATCGGTCACAGGCCGTTTCTGATGTGAGTTGCATGAGCCCCGTCCAAGCTATCCCTTCCGACGTTGAATCGCTTGTCCTGGAACTCCAGGCGCATCCGGTCAATACAAACGAATTTTTCCGAACGTTCAAATCCCGAAAACTCCGGCCTCAACAACTCCGGGCCTTTGTCCAACAGTACCACTATTTTTGCTTCCATTTCGTCAAGGTCCTGGAAGGGCTGTTATACCACACCCCGATCCACGAAATGGAAATGCGCGCCGAGTTGGCCAAAACCCTGTATTCGGAGTTGGGAAGCGGGTCACCCGACCACGTGCACATCCGGCAACTGGAACGGTTTGCATCTGTTATCGGGCTGCAGCAGCAGGATCTCGAATGCACGGTTCCGATCCCCGAAGTGACGACCTACCTCAACACGTTGCGGCGGCTATACCTTGACTCCGGTCATTTGACCGCACTGGGTGCGGCCTTGGCCGTCGAAACTACCGCGGCGTCCGAATTCGAATACTTCGTGCCGGGTCTCGAACAATATGAACAGTTTCAGCCCGGGGAGTTGGAATTTTTTACGTTACACCTGGCCGAAGAACAACTCCACGGCAATTGGTTGGTCAAGGCTGTGCGCAAGACGGCCCGGTCCGAGGACAACTTGCATCGCGTGGCCGCGGGCGCCCGGGAAACCGCCGATGCCTGGATGGAATTCTGGGCGGGCATGTACCGAATGGTATTTGGTGCCGACTCAACCGACTCACTCGAATAATTCGCCCGCACCCTACCCTCCCCCAAGAGGCGAGGGGAAAGAAGAATGACTTCCCCTGTCCCATCCCTTGAACCCCTTGCCCTCGAGGGAGAGATTCTCCAACAACGGGCATGGCGCATGCCGGACCTCGTGGTCTATCAGCACGGGGATCAGGAATGGTGGGTCACGCCCCTGGATGAAGACCTGCCTTTGGTCCGGCTGAACCGGATGGGGGCCTCGCTTCTCGGAGCCATGGATGGGCGCCTGTCGATCGGCGCACTTCTCGATCAGTTCGGCAAATGGGTCTGCGGCGCCAACCAGGAAACCGGCCGGTGGTTTCTCGAACGGTGGTCCTTACCCCGCTATTCATTGTGTTATTTCGGGACGGAACCGCCCAGCGGGCACAGCGTCAACGCGAAGTGGGACCTCCTCCTCCAGAAGGTCCGCGAACAATGGCATGAAAACGTGGCGGTCGAAAGCGAGGAGCACCTCACGGAATTTCATCACAAGGGGATTCAGAGTCATCACGGCCATTTCGAAATCGTGGAGACCACGGTTTCGCATCTTCTCCGGGAACCCTGCGAAGCGCTGCACGGATTCTCCTACGGCCAATTGCTTGCCAAGACCCTTCGGCAGTTGGGCTGGTGGAGTCCGAAACCGCAGCGGGTGGTGGAGGTGGGCGCGGGCCTGGGCTACCTGTCCCAGGAAATGGCCAAGGAATTTTCGCGGGTTGAACGACGCGGCGTGGAATACATCTTTCTGGATCTCACCCGGGCCTTTCTGCAATCCCAGTTCGCGTTAGCCGGCAAAGCCGGATGGGACGCCAAAGTCCTGAACGCGAACGCGGAGCAGTTACCTCTGGCCGAGTCCAGCGTGGATCTGGTCATCGACAATGAAAACCTGGCGGATATGACCCCGGTCCACTTATCCAAAGAAGAACTGGAGACTCGCAAGGGCGCGACTCCCGAACATCAGCAATGCCTGGACCTCATTCAAAAACTCCGCCTGAACCTGGACACCCCGTATCCTGATGAAGCGATCTTCAACTACGGCGCCATTCAATTCCTGCAAGAACTCTGGCGCGTGCTCAAACCGGGCGGGCGGGCGTTGCTGATTGAGTTCGGGATCGATTCAGGCTGGCCGGACCCCGTGCGGCTTCCCGGGCATACGGAATACGAAGTGCAATATACCTACCTGCGCCACGCGGCCAGATGGCTGGGCTTCCGGGAACAATACTGTGCGCTGCCGCAACTCCTCTCGATTCGACGGGATACGCAAGTCCTGTGCACCGGAGCCGCGTATGCCATCAGGCGCCTGCAGGACGCCGAGGGCAAGGCGTTCGCCGTGCGGGCGTATACTGAAGCGGAATTAAAGGACGCGCTCGGCGAGTCGCTGGGCAAACTGACCGGCTTGCACTACCACAATGTCCTCGATCCGGCCTGGTTCGGGCTGTGGGATTTCAAAGCTTTGATTCTGGAGAAACCCGGCGGGTTTCACCGTCCCGCCTACAAGGAATCCCAAGGCTTCCGCTGGTATAGTCAACGGTAAGTCAGGCCTGCTTGCCGTCTGTCCGGAAGGCTTTCTTGCCCATCACCAGGTTGTATCCAACCGTGTAACAGTATTCGCTCGCCGGGACGAATTCAAAGTTGACCCCGTCAATCACTTTGGAGGCCTTCTCTTGCTTTGACGTGACGAGCATGTCTCTCAGATCGTTTGCACGGCAAAAACGCAGACTGCTCTTGAGTTTATGGGAATCCTCTGAAAACCGGTCGGACCACATGGCTTCCATGGCCCATTGGATGGTCTGCTCAGGTCCTCTAAAAACCATATCGACTTCTCCGCCGGGCCACCGGGAATAATGAAACCTCGACATATCCGCGTGAAACCACTGGGAGAATATCGCCGTTTCCACCAATGAACCCATTGATTCGTCATGGGATTTGACCGGAGCAAACAGTGCGCAATAGATCGACGGATTGGTCAGGTACACTTTGAAAAAATTTGCCCGTCTGAACCGTCGCCCACTCTGGTCAACCCGATGAAGCACCCGGATCAAAAAAGCGGCCTCAAGATATTCGATGTATCGTTTAATGGTATTCTTCGCGACACCGGAATTTTGTGTCAGGTCCTCCAGGGAAACCTCGTTGGCCGTATTAAACGCAAGCGTGGTGAATAACGAGTTCAGTTCCTGGATGTCCTGGATGCCGTAGAGACTCGGCAAATCGCGTAGGAGCACCTTGTCGACAATATCCGCCTTGACGAATCTCCCCGGATCTTTCTGAATATCGGCTGAAAAGACGACCTCCGGATACCCGCCGTAGTTGAGGTAATCAACAAACACCTGATTCAAATGCTCGATGTCCTGTGCGCGGGAAAAGTTTGGTCCCTTCGACGACTCCTGACGCATCAATTTGGGCATTGGCTTGTCGGAAGTGTCCAATAGGGTCAGATATTCATGAAATGTGAGTGGAGGCAGGAGAAACTCCGTAAACCTTCCGGCACCCGATTCCACACTCTTCAACCGTAAGGCGACCGCGGCGGAACCCGACGTGATCGGTTTCACCGAAGGGAACGCATCCATCAGTGTCTTCAGATGGATTTCCCAGTCCTTCAGATACTGGATTTCATCAAAAAAGACATACGTGGGAGTGGTCTTATAGTCGGTCCCGCTGACCTCACCAAAAAATTCCAGAAGCTGCTCGAGGCCGAGGCTGTTGTACAAAGGGTGATCAATGGAAAAGTAGACGATTTGCTTTGGCGGAACTGTTTGCAGGAGCCGACTAATGGTGTGATGAATGAGGACGGTTTTCCCGACTCGTCGGGGACCCATAAGAAGAATGGCTCGTCGAATATTTTGATTTTCGGCAAGGGGATAAAAGAGTTCCAAATAAGGTCGCGGCTTCCACTGGGTATAGTTCGGGGGCACCTCATGAGGCCTATCCCACCAGGGATTTTCAAATTCAATTCGCTTTAAGATCTGAGCTTTCGGAACGTCTCTCATCGGAAATCCCGCTATGCCGGAGCCTAACTAGGCATGTCATATCAGAACGATCGGATAAGATCAATGCACTGATCCTAGCAGAAGATTCAATGGAAAGTCTTTTTTATCATACGGTTGGTTATAAATAGGCTATGGATGGGCGCGGCAGGACCGGGCGAGGTGTACGAGGACCCCTTCCCGCAACCCGTATTCGCTCACGACGCACCGGGCGGCGTTCAGTTCTTCCATGATGCAACGCAGGATGAGCACTCCAGCGGTAATGACGCCTTCCCGACCCGCTTCCAAGCCGGGCATCCCGACGCGTTGCGATTGCGTTTTGCCGAACACGTCGCGTTCGATGCGCCGGATGACCGGCAATTCCAACACGTAATTCTGAATCCGCGCGGGATCATAGACGGGGAGTTCCTGGGCAACCGCTGCTAACGAGGTGATCGTACCGGCCGTGCCCACGAGCATCAGGTCCGTGAGGTCTCCGAGCTCCCGTCGGGCACCTTGGGTGAGCGCGCGGATCAAGGTTTCCGCTTGTTGAATTTCCGTAGCACGCGGCGGGTCACTCTGCAACACCCGCTCCGTCAATCGGACCACCCCCATGTCAATCGACGTCGTCTTGAGGGGCTGCCCGTGCCGGCTCGCGATGAATTCCGTACTCCCGCCCCCGATATCCAACCCCAGGATCGACCGCACGTCCGGCAGACCCGATCGAATGCCCAGGAAAGTCCGGCGCGCTTCCTCCTCTCCGTCGATGACTTCGATCTCGACGCCGGTTTCGCTCCTGACCCGCTCCAGAAATTCATCCCGGTTTCCGGCTTCCCGCACGGCACTCGTGGCCACGGCCGTGTACCGTTCGACTCCATAGCTCTCGATAATCGCTTTCCAGGCTTGAATCGTCTCGATCACGCGAGACATGGCATCCGGTTTGAGCCGTTTGGTGTGATCGACGCCTTCCCCCAACCGCAAAATTTTCCTTTCCGAACGGATCGCGTCAACCGAACCCTCGGAAGAAACCGTAGCCACCAACAACCGGCAGGTCAGAGTGCCGATATCAATGCCCGCCACGCGCATCGGCTTTTATCCGATCGTTCCCAGTTCCAGTTTGGTTTGCCATTTTCGCAATACGGTGGCTTTGAGCAACTGATGATCCGGATGCGACAACTGCGGGTCCCGCTCCATCATGGCGAACGCCTCTTGCCGGGCCTGCTCCAAGGCCGTGGCATCCCGGACCAGGTTCATCACGCGAAACTCGGGGATCCCGGACTGCCGCGTTCCCATCATTTCACCCGGCCCACGAATTCGAAGATCCTGTTCGGCAATCGCAAACCCGTCGGCACACTGTACCATGGCTTTCAGGCGCTGCGCCGCGGTTTGCGTCGGCCCGGCCGGCATGCGCGGACGGTCCAGGGCAGGCTCCGAGGGGAAAGGCAACGCCGGATCAAACGTGCCCTGTGCCGGTGCATCCGTCTCCAAATCCCGACG